>NZ_JAEKEG010000153.1 GCF_016651255.1 Pseudomonas sp. TH10
GAGATGAAGCACTGGGCGGCGCAGTCGTCGGGACACTGATCCGGTTTTCGTGGCGGCCTGCCCTAATCGCGATCAGGCTCACTCCCACAGCAATTCCTGTGAGACGAAGATTTGGCCCACACCGCAAATCCCCTGTGGGAGCGGGCTTGCCCGCGAAGGCGTCGGCGCATCCAGCATTGATATGTCAGAACAACCGCAATTGCCGGCAAGCACGACCTACACCAACACCGTCAACCACGCCGACACCAGCAACAACAAAGCCAATGCCGTATTCATACCCCTGAACGCCCGGGGCGAACTAAAAGCCCGGGCGCTACCCAAGCCGAGTAAGGCCCACAGGGTCATGCAAGGCAAGGACACCAGCAAAAATGCCAGTGACAACACCAGCACCCTCAAGGTCTTGTCGCCGCCCCCGGCAAATACGCTGATCACCGCAACGGCCATCATCCAGACCTTGGGATTGACCAGTTGCAAGGTCGCGGCACTCATCACGCCAAGCCCCTCATGCGTCCGGGTCGGCGCGTCCAGGGACGGCGGCGCGCTTTGCAAGATCTGCCAGGCCAGCCAGCTCAACCAGAGCACTCCGCCCCAGGCCATGGCTTGCTGCACTCGCGGAAATTGCAGCAGCGTCTCGCCGACACCAAGCCCCACCGCCAGCACAATCAGCGCCGCCGCCACGCAGGCGGCAAAAATGATGGGCAGCGTCGCACCCAGCCCGCGCCGCGAGCTGTGACTTAAAACCAGGATATTGGTCGGCCCTGGAGTAATAGAGGCGACGAATGCAAACAGCAGGAAAGGCAGCAATGATTCCATGACGCAAACTCTTTGGAGGATCAGGAGGTCATGGTCGCGAATTCGCCGTGGTCAGTCTGGAAGGTTTGAGCAGCGCTTGCGATAGTCCGCAGGCGTAAGCTGGTAGGCGCGTCGGAACCAGCGGCCTAAATGGCTTTGATCGGCGAAGCCAAGCGCACTGGCCACCTGGACCGGCGAATCACCGTTGGCCAGCAGCTGGCGCGCCTTGGCCAGGCGCAGCTGGATCAGGTAAGCGTGGGGCGCCAACCCGAAGGCGGCCTTGAAAGCCCGGCTCAGCCGAAAACGATCCACCCCACAGGCCCGCGCCAGATCGTCCAGCCCAATATCCTCATAGGCATGGGCATGCAGATAATCCCGCGCCACTTGAGCCACCAGCGGCAGGCGCGGGTCAAGGGCCTGATGCTTGCGCCACTGCAGGTGTTCGGTCAGCGCGGCCAGCAAGGAGTCGACGGCGGCCTGTCGCGCCATGCGCAGGTCACCCTCATGGAGCGCGTGGAAGGCCAAGGCAACGGCTTTCGCCAGGCGCGGATCCTGGCTCAAGGTGTCGGCAAAGCCCGGCAGACTGTTGCTCGGCGCGTGCTCGAACAGCGCGAGCAATTCACGCTCCAGCCACAGCGGATCAAGGTACAGCGTGGAGTACGTAAACCCCTCCTCGGTCGGTGCATGCCCATCGTGAATCTCCCCGGGTTCGAGCAGGAAGACTTTGCCCGGCGTGCTGTAGTGCCGGGCGCGCCGACAATTGAACTGCTGCACTCCCTGCTCTGTGACCCCGACCAGAAAACTGTCGTGCCAGTGCGGATCATAGGCATGCCCCTGGAAATGCGCGCGAATCGACTCAATCCCGGTGTCGGCATCCTGGGACAGCTTGATCCAGTTGCGTTTGTTCACGAATTGGCTCCAGGGAATTGAGATAGCGCGGGCGTTTAACTTAGCGCGCCTGGCAGAGGCGTGTTTAGAACATTTGTGCAGCGGTTCGCCCTCCGCCCTCGCGACAATTTCCTGCGCAGTACCGCCAGCACCCATAACTAAAACTCTCGCCGATAGCCCGCTACCCAAGGCGGCCGCAAGCAGGCAAGCGCCCAGTCGTGGCAAGCGTCGTAGCCGGCTAACGCAATACGGCTCTGCGTGGCGTACTCGCTGGCGCGTGTTGCGTGCATTCCCAAGGGGAATGCGATTGCACTCAATTGAGCACCTTAATCTGCGTCAAGCCTACCACCTCAGCTTGTTGCACAATTTCCTCCGGCGATGCGTCAGCCGGGGGCATGATCAGGCCGTTTTCCGCGTCCCCATAATGTAACTCCAACAGATGCAGGGCGGCCTCATGAGCGGGTAGTTGCTCTTGCTTGAGCTCGAACAGGTGGGAGCGGAGCTCGCCGTTGAACAGGTATTGAACCGTGAAATTGCGCATGATCGATCCTCGGAATGAAAGAAGTGCTGCAAACCATCCTGACCGCCAGGTCAGCTTTTAGTTCGCACAGTTCCAGCTTGGCGAAGATCCTGCCACTTTGGGCAAAGCCAAAAAATACCAGCGAGTGGTGAATTATTTAGTGTCCTTATGTATCTGAACAGCAAGAGGCCATGCCATCAAAAAGATGGCATGGCCAAGGCAACCCCTCTAGACCCGGCTATACCGGGCTGGTGGCTTGCATCAAGACTGATCAGGTACAGAGTGGCTCGCATGCAATCATCTGAGAAAAACGTCAATCCAATCGGGTTGAAAGACATCACCATTGTCGACGACGCCAAGATGCGCAAGGCGATCACTGCCGCCGCACTGGGCAACGCCATGGAATGGTTCGACTTCGGCGTCTATGGGTTTGTCGCGTACGTGCTCGGCAAGGTATTTTTCCCCGGCGCCGATCCTGGCGTGCAAATGATCGCCGCGCTGGCGACCTTCTCCGTGCCTTTCCTGATTCGGCCCCTGGGCGGTTTGTTCTTCGGTACCCTGGGCGACAAGTACGGCCGGCAGAAAGTCCTGGCCGCCACCATTGTGATCATGTCGCTGAGCACCTTCGCCATCGGGCTGATCCCGTCCTATGCCTCGATTGGCATCTGGGCGCCGATCCTCCTGCTGCTGGCCAAAATGGCGCAGGGCTTCTCGGTTGGAGGGAATACACTGGCGCTTCGATCTTCGTCGCCGAATACGCCCCAGACCGCAAGCGTGGTTTCCTCGGCAGCTGGCTGGACTTCGGCTCGATTGCCGGTTTTGTGCTCGGTGCCGGGGTGGTCGTGCTGATCTCCACCATCATAGGTGAAGAACAGTTCGAAGCCTGGGGCTGGCGTCTGCCGTTCTTCCTCGCCCTGCCCCTGGGCATGATCGGGCTCTATCTGCGTCATGCGCTGGAAGAGACTCCGGCGTTCCAGCAGCATGTAGAGCAGCTGGAGCAGGACGATCGCGACGGCCTGGCCCGTGGGCCGAAGGTGTCTTTCAAGGAAGTCGCCACCAAGCACTGGCGCAGCCTGTTGACTTGCATCGGCGTGGTCGCGGCGACCAACGTCACTTACTACATGCTGCTCACCTACATGCCGAGCTACCTCACGCACAACCTGCACTACAGCGAAAATCACGGTGTATTGATCATCATCGCGATCATGGTCGGCATGCTGTTCGTCCAGCCGCTGATCGGGCTGGTCAGCGACAAGATTGGGCGTCGTCCTTTCATCATCTGCGGCAGCGTTGGCCTGTTCATCCTGGCCATTCCGGCGTTCATGCTGATCAACAGCGGCAAGATCGGCCTGATCTTCGCAGGCTTGCTGATGTTGGCCGTGCTGCTGAACTTCTTCATCGGCGTGATGGCCTCGACCTTGCCGGCAATGTTCCCCACGCACATCCGCTACAGCGCCTTGGCCGCGGCCTTCAACATTTCGGTGCTAATTGCCGGTTTGACCCCGACTGTCGTCGCCTGGTTGGTGGAAAGCACCAACGACCTGTACATGCCGGCCTATTACCTGATGGTGATCGCCGTAGTCGGCCTGGTCACGGGCGTGACGATGAAAGAAACGGCCAACAAACCACTACGCGGTGCGGCGCCAGCGGCTTCCGACCTTGAAGAAGCACGGGAGCTGCTGCAGGAGCACCATGACAACATCGAGCAGAAGATCGAGGACCTCGATGCCGAAATCGCCGAGCTGCAAGCCAAGCGCGAGCGTCTGGTGCAGCAGCATCCGCGAATTGATTAAACCATCTGTCCCGGGTGATTCGCTCAAGTCTCGGCGAGCGGAAAACCCAGGCGAAAGCGCGTGCCGGTTTCGTCACTGTCCACGCTCACCCAACCGTCATGCAGGTGCATGATCGACCGGACGATGGCCAGGCCCAACCCGCCGGAATCATCCGGCTGATTGCGTGACGGGTCGCACCGGTAGAACCGTTCGAACAATCTCGGCAGATGTTCCGCAGCGATCGGCGCGCCCTGGTTGTGCACCGTGATCTCCAGGCGGTCCTGCAGCAGGGTGCTGCTGATCGTCACCGCCGTGCCAGGCGTCGCGTAGCGCAGGGCATTGGCCAGCAGGTTGGCCAGTGCCCTGCGCACCAGACCGGGGTCGGCCAGCAACTGATCATGGGCCTGGTTGATCAGCCCTACCTCGCGCTCCTGCGCCACGCCTTCAAAGTAATCACAGAGCTGCTCGATCAGCTCGTGCAAGTCGATTTGAACGGCTTTCACCGCCGCGTCGGACTGCTCGGTGCGGGCGAGAAACAGCATGCTGTCGATCATTCGCGCCAGACGCTCGTATTCTTCCTGATTGGATACCAGCAGGTTTTGGTAATCCTCGATTGAACGACTGTGCCGCAGTGTTCTGCTGGGTATGGCCCATCAGGTTGCTCAGCGGCGTGCGCATCTCATGGGCCAGGTCTTCGGAAAAACGCGACAGCTGGGCAAAGCCGTCTTCCAGTCGTGCGAGCATCTGGTTGAGTGCATGGCTCAGCGCCTGCAGCTCACTGAGTTCACTGAACTCATCCAGGCGCAAATGCAGGTGCTGCACATCGATCCCGGCAGCACGCCTGGCCAACAGGCGCACCGGTCGCAAACCACGCTGGCTGACCCACCAGCCCAGCACAAAAGCCAGCAGCGCACCGACCGACATGGCCAGCCAGAGCTTGAATCGATAGGCCGCCAGCATCTGCTCTCGCTCACCAAGCAACTTGCCGGCGATCAGGGTGAGACGGCGGTCGCCCTGGGTGACATCCTTCCAGGCAAGACGCACGGGTTCTGACGCATCTGCGTCAGCAACGAGCGCCTGGGGGTGGCTGGCAACCTTGGCAGGTTCATCTGTGCCGGGTTGATTTCGATCAGCACCTGGCCGCTTTCATCGAGGATCCACAGCAGGTTGTCGCGATTGCCCAGCATGTTCTCGTAGAGCTTGGGCCGACTGCGCAATTGCTCGACGCTGTCGCTGTCGTTGATCAACGCCTGCATGCGCTCGAGGCGACCGAGCAAGGCCTGGTCATCGCGCCAGGCGATCTCCCGCTCCAGGGACTGATACAGGTAAAAGCCGATCGCGCCCAGCAACAGTGCGCTGACGAGCGCGAACATCACCGCCAGGCGCAGGCTGAGGGCGCGCGGGAACAGGTTCAGGATTGCACCTCGAGCATGTAGCCAATACCGCGCACGGTGTGGATCAACTTGAGCGGGTAAGGATCATCCACCTTCGCCCGCAAGCGACGGATCGCGACGTCGACCACGTTGGTGTCACTGTCGAAGTTCATCTGCCAGATCTGCGAGGCGATCAGCGAACGGGACAATACCTCCCCTTCCCGACTGAGCAGCAAGTGCAGCAGGGCGAACTCCTTGTTGGTCAGGATCAGGCGCTCCCCGCCGCGGGTGACCTTGCGCCGCAGCAGATCCAGGCTCAGGTCGCCGACCACGAAATGTTCGACCTCACGCGGTGGGCCGCGGCGCAGCAGGGTGCGCACCCGGGCCAGCAATTCGGCATAAGAGAAAGGTTTGACCAGGTAATCGTCAGCACCCAGTTCCAGCCCTTTGACCCGATCGTCCACCGAATCCCGGGCCGTCAGGAACAGTACCGGGGTCTGCCATTTGCGCCGGATGATCTGCAGCAATTGCCAGCCATCCAGGCCGGGCAGCATGACGTCGAGGATGATCAGGTCGAACTCGCTCTCCTGAGCCAGGTGCTGGCCGTCCAGCCCGTTCAGGGCGATCTCGACCACATAGCCCGACTCAGTCAGGGCCTTGCGCAGGTAATCCGCCGTCTTCGCTTCGTCTTCAACCACCAGGATACGCATTTTTTCCTCCAGGACTGGCGCATAGGCTAGCCCGCTTCGCGCGGTTCTCACATTACATATTGGTAATGATCGGGCAATCATCCTGAGCGGACGGGCCGGGCATCATGGCGACCAATGACTTAACCCGCCCCGATCAAGGAACAAGCATGCGTACCGGCCTATCGACTTCATTGCTGATCACTCTCGCCATGAGCCCTGCATTCGTCCACGCCGCCCAGGCGCCAGTGCCGCGGATGGACGTGACGCTGGCGCTGGCCAATGACTTGCTCAATGCCACGCTGGGCGCCTGCCACGCCGATGGCCGCACGGCCGTTGCCGCCGTCGTCGACCGTGGCGGCAACCTGGTCGCCGTGCAGCGCGACGACAACGTCGGCCCGCACAACACGCTGGCCGCTCAACGCAAAGCCTACACCGCGCTATCGACCAAGACCTCGACGCGCCTTCTCGCCGAACGCGCTCGCAGCACCCCGGATGGAGAAAACCTCAACACCTTGGGTGAATTGTTACTGCTGGGTGGGGGCGTGCCGTTGCAGTTCGAGGGCCAGGTGATCGGCGCCATCGGAGTGGCCGGCGCCGGTGGCGCTGCATTCGATGAAGGCTGTGCACTGGCTGCTATCAACCAAGTCCTCCCTGCTGTTAAAAACTAAGGAAATCACCATGACTGTATTGAAATCTCTCTTCGCCGGCGTCGTATTGAGCGCCTTGTCGACCCTGGCATCAGCGGCAGCCAACCCGCTGAGCGTCCACGTACTCAACTTGCAGGATGGCCTGCCCTCCCCGGGGTCAACGTCACGCTGGAAAAACAGGACGGCAAGAACTGGGACATGCTCAACAGCGCCGCGACCAACGAACAGGGTCGGGTTACCGGTTTGTATCCGGAAGGCCAGAACCTGGAGAAAGGCACGTACCGCGTCACCTTCAAGACTGGCGAGTGGTTCAAGGCGCACAAAGTGGCCAGTTTCTTCCCGGAAGTACCGGTGATTTTCGAGGTGGATGGCACCGTTCCTCACTACCACATCCCCCTGCTGCTCAGTCCTTACGGGTTTTCGACCTACCGGGGTAACTGAAGCACAAAAAAACCCCGCAACCGAATGAGGTGCGGGGTTAAAAATTGGTTGGTTGCGGCCAACCAAAGGAGCTCTGTAGTAAACCTTAGATGCAGTCCTGTGCTGCACGTTCAAAACTGGAAGGCAGTAAATTCGACGCCAGCAAGTGCCGCTCATAGATGAACACTTTGCCGCCGTGGCCGGCCTTGTAGGCTTCCAGCACGTTGTCCGCCGAGATTTTGCTCGGCACCACGATCCGGTAGCTGCGCTGTGTCTGGGAAACGGTCGGATGCAACGCACTGCCCTGCAACTTGGGTACGACGCAGTCAGCGTACTGGGCCGGAGTCTTGCTGGTTTGCAAGGTCATGGTCGGATCGTTCGGCGCGGAGGCACAACCGGCCAGCAGCAACGAGGCAAACGCCATGGCAAAAACAAAAAGAGCACGCATCAATCTCATCCTGAAAAAATTGGGCGATTCAGCAGTTGAACGGCATCGCCCTGTTCGATGATGGTGATTTTCCGGGTATTGTCAGCAAAGTAGAACTTGCCTTTGGTGATGTTCACTATTACTTCTAGCAATAGTTGCCCGCCGGCCCGGCAGGCATGCCAGCTAACAAGATCGATGAGGGTCTCTATTTGAGAACTTTTGACTTTATCCGCGACGCCGTCTTGCCCCAGTACCGTGAACGGGTGGCCGAATATCTGGTGGAGTACGAAAGCGTGTTATTGAGCGAGCCTGCGCCGAGCCCGGAGCTGGCGCGGGACACTGCCAACCAGCTGCGCGGCTACCTGCGCGGCCTGAACACCACGCGTGTATTGGGCATGGCAGATCTGGAGGAGCTGGACCGGCGTCTGGCAGATACCTGGCTGTAAGTTCGGCCGCGGCCTTGCTGCGCAAGCAAAACCCCGAGCCTTCGATCAAACCGGTTGAACCTACCCGCCGCCCTACCCCTCGGATATTAAAACCTGAGTGGGTACACCCATGGACATCGAGGACACACTGCTGCGCCAGCGCAAGGTGCTTGCCGAATTTGGCGAGCTGGCCCTGGTGTCGGACGATCTTGAGCACATCCTCGACGAGGCCTGTCGCCTGGTGGGTGAGGCGCTGGAAACCAATCTCGCCAAGTTTATGTTGCTGCGTGAAGACGGCATCACTTTCCTGGTGCGCAACGGGATTGGCTGGACGCCGGATGTCGTGGGCAAGGTCCAGGTGCAAGCCTGTGAAGGCAGCCCGGAGCGCTACTCCCTGGACACCGATCTGCCGGTGATCTCGGTGGATGTCGCCACCGAAACTCGCTTCCGCTACCACGACTTCCAGATCAGGAATGGCGTGCAAGCGTTTGTCAACGTGCTGGTGTACGGTGCCACCGAGCAGCGTCCGTTCGGGATTTTCGAAGTCGACAGCCGCTGCCCTCGTGAATTTACCGACAGTGACATTGATTTCCTGCGGGTCTACAGCAATCTGCTGGGGGCGGTCCTCAAGCGCTTCAATACCTTGCAGGTCATGCGGTCCACCGAAGAAAAACTGCGCGAAAGCGAGAAGCATTACCGCATCGCCGCAGAGCTCAATCCGTTGTGGCCCTGGAGCGCCGACAGTCAAGGCGCGCTGATTTCCATCGATCAGCGCTGGTACGAATACACCGGGCTGAACCCGGCGCAAACGCTGGGTCGGGAGTGGACCCAAGCCGCCCACCCTGATGATCGCCAATCCCTGGCGCAAGGCTGGGATCATTCGCTGGCGACCCTGGAACCTTTCGATCTGCACGTCCGATTGCGCAAGCACGATGGCGAGCTACCCTGGTTCAGGGTGCGCGCCTTGTGCAGCCTCGACGCTGGCGGGCACAGCGAGCAATGGTATGGCACCCTGGAGAACGTCGATGACCGGGTGCAACTTGAGCTCAGCGCTGCGCGACTGGAACGATTTGCTGGAAGACCGAATCGCCCAGCGCACCGCGCAGCTTGAGGCCGAACAGCACGAGCGGGCCATGGCAGAATCCAAGCTTCGGCAAAGTCAGAAAATGGAAGCAGTCGGCCAGCTGACCGGCGGCATCGCCCACGACTTCAACAACCTGTTGGCCGGGATCATTGGCAGCCTTGAGTTGATGCAGCGCCGCATCGACGCCGGGCAGCACAATCAGCTCACCCGCTACAACTCAGTCGCCATGACTTCCGCCTCCAGGGCGGCCGCCCTGACTCAGCGGCTGCTGGCGTTTTCCAGACAACAATCACTGGAGCCCGAGCTGCTCGAACCGCGCACCGTCGTCGCGGGCCTGGAAGAAATGATCAGGCGTACGGTGGGGCCCAGCATTGTCGTCGAGTGCTCGTTCAGAGCGAGCGACCGCATCCGCTGCGACCTCAACCAGCTGGAAAATGCCCTGCTCAACCTCGCCATCAATGCCCGGGATGCGATGCCCGACGGCGGCACTTTGAACTTGATGGTTGATCGCTGCACCATTGATGCGGCAGCGTCCGCTGACAGGAATATGCCCCAGGGGACCTATGTCAGCATTTCGGTCACCGATTCGGGTACGGGTATCAGCCCGGATATCCTCTCGCGCATCTTCGACCCTTTCTTCACCACCAAGAAAATAGGTGAAGGCACCGGCCTGGGCCTGTCGATGATCTATGGCTTCACCCAGCAATCCGGGGGCCAGATCAAGGTCCACAGCAGCCTCGGGGTCGGTACGACCGTCACCATGTACTTCCCGGTAGACCGTTCGCTGCCGGGGCATAGCCGAAAAAGCCAGCGAAGCGCATTCCACGCTACGGGCTGCCCACAACGAAGTCATCCTGCTGGTGGACGACGAAAAAGCCATCCGGCAGATGGTCTCGGAGTTTCTGAGCGAGATGGGCTATCGCGTGATCGAAGCCGTGGACAGCGTGTCAGCCATCAAGCAGGCGGAAAAACTCGACCATCTGGACTTGTTGCTGACGGATATAGGTTTGCCAGGCGTGATGAACGGAGTCAGCCTGGCTGCGGAATTCAGGGGGCTATACCCGTCGCTCAATGTGCTGTTCATTACCGGTTTTGCCGCAGGTTCGCGCCTGGTCACGGTGGATGCGTCCACCCAGGTATTGCCCAAGCCGTTCAGCCTCAACGATCTGGGCCATCGGGTGCGCGAGCTGCTTGATTCAGGCCTGGGCAGCACATAGCTGTCGCTCTGGCCAGCGAAGCTCCGCGCACACCGTCGTTTCGCCGACGGTGTGGAGCGAGGGGTTATTTGTCGGACTTGATACTGGTCCACACCCGAGTACGCACCCGCTCAAGTTTCTGTGGCAGCGGTTGCACGACGTAAAGGGTTTTCAGGGCTTCGCTGGTCGGGGTCAGGTTCGGGTTGCCGGTGATGTCCTTGTTGATCAGCGCGATCGAATCCTTGTTGGCGTTGGGGTACCCGAGGAAATCACTGATCGGGGCGATGACTTTAGGGTCCAGCAGGGTATTGAGGAACTCGTGGGCTTCCTCGACGTTCTTCGCACTTTTGGGAATGGCGAAGGTGTCGAACCAGATCGGCGCGCCTTCCTTGGGCAGGCGCCAGTCCACCACTACGCCATTACCCGCTTCCTTGGCGCGGTTGCCGAATTGATAAAAGCTGCCTGAATAACCAATGGCGACGCAGATGTCACCGTTGGCAATGTCGGTCATGTATTTGGCAGAGTTGAAGTAGGTGACATACGGGCGGATTTTCATCATCAGCTCCTTGGCCTTTTCATAGTCGGCGGGGTTCTGACTGTTCGGGTCGAGGCCGAGATAATGCAAGGCCAGCGGCAGGATTTCCGACGGCGAATCAAGCATCGCCACGCCGCAGGATTTGAGCTTTTCCATGTTCTCCGGTTTGAACACCAGATCCCAACTGTCCACCGGCGCGTTGTCGCCCAGGGCAGCCTTGACCTTAGCCGGGTTGAAGCCGATCAGCACCGTGCCGACCATGTAAGGCACGCCGTACTGGTTGCCGGGGTCGTTCTTGTCCAGCAGTTTCAACAGCGCCGGGTCCTGGTGACTCCAGTTCGGCAGCTTCGACTTGTCGAGTTTCTGGAACACACCGGCCTTGATCTGCGTGTCGAGGAACTGGTTCGACGGCACAACGAGGTCATAGCCGGAGTTACCGGTGAGCAGTTTGGCTTCCAGGGATTCATTGGTATCGAAGGTGTCCCAGGTCACTTTGATACCGCTTTTTGCTGCGAAGTCCTTGGGTACGGCCGGCAGAATGTAGTCGGCCCAGTTATAAACCCGCAGTTCGCGCTGTTCGGCGTGTGCCGCGCGCGGCCAGCAGTGTCAGCCCGCACAGGCCTGCACCCAGAATGCGTTTCATCGTTTGCATTGATTTCCCCAAGTGTGACGTCAGTACGATGGTTTTTATGTTCTGTACACGGCAGCAGGCTTGAAAAATAGCCAAAGGCAAGGAGCAGCAGGAATCTGGTCGTCGTAGCGACTGCTACCGATTCATGCTGACAGCAGGGTCGGTTCACAGTGGGCGATTGGCCAAAAGGGGATCGAAACGGCCAAAATACTTGTCCGCAAATGGACGTCGCAGGGTTTTATCGACTATACGAAAAAGCCCGCTCTAAGCGGGCTTCGGATTTCGAGTAGGTGGCCAGTGCTGGTCTCCGGCTTACAAGGTTTATCAGGACTCCCACACAAGCGCTTTGTATTTACTGCACTAGTGCTTCACACGGCATCAGGGCTGGATCTCAGCGCGGAAATCTTTCTAACCGTGTACCCTTCGGAGCGCGCCCCACGCTCCCTTGCTATCCGCTTGCGCATCAGTCTGCGTCTTCGCCTACACCTTCAGGATAGCAAAAAACCTCCATTTTCAAACTGCTCGATTAGATTGATTCGCTCTGGCGCTAGAACCTCGTGAAGCTAAAACCAGCCTGAAAATTCCTTGCCGTTCAATACGAATCCTGCTGCCACATCAGGGGTCCACCTGCCCCATCAATTCGGCGACGCTCTCCTGGCGCTTGGCATAACGCTGCGCCAGCACTGCACAGACCATCAGCTGAATTTGATGGAACAGCATCAGCGGCAGGATCAGCACGCCGATGGTGCTGCCGGCGAAAAGCACCTGTGCCATCGGCACCCCGGTGGCCAGGCTCTTCTTCGAGCCACAGAACAGGATAGTGATGCGGTCCTCCTGGTTGAACCCGAACACCTTGCCCAGCACCGTGGCGGACGCGAGCACCAGCGCCAGGAAGATGCAGCACACCAGCACCAGGCCCGCCAGCTCCCATACCGGAATCTGCTGCCAGATGCCCTCGTTCACCGCCTCGCTGAAAGCACCGTAGACCACCAGCAGGATCGAGCCCTGGTCGACGAATTTGAGCCAGCTCTTGTTGCGTCCCACCCACGCCCCTATCCAGCGTCGGGCGATCTGCCCGGCAATGAAGGGCAGCAGCAGTTGCACGCTGATCTTCATGATCGCATCGAGGGTTGATCCGCCGTCGCCGTGCACGTCCAGCAGCAAGGTCACCAGCAAAGGAGTCAGGAAAATCCCGAACAGGCTGGACGCCGCCGCACTGCAAATGGCCGCCGGAATATTGCCCCGTGCCAGGGACGTGAAGGCGATCGCCGATTGGACTGTGGCGGGTAAAGCACAGAGGTACAGCATGCCCATGTACAACTTGTCGCCGATCAACGGCGACAGCAGCGGTTTCAGCGCCAGGCCCAGTAACGGGAAAAGGACAAACGTCAGGCCGAACACCAACAGATGCAGGCGCCAGTGGCCGGCGCCGGCAATGATTGATTCACGGGACAGTTTGGCGCCGTGCAGGAAAAACAGCAGCGCAATGGCGATGTTGGTCAGCCAGCCAAAGCCCACTGCGACCTGACCGCTGGCAGGCAGCACGCTGGCGATAACGACCACGCCAATCAGGGTCAGGGTGAAATTGTCGGGCAGGAAACGAGGGCGAGTCATCAGATCATCATCCGGGGGTTGCCAAGTACGTGGGACCGACTCTAACGTGCCTGCTGATTACCGACTAACGCCGATGAGCCAGCTGATGCCGCCTAAAGGACATGAAAAAAGCGTAAGGCGCAGTGTACCCGGGCTACCCAGCCTGCCAAGACCGGTCTACGGTCGTACCGAATCACTGCCCAATCGCGCGCTGACCCGCCGCCACAGTCACCCATGGGTGCAGCTGTCGTATGCGATTCAGGGCGTATTGGAGGTCCAGACCAGTGTGGGCCGCTTCGTAGCGCCACCCGAACGGGCGGTATGGATACCGGCAGGCATGCCGCATCGGGTGTTCAGCTCGCCGCGCACGGAAATGCGCAGCCTGTACCTGGATTGCAGCGTGACGCAATGGGCGCCGCCGCGCTGCCATGTGCTGGGGGTCAGTGATCTGCTGCGCGAGTTGATCAGGGCGTTCAGTAAAATCCCCGTAGAGTATGAGCAGCACGGCGCCCATGGGCGGCTGACTCAGGTATTGCTGGACCAGCTCGCCGAGGCGCCGACGATCGACTTGATGCTGCCGCTGCCTCAGGATCTTCGTTTGCGGCAGATCTACCAGAGCCTGCAGGCCCATCCGGAACAACAGACAACCCTGGCGCACTGGAGCCAGAAATTCGGCGTGACGGAAAAGACCCTGAGCCGCCTTTTCCTTCGCGATACCGGCCTGACCTTCCGCGCCTGGCGCCAGCGTCTGCGCCTGCTGGGCGCGCTCACCCCGCTGGAACGGGAAGAACGAGTGACCGATGTGGCGCTGGCCTGCGGTTACGAATCGACCTCGGCATTCATCGCGGCGTTTCGGCAGCAGTTTGGCGAAACGCCGGGGGAGTTTTTCAGGTAGCTATTGGTTAATCAGATCATCGGCGAAGTGCTCACCACCCGCAGCGCCAGGCCCTCGTAGGCATCCAGGGTGATGGTGAAATCACCTTCGGCCGTGAGGTCGCCTTCTACTCGTTCATTAATGATGTCGACCACCGGGCCCGGCGCGATGTTCGGCAGGTGCAGGGTTTCGGTAATCGGCGTCGAGCCGAAGTTCAACGCGGTGATTTGCGTGCCTTTGCCGGCGGGCAGCTCATGCACCATGACCAGGAGCCCCGGATGCTGCACATCTGGCACCAGGATCTGGCGGCTGGCGGCGATGTCGTAGGCGCGGCGCGCGGCGAGGATTTTCTGCAGCTGGGACGCGAAGGAGTCAGGGTCGTTCAACTGGGTCGGCAAGCTGCCATAAAGCGTCTTCGGCCGCGGCATCTGTCCGGCTGAAAGTGGCGCATCAGGGTTCAGATCGACCAGGTCATAGGCGCCCCGATGGATCCAGCGGGTATCGCCATCGAGCATCAAGTGCTCGACCTGTTCAGCGGGCAGTGGCAAGGCGCCCACCAGATCCCAGCCGGACAACGCAAACACGCCTGGCTGCATCGCGTTATACATCACCAGCAGCAGGTGCACCTGACGGATCTGCGCGATATCTGCCGCAGTGATCGCGTCAAGATCACGAATCCCCAATGCCGCCGTGATGATGCTCGCCGTGGTGCATGACACGCCGTTGGTGACGAATTTAAGGTTATAGGGTGCATGTTCGCCGGCCAGGCGTTCGTACATCTGTTCGCGGATGTGCTCGCGCAGGATATTGCCGGGGAAGGTCTGGCCCTGATACAGATAGGTATCATGGGCGTGCAGCGTCCAGAAGTGCACCAGCTCCAGGGTCAACTCGTCGTGGTTCTGCAACGCGTGGATCAGCGAGCCGGGGTCGATGCCCAGGGTGTGCATCTGACGCAGCATCAGGCGCAGGAACTCGGTATCCCCCATCAGCAAGGCATGCTGGTAGGCCGGACGGGTGATGAAGTCATAGGACAGGTCCGCACCGCCATGGGACATGGCGGCGATGTCATCCACGGTCAGGTTCAACTCCTGGAAACTGAACCCGCCGGCCTTGCGGATCGCCCCCGCCAACAGCTGGTTGCCGGTGATCGACAGCGGGTGACTTTCCGACCAGGCGGTCCCATCGAGCTTGCGCTCCACGCCGAGAAAGCCGTTGGCGTCCAGGCGCAAAATCTTCGCGCCCATCACGTCGATGGCATGCAGGGCGTCGCCGATGATCATCTGCTGCGCAGCGAGGTCGGGTCCAGCCAGTTCAATGACGGTTGGCCTTCCTTGAAGTAGTGCAGGTACACCCAGCGCCGCGGTTTACCGTCGACGCCGACCACTACCGGTGTGGCGCTCCAGTCGGTCTCCTTGACCCCTGGCTCGAAGAAAATCACCCGCTGCAACTGGCCGACGATGTAATGCTTGTCCCGCAACACATCAACCTGCTGCGGGCTGAGGTTGTGCGCATCGCGCCCCTCTTCGATCTCCGGCAGCAGGGGCCAGTCTTCTTCGCGGATCTCGACCATGTGGTAGAGGCCCGGGTAATCCTCGTACGCCATCTCTGCCAGGCGAAAATCCGCGCCCTTTCCGGTGTGCGAAGGGATCACATCGTCGATGATCACCGCGTTGTGCGCGGCGGCCATGCGGGTCAGCGCCTGCAACTGCGCCTCGGTGCCCAGTTGCGGGTCGATCTCGAAACTGATGCGGTCGAAATTACCGTCGATGGTTGGCGTCTGGACCGTGCCGCGCAAACCACCGGACATTTTCAGCGGCCCATTATGAATACCCTGGATACCGATTTTCGACAACGCATGCCACAGGGTTTCATCGCCAAGAGCCTCAAGCACGGTGCCGTCTTCACGGGTGACGATGGATGCCGGATACGCGGTGAACCACACTGAAGACAGCGCCGAAGCATCTC
>NZ_JAEKEG010000154.1 GCF_016651255.1 Pseudomonas sp. TH10
ACCGCAGATTCTGGTCGTAACCTTCACTGATGCCGCGACTCAAGAACTGCGCGACCGTATTCGTGCGCGTTTGACCGAAGCGGCACAGTGCTTTCTGGAACCTGAGCGCGAACACGACAAGCTGCTGCAGCAACTGCGTGCCGAGTACCCGCCGCAGGAATGGCCCGATTGCGCGCGCCAGCTGCAACTGGCGGGTGAGTGGATGGATGAAGCGGCGGTCTCGACCATCCATGGCTGGTGCTATCGGATGTTGCGTGAGCATGCCTTCGACAGTGGCAGCCTGTTCACCCAGACACTGGAAACCGATCAGAGCGAATTGCTGGCCGAGGTGGTCAGGGATTATTGGCGTCGGCGTTTCTATGAGTTACCGGTGGAGCAGGCCCGAGCCATCAGTGATTGTTTCAAAAGCCCACAGGATCTGGGGGATGCACTCGGTTCGTTGCTGACGCGACGGGATGCGACCTATCAATACAAATCCCAGCCCCTTGAAACCCCTGGCTCGTTGCAGGCGCTACTTCAAGAACCGGGTGAATGGTACGGAACAGTCGGCGAACTGGAACGTAACGCTCGCAAGCTTTGGCTTGAGCATCAGAACGAACTTGAGGAGGTGTTGCGCAGCATTCGTCCTCACATGAGTGGCAATACCTACAGAAAAATCAAACAGGATGACGTCTTCAACGGTCTCCTGAACAAACTGGCGCAGTGGTCCAGGGGGCAACCGGCACCGCACAACGTGCACGCCTTCGGTCAGACAGGCATAACACTGAATGGAAAGGCCGTGGCACCTGAGCATCAGGCGTTCAAGGCGATCGATCTATGGGTCGAACAGCGTGATGCGAAAGTCGATATTCGGGCTCAGTTGCTGCTGCACGCCTTGCATGAAGTGCGTGAGCGCTTTGATGAAGAAAAGCGCCGTCGTGCCGAAATCGGCTTCGATGACCTGCTCAATCGTCTTGACCAAGCCTTGCAGGGCCCGTCCGGCGCTCGTCTGGCCGAGACCATTCGCAAGCAGTACCCGGTCGCCCTGATCGATGAATTCCAGGACACCGACCCGGTTCAATACCGGATCTTCGAAACCATTTACCGCATCCCGGACAACCTGGATGACTGCGGCCTGTTCATGATCGGCGACCCGAAACAGGCGATCTATTCCTTCCGTGGCGCGGACATCTACACTTACCTCCAGGCGCGCGAGGCGACGGCTGGCCGTCATTACACGCTGGGGACCAACTATCGCTCCACCAAGGCGATGGTCGACGCGGCCAACCACTGCTTCCGGTTCGCTGAAGCCCAGCCTCGCGGCGCATTTCGGTTTGCCACAGAAGACCAGGGCAACCCGGTCCCATTCAACAGCGTCCAGGCCAATGGGCGTGACGATGTGTTGCAGATCAAAGGGACGGATCAACCGGCCTTGACCTTCTGGCAGTTGGAAACCGAGGGCGTGGTCAATAACGCCACCTACTTGCGCAAAGCCGCTGAAGTCTCGGCATCGGCGATTCAGGCCTGGCTTGATCCCGCGGCAACCGAGCGTTCGGGTTTGCTGAAAGAGAATGGTGTATTCGTCGCCTTGCGGCCCGCCGATATCGCCATTCTGGTACGTAATCGCAAGGAAGCCGAAGCCATCCGCAAGGCCCTAGCGCATCGACAGCTGGCCAGTGTCTATCTCTCCGACAGGGACTCGGTCTTCGAAAGCGAAGAGGCCAGAGACCTGTTGTATATCCTGCGAGCGTGCGCTCAACCTACCAGCGACCGGCTGGTGCGTGCGGCCATGGCGACCCGCAGCGTCGGGCTGACATGGCAGATCCTGGAGCAATTGAATCAGGATGAGTTGTTCTGGGAACAACAGGTTTTGCTGTTCCGCGATTTTCGGGTGTTGTGGCAACAACAAGGCGTGCTGCCGATGCTGCGAAAGCTGCTTGCCACGTTCAAGGTGCCGGCCCGTTTACTTCTGGAAGATCAGGGTGAGCGGCGCTTGACCAACCTATTGCATCTGGCCGAATGGTTGCAACGCAGCGCAGCCGAACTCGATGGCGAGCATGCGTTGATCCGCCACCTGGCCGAGCAGGTCGATGGCCAGAGCGAAGAAGAAATTCTGCGCCTGGAAAGCGATTCGGACCTGATCAAGGTCATCACCGTGCACAAGTCCAAGGGCCTGGAATACCCATTGGTGCTGCTGCCGTTTGCCTGTAGCGCCAGGGCGATCGATGGCCGAAGCACAACACCGCCCATGTTCCACGACGACAAGGGTCTGGTGATCGAGCTGATCAAGGGCGATCTGGCCAAACCGGCACAGGCGCTTGCCAACAATGAGCGCATGGGCGAAGAGATGCGCCTGCTCTACGTTGCCCTGACCCGAGCCCGTTATGCCACCTGGATCTGTGTGGCGCCCCAGGGCTTCAAGGCTGGCGGTGCATCGACGGACCTGCACAAGGCAGGTCTGGGCTACATGCTAGCGGGTGAGAAGCCGATCGCAGCGGTTCAATTGCCTGACGTGGTTGCAGCGTTGGCCAGCGGCTGCACAGACATTGCAGTGTGCGCAGCCCCGGTGCCGTCCGATGCTGTGCATACGGCGCCAACGCCACCGCCGGTGGGACCGGCATTGCGCCCCCTGCACAAACTCGCGGCGAACTGGTGGATCGCCAGTTACTCGGCCTTGGCCATTGCCGACGGTAATGTCCTGATGGGGGCGCAGCCGGGTGTCAACCTTGAGCCGGCGACCGCGCTGGAAGCCAACTTGCAAGAAGAGGACGAAACTGAAGCCTTGCCTGCAGGGGCCGGGATTCACGGGTTCCCTCGTGGCGCAGGACCGGGCACCTTTCTCCACGGACTGTTCGAATGGGCCGGCCGCGAAGGTTTCGCCAAGGCCGCTGGAGATCCGATCACCCTGCATAACACCGTTGCCCGACGCTGCAACCTGCGCGATTGGGAAACCTGGATCGAGCCACTTTCCGCCTGGCTAGGCAGCTATCTGAATGCACCGCTGCGGTTCAACGGTACCCAATGCAAGCTCTCGACTCTGAGCACCTATCAGGTCGAGATGGAGTTCTGGTTTTCCAGCCGATCGGTGAACGTTCAGCGCCTCGATGCACTGGTGCGTCAATACACGTTGGGTGGTGCACCGCGCCCAGTACTGGCTGCCAACGAGTTGAACGGCATGTTCAAAGGCTTCATCGACCTGACGTTTGAACATCAGGGTCGCTACTACGTGGCGGACTACAAATCCAACTGGCTGGGCAGCAACGATCAGGCCTACGACGCCGAGGCGATGGCCGAGACCATGCTGGACAAGCGTTATGACCTGCAGCTGTGTCTGTACCTGCTGGCCTTGCATCGCCAGCTTAAGCTGCGCCTTGCCGGGTATGACTACGAACAGCACATGGGCGGGGCGGTGTACCTGTTCGTCCGTGGACACCAGGCACCCACCCAAGGTGTGCATTTCGAACGACCGCCACGGCAGTTGATTGAACAACTGGACCAACTCTTCATGGGCCAACACGCGGAGGTCAGCGCATGAGCCAGACCCTTAAGCAGCTGAGCAACAGCCAGCGCAACGTTGATCACCCGCCGTTGTTCGTTGGCGATGCCGACAGCAGCGAGCTGCTGCATCAACTCGACAATTGGGTGAGCCGAGGCTGGTTGCGCGCACTGGATCGCTCATTCGCCACTTTCATACTTGAACAGGATCCCCAGGCCCAGGCCAGTGTGTTGCTGGCTGCCGCGATGACCAGTCATCAACTGGGTCGCGGGCATTCCTGCCTGGATCTGGTCGCTACCCTGCGAACGCCTGACTTTGTGTTGTCGTTACCGCCTGAAGGGGAGGAGGGCGGCCAATTACCGTCGCACTGGTTGCTGGGCCTGGATGTCGCGCAATGGCGCCGGGCGTTGTGCTTGAGCACGATGGTGGAGGATCGGGACGAGCCGCAGCGATTCCCGGAGCGGCCGCTGGTGTTGACCGGACAGCTTCTGTACCTGCGTCGTTACTGGAACTATGAGCGCAGCATTGCCCAGGCGCTGAGCGCCCGTTTGAGTGTGGACGCGGTAACACCGGAAAAACTTTACAGTCGGCTCGATGCCTTGTTCCCTGACACCTTCGAAGTTAACGGTGAACGCCGTAGCGACTGGCAAAAAATTGCCTGTACGCTGGCGGCACGAGGTAACTTCAGCGTCATCACCGGCGGCCCCGGCACCGGCAAGACCACCTCGGTCGTGCGCTTGCTGGGGCTGTTGCAAACACCGGCCGTGGAGGAAAGAAAGCCGCTGCGAATTCGTCTCGCCGCCCCCACCGGCAAGGCAGCAGCACGCTTGTCCGAGTCCATTGGCAAGGCCGTCCGTGAGCTGCCGGTCAGCACCCCGGTGCAGGAGGCGATCCCGACGGATGTTTCCACATTGCACCGTCTGTTGGGCAGTCGACCGGATTCGCGCAACTTCATTCACCACCGGGATAAGCCACTGGAGCTGGATGTATTGGTGGTCGATGAAGCGTCGATGATTGACCTGGAAATGATGGCTTGCCTGCTCGATGCCTTGCCTCGGCAGGCGCGCTTGATCCTGTTGGGTGACAAGGATCAGCTGGCATCGGTGGATGCAGGCTCCGTGTTGGGCGACCTTTGTCGCAACGCTGAAGCCGGCGGCTATAGCGAGCAAACAGTGGCCTGGCTGGAAGCCCACAGTGGCGAGTCGGTCAGCGCTCCGGGGTTGCAGACGGCAGTCGGTGCTGGCGATCCGCTGGCCCAGCAAACCGTCATGCTGCGCTACTCCCGACGCTTCGACGCCCAGCAGGGCATTGGGCGTCTGGCCAAACTGGTCAATGAGAAAAATGCCGCCGAAGCACGAAGCCTGCTTGATCAGCAATTGCCTCAGCTGTTCAACCTCAAGCTGCGAGGCGAGCATGATGCCGCACTCACCGAGTTGATTATCAACGGCAAAGGCGATGCTCCTGGTTATCGCCATTACCTTGAGCAGCTACGAGACCAGCGTCCTGCGAAAGACACTCCCTGGGACAGTGCCCTCTGGGCCGGTTGGGCTGGCAAAGTATTGGGCGCCTTTGATGAGTTCCGTCTGCTCTGTGCGCTGCGTCGCGGGCCTTGGGGTGTCGAGGGACTGAATCAACGAGTGGCCGCCGAACTGGGCCGCTGTGAGTTGTTGTCGGGGGACCAGGGTTGGTACGAAGGGCGACCGGTACTGGTCACCCGCAATGATTACAGCCTGAGCTTGATGAATGGTGACATCGGCATTGCTCTCTGGGTACCGGGTCCTTCTGCAGAACGGGTTCTACGTGTGGCCTTCCCGCGAAACGATGGCAGCGGCGGCGTACGTTTCGTGATGCCGAGTCGGCTGGTGGAGGTTGAGACCGTTTTCGCCATGACGGTGCACAAGTCCCAGGGGTCGGAGTTCAACCATACGGCTCTGGTATTGCCCGATGCGCTGAACCCTGTGCTGACCAAGGAGCTGTTGTACACCGCCATCACCCGTGCCAAGCAATGGTTCAGCCTGGTCGAAGCCAGTCCGGGCGTATTTGAAGGGGCGGTGAGTCGCAATGTGCAGCGAACCAGTGGGCTGGCGCTGCAACTGCAAGATGAGCTGGCAAAACTTCAACGCACCTGAGTGGGTGCGTTCAGGCATTTGTAGCCTGGGTACTGGGCTTCAGCGGTGACCTTTGCCATGGCAGAGGTCACCGCTTGAACCGTGATGGTGAAGTTGGCTTGGGGGCCGGCGGTGGCAACCACACGTTGCATGAAGGCTTTGTAGGTTTTCATGGCGCTGTCCTCGATGGCGATGGGATTACGCTGCTTCACCGTTGCCGCGCTTGCTGGTGATCTTTACCGCTCGACCGAGCGCGAAGAGCACCATGTCGATGTTCACCACGAATCCAGGTTCGGCATCCTGACGCTCTTTGAAGTGCTCGCAGAGCCAGCGTTTGTAGCGTTCGATGCAGGCGACATCCTTGTCCCAGTTGATCTTCTTGCGAATGGTCTTGATCTTGGAAAAGTCTGGGTCGTTGATCTGCTCATAGAGTTCGAAGGCACGAAGCACGTGCTGATCGACAATGGATTCCGAGCGATCAGCCAGGTGCCGACCGAACTGTCTGAATACCTGGCCTGGGCCGTTAGTCAGCGATGTTGGTCTGACATCGGCTGCACCTTTGATGATGTGCGCCACCTTTTGCAGGTCGCCGTTTTTCCAAACCAGGGCGTAGAGCAGCTTTTCCAGAGGAGTTTCCAGTTTGGCGCTGAGGTCCGCATGCAAGCGAAGATCGTTGCCAACCTTAGTCATGAGGGAACTGATGTCGTGGTCCGTCAATTTCAACTGCAATTCTGGGTACTTGTTGCGGTCCATCTGCCATTTTTCCAGCAGGGGATCGGACGTCAGTATCTTTTTCAGGTCGGACACTTTGTCGGCGTTCAGTATCTCGGTGAACGTGGTTTCCACCAGCTTCAGGGCTTCCAGATTATTCAATATCGCGTTCTCTCGTGGGGTCTGATACAGAGCTTGACTCACTCGTGCGACAGATCATGTCGCACTGCGTCAGGGCTCGGTATTTTTTGGAGTTGAGTGCCAGCGGCAAGGTTGTCGCGAACAGGGCAGTCGAAAGGGACCGGTATCAGTCATACAGCCAGGGTTTCAACTCCTTTAGGTTCTCCACCACGATCTGTTGCGCCTCTGGTTTCGGGTCCATGTTCTTTGGATCAATCTGATAGCGCTGCAATACATACTTGACCAACGCCTGGCGACAGGGAATCTGCAGTCGCCCATCGACCATCCCGAAATCCTCCTGGATTATCGCTTTTTGCATCACCGTCAGACGCTCATCGGGTTTGATGATGACGTTGACTTCGCTATTCCACTGGTCGTCGTCCGAGAGGCCATTCTCGGTCTCGCCGTCCATCAGTTCAGGAACCCCACGCAGTCGGCTCAGTACAAAGTCCCGGTACTCGCGGTTTTTTCGCAGTAGGCGCGCACATGCCAGCGCATGCCTGTGTAAACCAGCGTATGCGGTGCAATGGTTCGCCCTTCAGGTTCGGGACTGTTGAGCGAAACGTAGTCGATGTCCAGGCGTAGATGCTCCCGGCAAGCCTTGAGCAGTGGGCGCAGTATCTCGGCCTTGATCGAGCGATCAGGCACCTCCAGTACTTTGGTATGGGCGTAGGCCAACGCCAGCCCCTCGACGTGTGGCGCTCGAGCATTGTTCTGGTAAAGCAGGTGCAGGTATGCGCTGGCGCTGTCGTCGATGAACAGTGGCTTGAACTGTTTACTCGGCACGTACCCCTTGATCTGTCGATCATATGTAAGGTTTTTAGGCGCATGCTCGGTGATGTAGGTGTTGATGTCCTTGGATGCCTGCTGACGGCTAATGCCGAAACTCTGCGTCAAGTGCACCGTGGTCAGCCGGCCTTCCCACCATGCGACGGTTTCAATCAGACGATAGCGAAGGGCGAGGTCCCAACGGACCTGCGCGATGGTTTGCTTGCGTTTCATGTCGCCTCCATGTGAGTGAATACTTTACCTGTATAAGTCTACATTCTAGACGTGTCGTTTAACACTACATATCGTGACTCTGGCAATTTTGGAGTTGACGACATGAGGGACATGTTTATGGATGGTTGGGATTGGACGGCGTCGGTAGCGATGCTGATGCTGTTGATGATCCTGCTGATGCTTTTGGTGCAGTATCTGCAGACTAACAAAGCCTGGAGATTGCTCGAGCATTGGCATGCGACCACGAAGGAGCGCCAGCAGCGGCTGAGCTGGCACGCCGAAGAGAATCGTGAGTTGAAATCGGCGCTTCGGGCGGAGAAGGCTCATGTGGAGCAGCTGCAGCGCAAGGTGGAGATTCTGCAGGCTTTGCTGCCTTAGGTGTGAGGTACGAGGGCCTTTATTCAAGGTCCTCGTGATTGGCGCCGATACGTTGTAAACATCAGGAGGAACGCATGCTCGATTCGCTGGAAATTTGCAGGCTACTGGAAGGCCATGGTTGCAGCTTGAAGTACAAAGAAAAGGCCTACGCTAGAGGCTATGAGCATCCTGCGCTTGAGTACCCGCTATTCGTCAAGCATAAAGCTATCGGCGCCGTGGGACTCCAACCTTTGGTTTTGCACCCGGCATACCGCAAGTCAGTGCATTGGGAGCAAATCAAGGCATTGACGCAGGGCGCTCCCAATGAGAACTATAAAAGCACCAGCCTCGAAGTATTTCCGCGCGCGCTGGACTCAACGAGCAATACCGGTATAGCGGTCAATTGTGCGGATAGTGACGACTTGCGCAGCCTGTTCGCAGTGCTTACTGGCGAATCGACGGCCATCGATCAAGGATTGGAAGATGAATTCAGCCTGATTGAGATATTCGAGCAATCATCATTTGGGCAGCAAATTGAGAGTACCGAGCGCGAAGCCATTATTCGAGCGCGGGTAGGACAAAGCGTTTATCGCCAAGCTCTGCTCAAGCATTGGCAAGGTTGCGCCGTTAGCGGTATAGCGCTTGCTTCCATGTTGCGTGCTTCTCACATTAAGCCCTGGCGTGACGCGACGCATCTGGAGCGCCTCGATCCCTTTAACGGACTGCTTCTGACGCCCAACCTGGATCAAGCCTTTGACCAGGGGCTGATCAGCTTCACCGACGAGGGCGATATTATTATTGCGCAAACCTTGACCGCTGAACTGCAACGGGCACTTGGTATTACCCCGCAATGCCGGTTGCGTAGCCTTCATGACCGTCATTTGAACTACTTGGCCTGGCATCGCGAGCACGTATTCAGTGGCTAGTGGCTCGTGTTAATCGTTTGCCTGAAAGGTGATGGGCCAGGAGCCAGTGTCACTGCCTGGACTCTCCTAGGAGGTGGTGTAACTCCGCATGCAAATATTTATCAGAGACGGTATTGGGCGCGGTCGCCTAACAAGACAATAAGGGGCATGACTGGTGGCGGTAGATCTGAAGGATAACGCAAATCTGAAGGCAGCCTGTGAGGCGGTATTGGCTCACAATCGTGAGCTGCCTTGGTATCAGAGCTGGCTGAAAAAGCTGTCGGAGTTCCTTCGTAAAGTACAAGACGCTGATCAGGAGGAGTTTTGTAGTACAGCGTTTCAAGAGCTGCTGTGGGAAAGTGAGGTCATTACAAAAACGGGCATGGGCACGGTCAATGTGTCTGAGGTGATCGCCGATCCTGGAGTCGCCGAATGCCTTTGGAGTATTCGGGCATCGCTCAAAACTGGTGATATTCACCTTCAAGATCAGGTGCTCAAGGAAGGCTGGCGCGAGTTGAACCAACTAGTTGCTCCTCCCCTTGTGCGACGCAATCCGAGGCTTAAAAGTATCGTCTTTTTGCAGCGTTGTGCCCAACCGAACTGACCACACTCGCTCACTACCCGAAGTTGCGTACTTTGGCTTCGTTGATAGGTGTAGGAGGCACCGAGCGTGAGCTTTCTCTGCATCGGAGTGTGCTTGAGCGCCTGGACGATGTTTTGGGTGAGCGAGAAAAAGGACTATCAATACCGACGCTGGAGCGCATGACTCTGCCTTGGCTGCTCTACATGAAATTCGTAAGGGAGCAGGAAACCGAGGCCACGGAAATCGCAGACCCCGCTACAGGTCAGGAGCGCTTGAATCCTTTACCTGCTGAGCGCCGACGTCGCGGCATGCTCGCCATTGGCGGTGGTATCGCGACCATCAGGGCGATCATTGAGTTCGCCAAAGAGGGATGCAAGCGAGAAGATTTGGTGGAGCACATGCGCTCGATCAACCCAAGTCACGCGACTTCGAGTATCCGAACACAACTCAATTCACTCATTGCCGAATGGGGTGTTCTGCGGGCTCAAGGCGACGAAATCCATCTGACACCGCGAGGTGAGGGACTGCTAGATTCTGGCGAACCTGATGAAGTATCGGACTGGTTGCTGACCCGCGTTCTCGGGTTTGATCACATGCTCTACGCATTGCGAAGCGGCCCAATGTCCGTCAGTGCGTTGAATGACGCGTTGAGAAAGGTCAACCCCGGGTGGACCAGCGATCGAGCATTGACCAGTCTGACCTTTTGGCTGCGTGCCCTGCAATTGGTCGAAACCCGTGCAGACAAACTGCTGCACCTGACCGAACTCGGTGAAACCTGGGCAGCGCAAATCTACTGGGAACCCCAATCACTTACTCCAGAGGCTGGGGCCGTTTCAACCAGCGTGGTGCCATACAGTGAGGAGGCTGTGCCGTTTGAGCGACCCTCGCTGGAAACCATCCAGCGTAGTTTCCCCGAAGATATCGCCTTTCCGATCGGTCTTGTTGCTCGCCTTGACGCGGGACTCTGGAGCCATCCGCGCCGTCACTTCGCCGTACTCACAGGGCTCAGCGGTGCTGGTAAGACGGTACTGGCTCGGGGGTATGCGCTTGCGTTGCATGAGGGGCAAACTCACCCGTCAGAGGGCCTGCTTACAGTCCCCGTCCAGCCAGGTTGGCATGATCCCTCTTGCCTTCTGGGTTACGTCAATCCATTGAATAGCGAGAGCTATGTTCGTACGGCATTTGTCGATTTCCTGCTTAAGGCCAGTGCCGACCCCGAGCGTCCATACACGGTTGTGCTCGACGAAATGAACCTGTCGCACCCGGAGCAATATTTGGCACCACTGCTTTCGGCGATGGAGACAGGTGGTCACATTGAGCTCCATGCTCAGGACAATGACATCAGCGGGGTGCCGGCGACCATCACGTATCCAAGTAACCTGGTGATCATTGGTACCGTGAATATGGATGAAACGACCCATGGCCTGAGCGACAAGGTGCTCGACCGGGCGGCAGTGATTGAGTTTTGGGACATCGATGTTGAAGCGTTCCCCGGGTGGAAAACCAGTGCTTTGTCTGAGGCGCAAATTACCAAAGTCCGTGACACGCTCAAGGGACTGGCCAAGGCCTTGCGCCCGGCACGCCTGCATTTCGGCTGGCGCACCATCCACGATGTCATCGGCTACATCGAGCAGGCCGAACGCGGCGGTGTGATTGATTTCGATGCAGCACTGGATCAAGCCATCTACGCCAAAGTCCTGCCAAAACTTCGCGGTGAAGACACACCTCGAATTCAGGCCGCCTTCGCAGACAGCCGTACCCTGTTGCGGGATATGAAGCTGGCGGATTCGGCAGCCAAAGTCGGCGACTTGCAGGATGATTTGCGCTCATTGGGTTCTGCCCGGTTCTGGCGGTGAAACATGGCGAATATCCGATGCGTTGACAAACAGGGAAGCACGTTTACGGTCAGCCCCGAGGCGTTGATTTCGGGGTTCATGGAGCGCGGCACTTATTATTTCGAGACTCTCCCCGAGTCCCGCTTGTTCGTTGATGATGAACCGTTGGAAAGCTTGCGCCATGAGGCGTTTGACGCGTGGCGATGGGAGCCGGGTTTTTATGCGGGAAAAGTCATTGCTGAGTTGGTTGGTACTGGCGGCAAAGTTTTAGCGACCTACCACTTTGATGTGGCTCCGGATCAAAACAAGCTCGGCGAGACTTCGTTTGCCGCGATGCTCGACGAACTCCTTGCCTTTGATCCACGTTTACTAATGGGCAACGAATACGCCCAGTTGGAGGTGGGTCGTGAAGGTCTGACCAGCAGCCCGCACCTGCAATATGCTCGACTGAAACGTTATGGACCGGCGTTGTTGTCAGCGTTTACCGAAGTCTTGCGCAAGCCGCTGACACGGTTGCACCGAGAGCGCACATTACGGCCAGCACACCAATTGCGTCGTATCGATCGCCAGACCCTGCGTAGTGCCTTGCAAGATCCTGCGGCGACGGCGTTGCTCTATAACCTCGAACAGGCCAATGCCACTGGTGAGGTATTGCACTTTGATGTGCCCACAGTGTTCGAAGACCTGGATAATCCAGCCAATCAGGCTTTGGCTGTTGTGCTTGGCGAAATCCTACGACGTAGCCGTCACGTCATTGCCGCGTTGCAAGAGATCATTGAAGACGAGGGCGACACGGGGGCTCGCTCCGCGTTGGTTCCTCGGCTTGGACGGCGGATTGAGTTCCTCGAAGGCTTGCACAGTGGCCTTCGTAGGATCCAACGCAGTGAGCCGTTTTGCTCCCTGCGTCAGCCTCGTATTACCGCTGCCGGGCTCAATGCTATTTCCGCTCATCCAGCTTACGCTCGGGCTTATCGCCATGGATGGTATGTGCTGCGTCCTGGTATTGACGGCAGTAGCGAGGAGAGCGCTTATGGATCAGCCCTACGTGGGAGATATACGAGCGTTGGGTGCTACCTCCAGGTGGTGGCCATGATGAAGTCGATCTATCCCGACCTGCATTGGCGTGATTGTTGGCCCGGTTCACGCGTGGACGTCGTACGTTGTG
>NZ_JAEKEG010000155.1 GCF_016651255.1 Pseudomonas sp. TH10
TTCCTTGTGTTCACCAAACACCACAGCCAATACCGCGCCGTCCGAGCCGGCCAATTGATGAGCCAGCCCCAGCAAGTCACGGTCGTGACTGCTCAGGCGGCCACCGACCATGTCCGGGACCACGCAAATATAGAACGCCGGCGCAGGCACCTGATGCAGCGGCAATTGTACTTCTACAGCGGCGGTACGCTTGGTCGCCCCACCTTGCTGGGCCCCGCTGCGGTCGATGCGCTTCAGCCCGTTGGGCCCGATAAAGCCGACGCCGTGGGGTTCTTGCGGATGACCCCGTTAGGCCCCATCCAGCTGTGTTGCGCCGGTTGCATGGCCGCGTGCAGCGGGTGCAGGCGGTTGCGGGCGATCCATTCGGCGCGCGGATCGCGGCGGATAATGTCGCTCATCAGTGGGCCTCCGCAGGTTCTTCATGTTGCACCGGTGCATTGGGCTTGTTCGGCACCGCCTCTTCGAGCAGCGCGTCGGCGACAAGCTCGGCGATGTCTTTGATCAGCGGACGCGGTTCGACCACGCCTTCGAGCATCGCCGTGCACTGTGGACAACCTACGGCCACCAGTTCGGCGCCGGTCTCGCGGATGTCTTCCATGCGCATGTCGGGGATCCGTTGTTTGCCCGGAATGTCGGTGATCGGCGCCCCGCCACCGCCGCCGCAGCAGCGCGAGCGGAAGCCGGAACGTTGCATCTCTTTGACTTCGATACCGAGCGCCCGCAGCACTTCGCGCGGTGCTTCGTACTCACCGTTGTAGCGACCGAGATAGCACGGATCGTGATAGGTCACGCTGTTACCTTTGTGCTGACCGAGGTTGAGCGCGCCGGCTTGAATGATTTCCGCCATGTAGGTGCTGTGGTGCTGGACGAGGTAGTTGCCGTCGAAGGCGCCGTACTCGTTTTTCAGCACATGGAAACTGTGCGGATCGCAGGTGACGATGCGGTTGAAGCTGTATTTGGCCAGGGTCTGGATGTTGCGTTTGGCGAGCAACTGGAAGGTCGCTTCGTCGCCCAATCGCCGGGCTACATCGCCGCTGTCACGCTCTTCCAGACCGAGCACGGCAAAGTCGATTTTCGCTGCTTTCAGCACTTTGACGAACGCACGCAAGGTGCGCTGGTTGCGCATGTCGAAGGCACCGTCGCCGACCCAGAACAGCACATCGGTGGATTTCTTTTCGCTGAGCAGATTGAGGTTCAAGTCCGCCGCCCAGTTCATCCGCCCGCCGGGTGCGAAACCGCCGGGGTTGTCGGTGGCAATCAGGTTTTCGAGGACTTCGGCGCCCTTGTTCGGGGTCGCGCCTTTTCCAGGGTCAGATGGCGGCGCATGTCGACGATGGCATCGACGTGCTCGATCATCATCGGGCACTCTTCAACGCAGGCGCGGCAAGTGGTGCACGACCACAGGGTTTCGGCGTCGACCAGACCGTTGACGATCGGTTGATGCGGATCGCCCGAGTGTTCGCCCACAGGCTTGCCCGGATAAGGACTGCCAGCAAACTTGGCGTCAGTGCCACCGGCAAGACCGACGACCATGTCCTGAATCAGCTTTTTCGGATTCAGCGGCTGGCCGGCAGCGAACGCCGGGCACGCTGCTTCGCACTTGCCGCACTGCACGCAAGCGTCGAAACCGAGCAATTGATTCCAGGTGAAATCCTCGGGTTTTTCCACACCCAGTGGCGCGGTCGGATCGTTCAGATCCAGCGGTTTCAAACCGGTGGAGCGACCGCCGCCAAAACGTTCGGCGCGACGGTGCCAGGCCAGGTGCAAGGCGCCGGCGAAGGCGTGTTTCATCGGCCCGCCCCAGGTCATGCCGAAAAACAGTTCCGACACGCCCCACAGCACACCAATCCCGAGGATGACCGCGAGCAGCCAACCGCCGAAGTTCTCCGGGAGGATTCCGGCCACCGGCAACGTCAGCAGAAAGAACGACGCCGAGAACGCCAGCAGGCTTTTCGGCAGGCGCATCCACGGGCCTTTCGACAGTCGTGCCGGCGGGTTGCGCCGACGCAGATAAACGAAGATCGCGCCCACGAACATCACGGCAGTCATCAGCAGCAGTGCATACCCGAGGAATCGGTTATGCAGGCCGAAACCGTGAACCAGGATCGCCAGCACGGCGGAAGCCACCGCACCACCGGCGGTGGCGACGTGGGTATTGGCGATGTATTTGTCCCGCGCGACGACATGGTGCAAATCGACCATGTAGCGCTTGGGCATAGCCAACAGGCCGCCGATCAGATCGACCTTCGAGGCCCGGCCCCGACGCCACATGGCCACCCGCCGCAATGCGCCGAGGACAGCCAGGCCCAAGGCGGCGAACAACAGGATTGGAAGAAGGGTGTTCAACATGGTGAAGCTCCCACCAGTACATCTTGGAGAAACGCGTTCGGCGTAGGAGCTGCCGCAGGCTGCGATCTTTTGATCTTGATCTTTAAAAACAAGATCAAAAGATCGCAGCCTGCGACAGCTCCTACGCAGGTGACGTCAAAAACTTAGAAATCCTTGCAGAGCCGCAGGGCGTCATAAATCGCGGCGTGGGTGTTGCGCTGCGCCACGCAGTCGCCGATGCGGAACAGCAAGTAGCCGTCGCCCGTCTCGCTCAGCGACGGTTGCGGCTGGATCGCGAACAACGCTTCGACGTCGATCTGACCCTTGTTGCGCGAACCCTCTTTAAGCGCGTAGTAAATTTCCTCATCCGGACGCACGCCGTTTTCCACCACCACTTGATCGACCACCCGCTCCTCTTTGGCGCCGGTGTATTCGTTCTCCAGCACCGCGACCAGCTTGTCGCCTTCGCGGTAAACCTTCTCCAGCATCATGTCGCCGGTCATGATCACTTCTTTCGGGTACATGCTGCGGTAGTAGGTCGGGAACGACGTACCACCGATGGCCACGCCCGGTTTGATGTCGTCAGTGACGATTTCGACCTGGCTGCCCTTGTCGGCGAGGAAGTCAGCCACCGACATGCCGGTGAACTCGCAAATGGTGTCGTAGACCAGCACGTTCTTGCCCGGCGCGACCTTGCCGTCGAGCACGTCCCAACTGCTGACCACCAGCCCTTCGGCAGCGCCCCAGTGTTCGTTCTGCTCCAGGTACGGATGACCGCCGACTGCCAGCACTACCACGTCCGGACGCAAGTCCATGATGGTGTCGGCATCGGCCGCTGTGCCCAGGCGCAGTTCGACTTTCAGCCGCGCCAGCTCCAACTGGAACCAGCGAGTAATACCGGCGATCTGGTCACGTTGCGGCGCTTTCGACGCCGTCGTGATCTGCCCACCGATGAATTCTTTCTTCTCGAACAGGGTCACGTCATGGCCACGTTCGGCGGCGACGCGGGCCGCTTCCATCCCGGCAGGGCCGGCGCCGACGATCACCACTTTGCGTTTGACGCCTGTGGACTTCTCGATGATGTGCGGCACGCCCATGTATTCACGCGAGGTCGCGGCGTTCTGGATGCACAGCACGTCGAGACCTTGATACTGGCGGTCGATGCAGTAGTTGGCGCCGACGCACTGTTTGATCTGATCAATCTGGCCCATCTTGATCTTGGCGATCAGGTGCGGGTCGGCGATGTGCGCGCGAGTCATGCCGACCATGTCGACGTAACCGCCTTCAAGGATGCGCGTGGCCTGGTTCGGGTCCTTGATGTTCTGTGCGTGCAGCACCGGCACCTTGACCACTTCCTTGATCCCGGCCGCCAGGTGAAGAAACGGCTCCGGTGGATAACTCATGTTCGGAATCACGTTGGCCAGGGTGTTGTGGGTGTCGCAACCCGAACCCACCACGCCGATGAAATCGAGCATGCCCGTGTCGTCGTAATACTTGGCGATCTGCTTCATGTCCTCGTGGGACAAGCCGTCCGGGTGGAACTCGTCACCGCAGAGACGCATGCCCACGCAGAAGTCGTCACCGACCTCGGCGCGCACAGCTTTCAGCACTTCCAGACCGAACTTCATCCGGCCTTCGAAGGTGCCGCCCCATTCGTCAGTACGTTTGTTGACCCGCGGGCTCCAGAACTGGTCGATCATGTGCTGGTGCACCGCCGACAGTTCAACGCCGTCCAGGCCACCGGCCTTGGCACGGCGTGCCGCTTGCGCGTAGTTGCCGATAACCCGCCAGATTTCTTCCGGCTCAATGGTTTTGCAAGTAGCACGGTGTACCGGCTCACGGATGCCCGAGGGCGACATCAGGGTCGGCCAGTGGAAACCGTCCCAACGCGAACGCCGGCCCATGTGGGTAATCTGAATCATGATCTTGGCGCCATGCTTGTGCATGGCGTCGGCGAGATTCTGGAAGTGCGGGATGATCCGGTCGGTCGACAGGTTGACCGAACTCCACCATTGCTGCGGGCTGTCGATGGCGACCACGGAGGAGCCGCCACAGATCGCCAGGCCGATGCCGCCCTTGGCTTTCTCTTCGTAATATTTGACGTAGCGCTCGGTGGTCATGCCACCGTCAGTCGCGTAGACCTCGGCGTGCGCGGTGCTGAGCACGCGGTTGCGGATGGTCAGTTTGCCGATCTGGATCGGCTGGAACATTGCTTCGAAAGCCATGGCGGGTTCCTCGACTTACAACGGCTTGACGGTGAACAGCCCGTCGTCGTGGCCTTCTTCAGAGCCACCGTAGACTTGCTCGGCAACCGTGCGAATCTTGCTGCCGCGTGCCTCAAGAATCTGATCCATGGCACCGGCAAACCAGCCGGTGAACATGTAGTCGACCTTGCGCCCGACCTTGCCGTAGACGTAGACGAACGCCGAGTGTTCGAGCTTGACGCTGGCCGTGCCTTTGTCGAGGTCGATGTCCTGAATCTTGAACAGACCCCAGCCGCGTTGCGATAGGCGCTTCATGTAGTGTTCGAACACCGCGACGCCTTCCAGGCCGTGGCATTCGGCTTCTTTCTCGCACCAGTGCCAGGCGGATTTGTAGCCGGCCTTGTAGAGAATGTCGGCGTAGGCCTCGGCGCCCAAAACCTCTTCGATGCCCATGTGGTTGTTGACGAAGAAATGCCGCGGTACGTAGAGCATCGGCAGGGCGTCAGAGGTCCAGACACCGGTCTCGCTGTCGACTTCGATTGGCAATTGCGGGGCGATCTTGGCCATGGAAACTTAACTCCAGAAAAATTAGGGTGTTGCCTGCGGCGCGGATGGCCCCAGGTAAGGATTCAGAAGTGCGGCGGCTTACTCGCCCCAGACGTCCTTGAGGACGTTGACCCAGTTTTCGCCCATGATCTTGCGCACTACGCGCTCGGAGTGGCCGCGCTGGAGCAGGGTTTCGGTCAGGTTCGGGAACTCGCCGACGGTGCGGATACCCAGCGGGTTGATGATCTTGCCGAAGCTGGTCAGACGGCGGGCGTAGCCCTTGTCGTGGGTCAGGTATTCGAAGAAGTCCTGACCGTGACCCTGGGTGAAGTCGGTGCCGATACCGATCGAATCTTCGCCAACGATATTCATCACGTATTCGATGGCTTCGGCGTAGTCGTCGATGGTCGAATCGATGCCTTTGGCGAGGAACGGCGCGAACATGGTCACGCCGACAAAACCGCCGTGATCGGCAATGAACTTCAGCTCTTCATCGGACTTGTTGCGCGGGTGTTCTTTCAGGCCCGACGGCAGGCAGTGGGAGTAGCAGACCGGTTTTTTCGATTCGAGGATGACTTCTTCGGAAGTCTTGGAACCGACGTGGGACAGGTCGCACATGACGCCGACGCGGTTCATCTCGGCAACGATCTCGCGACCGAAACCCGACAGGCCGCCGTCACGTTCATAGCAACCGGTGCCAACCAGGTTCTGGGTGTTGTAGCACATCTGCACGATGCCAACGCCGAGCTGCTTGAACACCTCGACATAGCCGATCTGGTCTTCAAACGCGTGGGCATTCTGGAAGCCGAAAAGGATGCCGGTCTTGCCCTGCTCTTTGGCGCGACGGATGTCAGCGGTGGTGCGCACGGGCATCACCAGGTCGCTGTTTTCGCGGATCAGCTTCTGGCTGGCAGCGATGTTGTTCACGGTCGCCTGAAAGCCTTCCCACACCGACACAGTGCAGTTGGCCGCCGTCAGACCGCCCTTGCGCATGTCTTCGAACAGCTCACGGTTCCATTTGGCAATGATCAGACCGTCGATAACGATGCTGTCGGCGTGTAATTCGGCTGGGCTCATCAGGCGTCCCCTTATTGGCGATTCATGCGCCGAATCGTCTGCCGGCGCTTTGGGGCCAGCATATGCCTCGGTGCCGGGGCGACCGGGTGCAAAAACGACAGGGGAATTGCCGAAAGCGTCAATCCGCGACAAAGGGTCGTCGCCACCCCTGCTCGCCCGCCTGTTCAAGCCCGTCAGGTTGAGCCAGAATCCGCTGCACGACTGGATGCTTCACTGAGGTTCAACTGGAATGAGGGACGGCAGCGCAATGAAAATGATTTTTCTGGTTCTGGCATTGACCGCCACGGGCGTACACGCCGCCGAAGAGTCCGACAACAACCCGTGCGACGCAGTCGAAAACGACGTCCAGACCCTGGAATGCTCGACCTACAGCCGCACCACCGCCGAAGACCTGCTCAAGGATAACTACGCCAGCCTGAACGAACGCATGCAGACGGCGTACGGCAAAAACGCCACGCAATTGGCGGACATCACCGCCAAGATCAAGACCGCTCAGCAGCAGTGGCTGAAGACGCGGGATGCGGATTGTGCGGTTGAGGCGTTCCCGGCGACGGCAGGGAGCAAGGCGTTCACCATTGCGCAGAATGACTGCGTGGCGCGGATGAGTGATGAGCGGTCGGAGTTTTTGGAGTCGATTGGGCAGGAGTGAGTTAGAAATCCGGAAAGTGCCCATACAGCAGCGGTGCAGCAGCGGTGCAGGAGCTGTGTAGGAGCTGTCAAGTGCAACGAGGCTGCGATCTTCTCGACCATTAAACCCCAGCATCAAACCCCAAAGCCAAGGGAGGCAGCCCCGCCTCCACTCAGCAAAAACCGCCCTACCCAGTCACGTCCAGAACCCTTCATGCGCGCGCGCAGCCTCTGCTTCCAACATCGGCCCGAATGTCGGAATCTGTCGCTGGCCGCGCGCGAACACTTCCCGGCACGGCAACGAGAACGTCGGGTTTTCCGGGTGGCCACCCGTGAGCCCCAGCAAGGCATGCTCGGACAGCGCGTAGACCACTCGGCCAATGCCCGTCCAGTAAATCGCCCCCGCACACATGCAGCAGGGTTCGGCACTGGTGTAGAGCGTGCATTGCGCCAGGTCTGCCGGGCTTAGCAGCTTGGCAGCCTGCGCGGCTGCAGCAAGTTCGGCATGCTGGGTGGGATCGCCTTCCGGCGGCATGGAATTATTGCCCGCCGCCGCAATGATGTTGCCGGCCCCATCCGCGACCAGTGCAGCAAACGGATGACGACCACGGGCTTTTGAGTCCTCTGCCAGTTCGAGTGAGCGGCGCAGCAGTTGCAGATCAAGTTCGGTGATGCCGGCAGGTACAGCGCAAGTGAAGCTTGTCATGTGAAACTCCTTATTATTTTCAACTGTGCCCCTGACCGCGTCGGCCAGGGGCTAAACACCTGTCAGTCGGCCAGCTCGGCGGCTGGTGCCACCGGCTCGCGCCTGCTCTGCGGATTGAGCAGGATATTGAGCACGATTGCAGTGATCGCACCGAGGAAGATTCCGCTTTCCAGTACCAGTTTGAGAGTGCCGCTGGCGTGCTCGAACAGCGCCGGGAACGACATCGGCAGCACACCGACGCTGATCGATACGGCAACGATGATTGCGTTGCGAGTCCCCTCGAATGTCACCCGTGAGAGCTCCTGGATACCGGCCACCGTGGTCATGCCGAACATCACCACGGCGCAACCGCCCAACACCGGCGTCGGCACTGCTGCGATCAGCGCACCCAGCTTGGGGAACAGGCCCATCAGCACCATGATTGCCCCAGCGGAAGCCACGACATAACGGCTCTTGACGTTGGAGAGCGCGATAAGGCCGGTGTTTTGGGTAAAAGCGTTGTAGGGGAAGCTGTTGAACAACCCTCCGAGCATTGTTGATAGCCCATCGGCACGGAATGCATTGCCAAGGGTTGTTTGTGTGATGGTCTTGCCGGTCAATTTGCCGATCGCCAGGCAGTTACCGGTGGTTTCGGCCATGATCACCAACATCGCCAACGTCATGACCAGTATCGGCATCAGGGAAAACTGCGGCATGCCGAATGCCATGGGCGGGCTCAGCTCGAACCAGGCTGCGCTGCTCACCTGCCCAAAGTGCGTCATGCCGAACGCTGCCGCGATCAGGCTGCCCACGAACAAGCCGATCAATACGCTGAGGTTGCCAATGAAGCCGGAAAACCTGGCATAGATCACCAATGTAACGATAACCGTGGCCAGCCCCAGCAGCAGGTTCGATGGCGCACCGAAATCTGCGGAATCAGGATTGCCGCCACCTAGCCAGATTGCCGCGGCAGGCATCAGGGAAATGCCGATGATGGTGATCAGGCTGCCGATCACCACGGGCGGAAAGAACCGCAGCAACCTACTGAACACGGGCGCCATGGCAATTGTGATCGCCCCCGCCGCGATCACCGCGCCGAACACTTCAGTGAGCCCGAACTCCTTGCCGATCATGATCATCGGTGCCAGCGCAATGAATGAGCAGCCCTGAATCAGCGGCAGGCGCGCCCCGAACTTCCAGAAGCCGAGGGTCTGAATCATCGTGGCGATGCCCGACGTCAGCAGATTCGCATTGATCAACGTCACTACCTGCGCCGACGTCAGCCCCAGTGCGCTGCCCAATATGAGTGGTACCGCCACCGCACCTGCATACATCACCAGCACATGCTGCAAACCGAATGTCACCAACTGGCGAACCGGCAGAATTACGTCCACCGGATGAACCTGTGAATTGCTCATATCGAATGTCTCCTGAAGTGCTTTTTTCTTGTAGTCCTGGGAGGCGTCCACAGGCCAGGCACAGCGCAAATCGATGCAGCAGAAGAGCTCGTTTCAGGGCCGATATTCTCTGCTTGTAAACGATGGAGCAAATGAGCAACCATCGTTTTTAACGATAGCTATAGTCGCTTGAGGTCACGCCCATGCAGTTCTCTCTGGACCAGTTGCAAACATTCGTCCAGGCCGTGCACAGCGGGTCGTTCTCAGCGGCCGCGCGCAAGCTGGGCAAGACTCAATCAACCGTGAGCGTGGCGATTTCCAATCTGGAACAGGATCTGGGCGTGGAACTGTTCGATCGCTCGAATCGAAACCCGGTGCTGACCCAGGCCGGCCAGAAAATGTTGTTGCAGGCGCAGTCGGTGCTGGAACGTTGCCTGACCCTCCAGGCCCATGCGGATTGCCTGTCCGACGCGATCGAACCCAGCGTGTCACTGGCCATTGAAACGCCCTACAACGCCGTCATGCCGGTGCTGCTGGAGTTCGAAGAGGCTTTCCCCTATGTCGATCTGGTGATCAGGCACCCCGTATATGGGGATGTCAGCGAACTCGTAGCTCAGGGCCTGGCCGTGCTGGGGATCGCCTTCTCCCAGCCGCAGTACCCGCCGCAGCTCGAATTCCAGCAGATGGGCAAGCTGATCATGCTGCACGTCTGTCACCCCGCACATGCGCTGGCGAAATTGAGCAGCGTGACTTTCGAAGACCTGCACGTGCACCGCCGCCTGGCGTTTAGCGCACACGCCGAAAAGCTGCCCAGCAGCGAGTACCTGCGTTCCACTCGGATCTGGCAGGCCGAAAACTACCTGGCGCTGCTGGAAATGGTCCGTGCCGGCCTCGGTTGGGCCACGTTGCCGCGCCAGTTGATCCAGCGTGAACTGGCCAATGGCGAACTGGTCGAACTGCAATTGGGTGCGTATCCCCACACCGACTGGCATGTGGGTGTTGACCTGCTCTGGGCCCGTACCCGCAAGATGGGCAAAGCCGAACGCTGGCTGAAGACGCGCCTGCAACAGAACAAAGTGTTTGAACTGGATCGTCGGGGGCAGTCCACCACCCTGTAACACTCATGCCGTGACTTCACCTCAAGGCTGCGCCACCATCACACTTTACCGACTTGGAAGCGCACGAAATGAAAATCTGTGGCATTGAAATCAAAGGCAGTGAAGCCATCATCGCCGTCGCGTCCCTCGACAATCAGGCGCTCAGCCACCTGCCCCTGGCCACCAAGAAAATCGCCCTGGACGATGACGACGAAGCGGCCAACGTCAAAGTGTTTGCCGCACAGGTGGCATCGTTCATTCGGGAGAACTCAATCGACCGGATCGTGATCAAGAAGCGCAGCAAGAAAGGCGAGTTTGCCGGTGGGCCGACCACCTTCAAGATCGAGGGGGTTTTTCAGTTGCTGGACAGTTGTGAGGTGACGCTGCTGTCGCCACAGACGATCAATGCCCAGGCCAAAAAGCACAATTTTGAACTGCCGGGGACGCTGAACAAATACCAGCATGAGGCCTACAAGGCGGCGTGTTCTGCGCTGATGAAGAAGTAATAGCGCACGCAGATCCTACATTTTCTGTGTTCATGCTTTTGCGGTACGTCGGTCTTCCCGCGGGCACCGCTCAAACTTCGCTCGATAGCTGCGGGTGAAGTACGACGGTGATTCGAAGCCGCAGGCGATGCTGACTTCGAGCACGCTCATGTCGGTCTGGCGCAGTAGCTGTCGGGCCTTTTCCAGGCGCAGGCGCAGATAGAAATTGCTCGGCGTGTCGTTCAGGTGCAGGCGGAACAAGCGCTCCAGTTGCCGCCGCGTCACCTTGATCGATTCCGCCAGTTGTAGCGTGGTCAGCGGCGGTTCGCTGTGCTGCTCCATCTCGCCGATCACCTGCACCAGTTTCTTGTTATTGATCCCGTAGCGCGTGGCGACTTCCATGCGTTGGTGGTCTTTGCGCGGGCGAATCCTCCCCAACACAAACTGTTCGCTGACCTGAATCGCCAGTTGCGGGCCATGGGCCTGAGCGATCAGATCGAGCATTAAATCAATGGAGGCCGTGCCGCCCGCCGAGGTGATGCGCCGGCGGTCGATCTCGAACAACTCCTGCGTCACGCTGAGCTGTGGATAAGATTCCTTGAACGCGTCGATAGCTTCCCAGTGCAGGGTCAGGCGATGGCCATCGAGCAGGCCTGCTTCGGCGAGGACGAAGCTGCCGGTGTCGATGGCGCCGAGGGTCACGCCGTCGACGTCCAGTCGGCGCAGCCAATGCGCCAGCGTTGGCGTGACAAATTTCAGCGGCTCAAACCCGGCCACCACCAACAACGTCGCACCTTTCTTCAGCGGCTCCAGCGCGGCGTCGGCGTTGACCGACATGCCATTGCTCGCCAGCACCGCCCCACCATCGGCACTGAGCACATGCCAGCGATACAACTCGCCGCGAAAGCGGTTGGCCACACGCAACGGTTCAATGGCAGAAATAAAGCCGATGGCGGAGAACCCCGGCATCAGCAAGAAGTAAAAATCCTGGGACATGGGCGCACTCGGTTGGCGGGTAGCGTGAGATGTTGATACGCCAGTTGTCTTCGGCATTCAAGCGCGCAGGTCGCTACAGTGCAAATGCCAGTCGCCGCAGTGCGCTTTCACCGGCGCGTTGCTGCGTAACTTTGCATCACCGGCGCACCAGACACCGGAACTCACAATAACGACCTGCCGAGGAACCCGACATGAAACGACTGATCAGCAGCTGTGTTCTTGCACTCAGCGGTACCGCTTTCTTGAGCGCCAGCGTCATGGCGGCCGAACCGGCAGCGTGCCAGAACGTGCGCATGGGCGTGGTCAACTGGACCGACGTGATCGCCACCAGTGCCATGACCCAGGTCCTGCTCGACGGCCTCGGCTACAACACCAAACAAACCAGCGCGTCCCAGCAAATCATCTTCGCCGGGATCCGCGACCAGCGCCTGGACTTGTTCCTGGGGTACTGGAACCCGCTGATGACCCAGACCATCACTCCTTTCGTCGACGCCAAACAGGTCAAGGTGCTTGATGCGCCAAGCCTCAAAGACGCCCGCGCGACCCTTGCCGTGCCGACCTACCTGGCCGACAAGGGCCTGAAAACCTTCGCCGACATCGCCAAATTCGAAAAAGAACTGGGCGGCAAGATCTATGGGATCGAGCCAGGCTCGGGTGCCAATACCCAGATCAAGGCGATGATCGCCAAGAACCAGTTCGGCCTGGGCAAATTCCAGCTGGTCGAGTCCAGTGAGGCCGGTATGCTCGCGGCAGTAGATCGTGCCGTGCGGCGCAAGGAGGCCGTGGTGTTCTTCGGCTGGGCGCCGCACCCGATGAACGTCAACGTCAAGATGACCTATCTGACCGGCAGCGACGACGCCCTCGGCCCGAACGAAGGCATGGCCACCGTGTGGACTGTGACCGCACCGAAATACGCCGAGCAGTGCCCGAACGTTGGCCGTCTGCTGACCAACCTGACGTTCACCGCCGAAGACGAGAGCCGGATGATGCAGCCGCTGCTGGATCACAAGGACGCCTTTGAGTCGGCCAAGCAATGGCTCAAGGATCACCCTGAAGACAAGCAGCGCTGGCTTGCCGGTGTCACCACATTCGACGGCAAACCGGCCGCTGAAAACCTCCAGTTGACCAGCAAATAAACCCTGACTGAACGCCGAATCGCAGCCCCCAACGGGCTGCGAACGGACTCATCACGCCCGCCATTCCCCTACAGAACAGGAACCTGCCTCATGAATCACGACGTCATCATCACCTGCGCACTCACCGGTGCTGGCGACACGACCGCCAAGAGCCCACACGTGCCGGTCACCCCGAAACAGATTGCAGCGGCTGCCGTCGAGGCGGCCAAGGCTGGCGCCACCGTCGTGCACTGCCACGTCCGTGATCCGCAGACCGGCAAGTTCAGCCGTGACGTCGCGCTGTATCGCGAGGTGATGGAGCGCATCCGCGAGGCGGACGTCGACATCATCGTCAACCTCACCGCCGGCATGGGCGGCGACCTGGAAATCGGTGCCGGCGAGAACCCGATGGAATTCGGTCCGAACACCGATCTGGTCGGCCCGTTGACCCGGCTGGCCCACGTCGAGGCGCTGCTGCCGGAAATTTGCACACTGGATTGCGGCACGCTGAACTTCGGCGATGGCGACACCATTTATGTCTCTACTCCGGCGCAACTGCGTGCCGGTGCCAAACGTATTACCGAGTTGGGTGTGAAAGCCGAGCTGGAGATTTTCGACACCGGCCACCTGTGGTTCGCCAAGCA
>NZ_JAEKEG010000156.1 GCF_016651255.1 Pseudomonas sp. TH10
ATCCGGCGCAGCTCCAGCTGAACCAGCAAGGTCTTGAGCGGCAGCTGCCGGATGTTGCTCTGGTCCGCCAGCGGCCCGAGCAGAAACTCCCATTGCCCATCAGCCGCGCACGCCTTCAACTCATCCAGCACGTGCCGGATGCCATCCAGCTCCGGCGTGTCGCCGTAGACGAAGTTTTCCAGCACATTGAGGCTGTCGCGGTTGGCCAGCACCAGACAGTCCGACGGCTGCCCGTCGCGCCCGGCACGACCGATTTCCTGACTGTAGTTTTCGATGGACTTGGGCAGGTCGAAATGCACCACGTTGCGTATGTCGCTTTTGTCGATGCCCATGCCAAATGCGATGGTGGCGACGATGCAATTTGATTGCCCGCCCATGAAGCGCTTCTGGATCGCCTCGCGTTTTTCGTGGGGCAACCCGGCGTGATAGGCCTCGGCCTGTATGCCATTGCGACCCAGGTGCTCGGCGATCTGCTCGGCGGTTTTCTGCAGGGTGACGTAGACGATGCTGGGCTGACCCGGCCGCTCGCTCATCCATTCAACCAGTCGCCGGCGCTTGTCCTGGCCACGCACCGGCTCCACCAGCAAACTGAGATTAGGCCGGTAGAAACCGGTAGTCACGACGTCTTCTGGCGCAATGGCGAACTTGGCCTGCATGTCCGCGATCACCTTCGGCGTCGCCGTGGCCGTCAGCAGCAGCGCCTGCGGGATGTTGAACTGGCGCTGGTAGTCCGGAAGCTTGAGGTAATCAGGCCGGAAGTTATGGCCCCACTCGGAAATGCAGTGCGCCTCGTCCACGACCAGTAGCGAGATTGGCACCTGCTGGAGGAAGTTGCGAAAGCGCTCATTCTTCAGCCGCTCCACGGACACCATCAGGATCTTCGAGCTCACCCGATTTCGCCCGAGCCATCACATCGGCGGCGTCGTCGCGACTCTGCGCCGAATCGATACTGCCTGCCGAGATACCGTGACGCTGCAGGAATGCCAGCTGGTCCTGCATCAGCGCCAGCAGTGGCGAGACCACCAGCGTCAGGTGTGGCAACAGCATGGCCGGGATCTGGTAGCACAGGGACTTGCCCGGAACCCGTGGGAAAGATCGCCGCTGCCGAGCGCCCGGCCAGTACCGCGCCGATCGCAGCCTCCTGGCCGGGACGAAATTGTGGATAACCGAAAACCTGTTCCAGGGTGTTGTGCATAAGCTGTCACTCCGTTGACCGCTGGCAAAGCCCAAAGCCTAGCTGGCGATCGCCGCGAGTCGAGAAAAGGTCGGGGGTAAAAAGATACCGGATGATACCGCGCAGGGGCTGGCAGGGCGTGGGGAATCAAGACAGGGGGAACGAACCGAGCTGCGATGGCGCCGATACGCGGCAACTGATGAAAGCGATGGAAGATCAGCTTGTGATCAACAGCGCCGTGCTACTGAAACAATGGACGGTCTCAAGTAAATGCTATAAGTGCCATTATTCTGGCTATTTACCACGAACTTCGTTGAAATAATGCCAGTTTCAATGCCAAAAATGATGCTGGGACACGCAGGAGCTGGCTCCAGAGTCTGCAGCGAACACCTATAAGGACATAGCGTGAGGGACAAAGCATGGACGTACTGATGGGCTTGCTTGCTGCCTTGTTGTGGGGCGGCACGGATTTTCTGGTGGGCTTGAATGCCCGGGCGGTAGGCGTCAAGCGAGCGGTGTATTTCGGCCAGGCTCTGGGCTTCAGCATAATGAGTTTGCTGCTGATCGCTTTTCCTGCGTTCATTCTCAAAGCCATGTCGGCATCTATCAATGTGTGGCTGATTGGCGTTGCTGCAGCAGGGCTGACTGTGTCCGGTGCACTCGCGCTGTCGAAGGCTTTTGCTCTGGGCAAAGCATCCATCGTTGCGCCGGTGGTGACGTCCTACGGGGTGGTGACGACGTTGCTGTCCTGGGCCGCAGGGGAGCAAATCGGTTTGCTCCAGCTGCTGTGTATCGCCCTGTGTGTGGTCGGGGTCATACTTTCCAGCATTCATGGCGACTCGAAGATTCCCCACGCCACCCAAGCCAGTAGTTCCGTGGCCTACGCTCTGCTGGCGGCGTTGTTTTATGGCACCAGTTTCTGGTTGCAGGGCCAGTTCGTACTGCCGGTTCTTGGACCGGTGACGATGCTGTGGCTCGCCTACCTGATCGGGCTGATCGTACTGCTAGCCATCGTCTTGAGAATCAAGGACGGGCTGAAGATGCCACCGCTGAAAAACTGCATGACGCTGACCGGAGCCAGCCTGATGAACCTCGGCGGGTTTTCGTCATTTGCGTGGGGCGCGGTGGCGGGATCGGTTTCGGTGGTGACGGTAATCAGCACCCTGTCGGGCGGGATAGCGGCGATCCTGGGATATGTGTTCTTCAAGGAGCGGCTGGGCAAAATCCAGGTGCTCGGGGTAATTCTGGTGTTGCTCGGTGCATTTGTCCTGCACCTCAAGACCTGAAGCCCACGCCCACGAAAAAGCCGCCCTGAAGGACGGCTTTTTCATTCACAACAAACCAATCTTACAACTTCGGCCCAGCAGCCTTGATCGCGTCGCTCACTTCGAACTTCTTGAAGTTCTCGATGAACAGACCGGCCAGTGCCTTGGCAGCCTCGTCGTACGCAGCCTTGTCAGCCCAGGTGTTGCGTGGGTTGAGCAGGTTGGTTTCAACGCCCGGTACGGCCAGAGGCACGTCGAGGTTGATGGTGTCGAGGTGTTCGGTGGCAGCACCGATCAGCGCGCCGCTCTGGATCGCTGCGATCACCGCGCGGGTGGTCGGGATGTTGAAGCGTTTGCCGACGCCGTAGCCACCGCCGGTCCAGCCGGTGTTGACCAGGTAAACCTTCGAACCGAAACCGCGGATGCGCTTGATCAGCAGCTCTGCGTATTCGCCAGCCGGACGCGGGAAGAACGGTGCGCCGAAGCAGGTGGAGAAGGTCGACTTGATGCCGCTACCCGAACCCATTTCAGTCGAGCCCACCAGGGCGGTGTAGCCGGACAGGAAGTGGTAGGCCGCTTGTTCTTCGTTGAGGATCGACACTGGCGGCAGGACGCCGGTCAGGTCGCAGGTCAGGAAGATTACAGCGTTTGGCTCGCCGCCCAGGTTCTGCTCGGAACGCTTGGCAACGTGTTCCAGCGGGTAAGCGGCGCGGCTGTTCTGGGTCAGGCTGACATCGGCGTAGTCGGCGTGCTTGGCTTCGTCGATGACGACGTTTTCCAGCACAGCGCCGTGCTTGATGGCTTTCCAGATAACCGGCTCGTTCTTCTCGGACAAGTCGATGCACTTGGCGTAGCAACCGCCTTCGATGTTGAAGACAACGCCTTCGCCCCAGCCGTGTTCGTCGTCACCGATCAGGTAACGGCTTTCATCAGCCGACAGGGTGGTTTTACCGGTGCCCGACAGACCGAAGAACAGTGTCACGTCGCCTTCTTCGCCGATGTTGGCTGCGCAGTGCATTGGCAGCACGTCAGCGGCCGGCAGCAGGAAGTTCTGCACGGAGAACATGGCTTTCTTCATTTCACCGGCGTAACGCATGCCGGCGATCAGCACTTTCTTCTGGGCGAAGTTGAGGATCACGCAGCCGTCGGAGTTGGTGCCATCACGCTCAGGCACGCACTCGAAGTTGGCGACGTTCAGTACTTGCCATTCTTCACGGCCAGCCGGGTTGTACTGGGCCGGGTTGATGAACAGGCAACGACCGAACAGATTCTGCCAGGCAGTCTGAGTGGTCATTTTCACGGCCAGGTAGTGATCTTCAGCCGCGCCTACATGCACGTGGGAAACAAAGTGCTCTTGCGCGTTGTTGAATGCCTCGACGCGAGCCCACAGGGCATCGAACTTGTCGGCCGGGAACTTGCGGTTGATCGGGCCCCAGGCGATAGCGGCCTGGGTGGAAGGCTCTTCAACGATGAAACGGTCAACAGGCGAACGACCGGTGCGGTGACCGGTGCGAACAACCAGAGCGCCGGTATCGGCAAGCTCGCCCTCACCGCGATTCAAGGCTTCTTTTACCAGATCATCAACACTCAGATCGGTGTACACGGCGTTATTGGCTTGCGTCATGAGATTCCCCGTCGGCCAGTGGCCGAGTGTGCTCCAAACGTTTTGTAGTAGAAAGTCGTGCACTACTACCGCGACAAAAAGTGGGCCGGATTATGCCAGAAACGCCCAAAAAGAGTAGGGTCCTCCCGTCGTAACGGCGATATTCCGTCGTTACGCAGTGAATTTACCTGCGCTGAACCGTTTTAGTGCCGGGTATCTGACGGCGTGTCGACACCTGCGCCAGCGAACAATTGAGCAATATCGGCTGCGTCGAACAGATAACGCTCGTTGCAAAACTGGCAATCGATCTCGACGGTGCCACCCTGTTCGGCGACCAATGCTTGCGCGTCTTCCAGACCCAGACTGACCAGCGCATTGCCCGAGCGATCCCGCGAGCAGCTGCAACGGAAGCGCAGATTCTGCACATCGAACAGACGCACCTGCTCTTCATGGTAGAGGCGATGCAGCACGGTTTCGTTGTCCAGGCTGAGCAATTCATCGGCGGTCAGGGTGGTGGCCAGCGCGGTGATGTGCTGCCAGCTGGCGGCGCGATCTTCTTCGTCTTTCAAACGGTCAGCCGGCAGTTGTTGCAGCAGCAGGCCACGAGCACGACGGCCGTCGGCAAACAGCTTGAAGCGGGTGCCAACCTGTTGCGACATGACGAAGTAGTTGGTGAAGCAATCGGACAGGGTTTCGCCGTCGAGGTCGACGATGCCCTGATAGCGCTGGCCGACAGTCGGGTCGACAGTCAACGCCAGAACGCCGTTCGGCATCAGGTCGGCGAGGGTCGCGTCCGGCGCGATCTGCTCGGCGTGATAACGCGCCAGGCCACGGATATCGCGCTCGCTGGAGCACTCGATCATCAGCATCGGAATCGGTCCTTCGGAGCGCGCCTGCAGAATCAGCAAGCCGTCGAACTTGAGGGTGCCCACCAGCAACGAGGCGGCCGCCATCAGTTCGCCCAGCAATTGCGCCACCGGCTCCGGGTACGGGTGCTTGGCGAGGACTTCGGCGTAGCTGCGCTCAAGCGCCACCAGTTCGCCGCGGGTGTCGCTGTCATCGAAGATGAAGCGTTGGGTGAAATCGGTATCCGGTAGGTCGGTCATAGGTCTGGGTATCTGAATTAATGTCAAAAGATTTCAAAGAGTAAGCTGCGCAGGGTTTGCGCACGCAAAGTCTGGCCATGGCAGGCATTTTAGGAACAATCCGGTCGGGTTCCAAGCTCAGACAGGCCAGCGCACAAACACCTGCTTCACTCGTCGTTGCTGTTCCCACGAAACTTAAACAGATCCCGCCGCTGTTTTTTGCTCGGCTTGCCGTCGGTGCTCATGCCCAGTGCACCCGCCTTGCGCATCGCCGCAGCAGCCTCGCGCTTGGCGACGCTGGCTTCGGTCTCGGCATACAAGGCCTGCGCCTCGGGAGCCCCCCGGCGCACGATCGACAGTGCCTGAACTACTACCGTACGCACTTCGAACCCCATACGAATCTCGAATTCATCGCCAATGCGTGGTTCCTTGCCGGGTTTGCAGCGCTCGCCCCGACAATGCACCTTGCCACTTTCGATCGCCGTCTTGGCCAAGGCACGTGTTTTATAGAAACGCGCAGCCCACAACCACTTATCGAGACGGACCTTGTCGTTCTCATCCTTTTTTGTGTCACCGGAATTCCTCTTTTAGCCCATAGTCGGAACTGTACTACCGTTTCTGTCGGGCGCAAGAACCCGCCCCTCCAGATAGAATGTGATCCAGGTCGGCTCATCGCAGTGGAGTGTTCGAGTGACAATATTTCCGTCTTCATTGACTTCATCCAGTGGCGATTGCCAGGGATGTCAACAAAGCGAACCGTTGGGCTTTGATTTTGCCTTTGCCTACCAACCCATCGTGGACCTGCGAGACCGATCGATCTTTGCCCATGAGGCACTGGTGCGCGGCACCGGCGGTGAAGGCGCGTTATCGGTGCTTGACCAGGTCACCGAGGCCAATCGCTACCGATTCGACCAGCTCTGCCGCACCAAGGCGATCGAAGGTGCTGCGCAACTGGGCATGCAAACCAACTTGTCGATCAACTTCATGCCTAACGCCGTGTACCGCCCGGAGCTGTGTATTCGCAGCACGCTGAAGGCCGCCAAAAAACACAATTTCCCCATAGACAGGCTGATTTTCGAAACCCTGGAAAGCGAGCACGTAGATAACTATCGCCATTTGACCAATATTCTGCGTGAATACCGCGAATTCGGCTTCAAGACCGCCATCGATGACTTCGGTGCGGGGTACTCGGGGCTCAATCTGCTCGCTGACTTCCAACCCGACCTGATCAAACTCGACATGGCGCTGATCCGTGATGTCGATCGCGATCGTGTTCGTCAGGCTATCGTGCGGGGGATTGTCACAATCTGTGCGGATCTGGACGTTACAGTCATTGCCGAAGGCATCGAAAGCGCTGGAGAACGGGATTTCCTGGCGGACTGTGGAATTTTTCTGATGCAAGGCTATTGGTTCGCCAAGCCTGCATTCAAAGCGTTGGCCCAGGTACCAGCGGGTACCTGGACGCGTTAATCGCCGGTTTATTCCTATTGAAGACATTTGACCATTTGACCGTTGTCGGTCTGCGCGAGTGGGTGGCGCTCCCGGATTTGGGAGTCGCGGGCCTGCGGGCGAAGATCGACACCGGCGCCAGCACCTCCAGCCTGCATGCCACCGACATCGAGCCGTTCGAACGTGACGGTGAGAAGTGGGTGCGTTTCACAGCGCATCTGGGCACGGTGGTGCAGTTGCGTCATCGGCGCTGCGAAGCACCGCTGGTCACGCGCAAAACCATCAAAAGCTCGAACGGCCATGCCCAGGTGCGCTACGTGATCAGCACCACCCTGGCCCTCGGTGATCGGGTGTGGTCGGTCGAGTTCACCCTCGCCTGCCGAAAATCCATGCGTTATCGCCTGCTGCTCGGTTCCAAAGCCCTGATCGACGGCCAGTTGGTCGTCAACCCGGGCATTAAATATGTACAAGACAAGCCGGTGTTCCCGGTATCTACCTCCTCCACAGGTGTTGCATGAAGATCGCTGTGCTGTCGCGGAACCCGCGTCTGTATTCCACCCGCCGTCTGGTCGAAGCCGGAACCGAGCGCGGGCATGAAATGGTAGTGATCGACACGTTGCGCGCCTATATGAACATCGCCAGCCACAAGCCGCAGATCCACTATCGCGGCAAGCCACTGGAAGGCTTCGATGCGGTGATTCCGCGCATCGGTGCGTCGGTGACGTTTTATGGTTGCGCGGTGTTGCGCCAGTTCGAAATGATGGGAGTGTTCCCGCTCAACGAGTCGGTAGCCATTGCCCGCTCGCGGGACAAACTGCGTTCATTGCAATTGCTGTCGCGTCGCGGCATCGGTTTGCCGGTGACCGGATTCGCCCACTCGCCGGATGATATTCCCGACCTGATCGACATGGTCAACGGCGCGCCGCTGGTGATCAAGGTACTGGAGGGCACCCAGGGTATTGGCGTGGTGCTGTGCGAAACCGCGACGGCGGCGGAGTCGGTGATCGAGGCATTCATGGGCCTGAAGCAGAACATCATGGTTCAGGAATACATCAAGGAAGCTGGCGGCGCCGACATTCGTTGCTTCGTGGTCGGCGACAAGGTGATCGCGGCGATGAAGCGTCAGGCCAAACCGGGTGAATTCCGCTCCAATCTGCATCGAGGCGGCAGTGCCAGCCTGATCAAGATTACGCCGGAAGAACGCATGACTGCGTTGCGTGCGGCAAAGGTCATGGGGTTGTCGGTGGCGGGTGTGGATATCCTGCGTTCCAATCACGGGCCGCTGGTGATGGAAGTGAACTCGTCGCCGGGACTGGAAGGGATCGAGACCACCACCGGCAAGAATGTGGCGGGGATCATCATCGAACATCTCGAGAAGAATGGTGGGCCGAACATGACCCGCACCAAAGGCAAAGGCTAAAGCGGGAAGATCAAAAGATCGTCCGACGGCTCGGGCCGCGTTCGGACGATCTTTTTCAGCCGTTAAACCGCATCGCGCGGCAACATCAACCCCAACGGCAAGCGCACCCGCGCCTCAAGCCCGCCACCCTCACGGTTGCGCAGTTCGACATTGCCGCCATGCATCGAAGCAATCCGCTTGACGATCGCCAGGCCCAATCCGGTGCCCTTGCCGCCCCGGGCACGATCGCCACGGGTGAACGGATTGAAAATGGCTTCCAGCTCCGACGGATCGATCCCGGCGCCACGGTCCATGACGCTCAGCACCACGTAAGGCGCGCTGGTATCTCCGGATACGTAAGCCGCCACCTCCACACCGCTGCCGGCGTGATGCAGCGCATTGCCGATCAGGTTGTTCAACAGTCGTTTCATCGACACCCGCCGTAGCGGGAACGGCTGGATCGGCTCCAGGCGCAAACGCACTTTTTCTTCGTTCTGGTTGTAAGGAGCAGCGACTTCGCGCACGAGATCGATCAGGTCGACTTCTTCCACCGATTCATCGCGCCCATCACGGATAAACGCCAGGAACTGGTCAAGAATCGCGTCCATGTCCTCGATGTCACGCACCATATCGTCGGTCAGGTCGCTGCGGTCGCCCATCAATTCCAGCGACAGGCGCAAGCGAGTCAACGGCGTGCGTAAATCATGGGATACCCCGGCCAGCATCAGCTCGCGCTCGCGCCCAGCTTGTTCGACATCTTCGGCCATCTGGTTGAAGGCGCGATAAACCTCGGTCATTTCGCTTGGCGTGTCGCTGATCGGCAAGCGCACGCTGCGGCCCTGACCGAGTTGCCGGGCGGCATAGACCAGACGCTTCAAGGGTTGGTTGAGCTGACTGACGAAAATCCACGCCGACGCCGTCGACAGCAAACCAATCGCCAGGAACCAGCCGAGCACGTTCCAGATCTTCTGGCCGCGCAACGGATGTGGATACAGCGGAACCTTCAACCAGCCATCACCCAGGCTCGGCGCGCGCACCCACAGCGCCGGTGGCGAGTGCATGCGTAATCGCACTTCGGTGTCGGCACCGAGCTCCGCCTGCATTTGCCGTTGGTAGATTTCGCTGTACGGCCAATGCTGTTCACCTTCCGGCACACCGGCGCCCACTACCCGGATCAGAGTCGCGGCATCAGCGATCTTCGCGCGGTTTTCTTCGTCGGCGGCCCAATAGGCACGCAGCGTCAGCGCGACGCCGTGGCTGTATTGGCGGTCCACCAGCACGTCCTCGTTCATCAACAGATAAACCAGGGTCAGCGCCTTGGAAAACAGCACGACGATGAGCACCAGCCAGAGGGTGCGGGAGAAAAAACTTTGGGGGAACCAGACGGGGGTTTTCATCAATAACCGCTACACACTTGCAGGAGCGAGCAATGCTCGCATATTGCGGATTGCGAGTCTGCGGGCATGGCCATTCGACCAGCACCCAGCAGACCCGCTCCTACAAATCGCCGATCACTTGGTGGCGGCGCCATCCGGTACGAACACGTAGCCCACGCCCCAGACAGTCTGGATGTAGCGCGGCTTGGACGGATCAGGCTCGATCATCCGGCGCAGACGCGAGATCTGCACGTCGATGGAACGCTCGAGGGCATCCCACTCGCGGCCACGGGCCAGGTTCATCAGCTTGTCGCGGGTCAATGGCTGACGCGCGTTCATCACCAAAGCCTTGAGTACCGCAAACTCACCGGTGGTGAGCATGTGCACTTCGTCGCCGCGCTTCAGTTCGCGAGTGGCCAGCGACAACACGTAATCACCGAAGGTGACGTTCTCGTCTTCGCTGCCCGGTGCGCCCGGCACGGGTGCGGCCTGACGACGCAGCACCGCCTTGACCCGCGCCATCAGCTCGTCCGGGTTGAACGGCTTGGCCAGATAATCGTCGGCGCCCAGTTCAAGGCCCTTGATGCGGCTCATCTCATCGCCCTTGGCGGTGAGCATGATGATCGGAATCTGGTTATTTGCAGCCCGCAAACGGCGGCAGGCGGTCAAACCGTCCTCGCCAGGCAGCATCAGGTCGAGAACGACCAGATTGAAAACTTCACGCGACAACAGACGGTCCATCTGCTCGGTGTTCGGGACAGTACGGGCGCGGTAGCCCTTGCTGACGAAGAACCGTTCCAGCAGGCTGCTGAGGCCCGGATCGTCATCAACAATAAGAATTTTTTCGCCTTCAGCATTGTTTGCAGTGCTGCTCATTAGATGCTCCTTTTAGCTCGGCGCGCATTATGGCGTAGCTGCCGTTATACGCACCGTGTGCATTGTTAGCAGATTTTTCCTTCACTGCCATAAAACCGGGGTTTATGCCTACAGACTGCAACGCCCCCGAATGACAGAACGCTGGTTATAATGCGCGGCGTTTTGTGCCAGGCAACGTCTGAATCGTTACCGCAGGTGGCAGCCATTTATTTTCATGGCAACCGCAGTAATTGTTCGATTTCACGGGTCAATGGGCTGCCTCTTGACCCAGGCAGCGGCCATCTTCATGCCGCTCAACCAGACTCCGGGCCTTTATTTCCGTGCCTGCGAGCCTGCTTTCACAATATGTCAGGTGGTTTTATGGACAGCATCAACAGCCGCATCGCCGAGGAACTCGGCGTACGCCCACAACAGGTCGAAGCGGCCGTCGCGCTACTCGATGAAGGCTCTACCGTTCCCTTCATCGCCCGTTACCGGAAAGAAGTCACTGGCAGCCTCGATGACACGCAGTTGCGTCATCTGGAAGAGCGTCTGCGCTACCTGCGAGAACTCGACGAACGGCGTATCAGCATCCTCGCCAGCATCGAAGAGCAGGGCAAACTCACCCCTGCCCTCGAGCGCGACATCAAGCTCGCCGATACCAAAACCCGTCTCGAAGACCTGTACCTGCCGTACAAGCAAAAGCGCCGCACCAAGGGCCAGATTGCCCTGGAAGCCGGCCTCGGCGACCTCGCGGACGGTCTGTTCAACGACCCGAACCTGGCCCCGGAAACCGAAGCCGCTCGCTTCGTCGACGCCGAAAAAGGCGTGGCCGATGTCAAGGCAGCCCTCGAAGGCGCCAAATACATCCTCATGGAACGCTTCGCTGAAGACGCCAGCCTGCTGGAAAAACTGCGTAGCTACCTGAAACAGGAAGCCATCCTCAGTGCCCGCGTGATCGCTGGCAAGGAAGAGGAAGGCGCCAAGTTCCGCGATTACTTCGAACACGACGAACCGCTGAAAAGCATGCCGTCGCACCGCGCGCTGGCGATTTTCCGTGGCCGCAACGAAGGCATCCTCAGCTCTGCGCTGAAAGTCGGCGACGAACTGCCAGGCACCATGCACCCGTGCGAGGGCATGATCGGCCAGCAATTCAATATCCAGAACCAGAACCGCCCAGCCGACAAATGGCTCGGCGAAGTGGTGCGCTGGACCTGGAAGGTCAAGCTCTACACGCACCTGGAAACCGACCTGCTCGGTGAACTGCGTGACGGTGCCGAAACCGAAGCGATCAACGTTTTCGCGCACAACCTGCACGACCTGCTGCTGGCCGCGCCGGCCGGCCCGCGCGCAACCCTGGGCCTCGACCCGGGCCTGCGAACCGGCTGCAAAGTGGCCGTGGTCGATTCGACTGGCAAGTTGCTCGATCACGCCACGGTCTACCCGCACGTGCCGCACAACAAGTGGGATCAGACCATCGCCATTCTGGCCGCCCTGTGCGCCAAGCACTCGGTTGACCTGATCGCCATCGGCAACGGCACCGCCAGCCGCGAGACCGACAAACTGGCGATCGAGCTGATCAAAAAATATCCAGCGATGAAGATGACCAAGGTCATGGTCTCCGAGGCCGGTGCTTCGGTGTACTCGGCATCGGAACTGGCGGCCAAGGAATTCCCGGATCTGGACGTGTCGATCCGTGGCGCCGTGTCCATCGCTCGTCGTTTGCAGGATCCACTGGCTGAACTGGTGAAGATCGACCCGAAATCCATCGGTGTCGGCCAGTACCAGCACGACGTTTCGCAGCTGAAACTGGCGCGTGGCCTGGATGCTGTGGTCGAGGACTGCGTGAACGCCGTGGGCGTGGACGTCAACACTGCTTCCGTGGCACTGCTGGCCCGCATCTCCGGCCTCAACGCGACCCTGGCGCAAAACATCGTCGCTCACCGCGACGAACACGGTGCCTTCAAAACCCGCGCCGCATTGAAAAAGTCGCGCGTCTGGGCGAGAAAACCTTCGAACAGGCCGCCGGTTTCTTGCGTGTGATGAACGGCGACAACCCGCTGGATTCCTCGGCGGTTCACCCGGAGGCCTATCCGCTGGTGCAGCGCATTGCCGCTGAAACCGACCGCGACATCCGCTCACTGATCGGTGATGCAAGTTTCCTCAAGCGTCTGGATCCGAAGAAGTTCACCGACGAGACCTTCGGTCTGCCGACCGTGACCGACATTATCCAGGAGCTGGAAAAACCGGGCCGCGACCCGCGTCCGGAGTTCAAGACTGCCGAGTTCCAGGAAGGCGTCGAAGACCTCAAAGACCTGCAACTGGGGATGATCCTCGAAGGCGTTGTGACCAACGTGACTGCGTTCGGCGCATTCGTCGACATCGGCGTGCATCAGGACGGTCTGGTGCACATCTCGGCGCTGTCGGAGAAGTTCATCAAGGATCCGCGTGAAGCGGTGAAGGCCGGTGACGTGGTGAAAGTGAAGGTCATGGAAGTCGACATTCCGCGTAAGCGCGTGGGCCTGTCGATGCGCATGAGCGACACCCCGGGCGAGAAAATCGATGGCGCTCGTGGTGCGCGTCCTGGTTCGGCACCGCGCCAGTCCCAGAACACTGCACCACGAAAGGAAACCACGGCGCCGGCCCCTGCCAACAATGCGATGGCCTCGCTGTTCGCCAACGCCAAGCAGTTGAAGAAACGCTGATGGAGATTCCGGCCGGGCTCGTCGAGAGCGCGTTTTTCAAGCTGTTGGGCTGCCGCCTGCACAGCCTGGAAACCGGGGTCGCGCAAGTCGCCCTGGTGCTGGAACCCGAACTGCGCAATCGCGGCGGCAAATTGCACGGTGGCGCGCTGTTCAGTCTGGTCGATATCGCGATGGGGCTGGCCTGCTCCAGCGTGCATGGCTTCGATCAGCAGAGCGCGACCATCGAGTGCAAGATCAACTATATCCGCGCCGTTTCCGACGGCGAGGTGCTGTGCACGGCGCGGGTAATCCACCCGGGCCGCCGCACTTTGGTGGTTGAAGCCGACGTGATGCAGGGCGACAAACTGGTCGCAAAAGCGCAAGGCACGTTCGCTGTCCTGTAGCTACTGGTCATCAATTTGAGTTAATTTCGGCGCTATGAAAGCGGCGTCGGATTTTCTGTGGGAGCGCGCTTGCTTGCGATGGCGGTGTGTCAGGCAACATAAATGGTGACTGACACTCCCCATCGCGGGCAAACCCGCTCCCACAGGGTTCGCGGCGAAGGGTCCTTGACCGACTGGCATGAAGTCCGTGCTGCTCAAAAACCAGGCGATAACGCCAGTTTCAACTTCACCCTTGTAGACCGTCCTGCCCACCCCCATATTGGGGCGACTGACGCGTGAAGGAATCCAAATTGAGCGAACTTCTCAACCGCCGCCTGGCTCTGCTCGGCGAGCGCGCTAACCTCTCTCTGCTCGAGCAGTGCCTGCACGGTATCGAACGTGAATGCCTGCGCGTGACCAGCGAAGGTCGCCTGGCGCAAACGCCGCACCCCGAAGCCTTGGGTTCCGCGCTGACCAACGAACAAATCACCACCGACTACTCCGAGTCGCTGCTGGAATTCATCACGCCCGCCCTGCCGGATCCTGCGGATACGCTGGCGAGCCTGGACAAGATTCACCGCTTTGCCTACAGCAAACTCGGCAACGAGTACCTGTGGAGTCCATCGATGCCGTGCCCGTTGCCGGCCGAGGAAGATATCCCGATCGCCTATTACGGCACCTCCAACATCGGTCAGCTCAAGTACGTCTACCGCAAGGGCCTGGCCCTGCGTTATGGCAAGACCATGCAGTGCATTGCCGGGATTCACTACAATTTTTCCCTGCCGGAAAAGCTCTGGCCGTTGCTTAAGGAAGCCGAAGGTTTTGTCGGCACTGACCGCGATTACCAGTCGGTCTCCTACATCGCGCTGATCCGTAACTTCCGGCGCTACAGCTGGCTGCTGATGTACCTCTTTGGTGCTTCGCCGGCGTTGGATGCGGGTTTCCTGCGCGGTCGTTCGCATCAGTTGGAACAACTCGATCCGGACACGCTGTACCTGCCTTACGCGACCAGCCTGCGCATGAGCGACCTCGGTTACCAGAGCAACGCCCAGGCTGGCCTGACACCGTGCTACAACGATCTGGCGAGTTACACCGACAGCCTGCGCAAAGCCGTGGCCACGCCCTACGCGCCGTACGTCGGAGTCGGCACGCACAAGGATGGCGAGTGGGTGCAGCTCAACACCAACATCCTGCAGATCGAAAACGAGTACTACTCCAACATCCGCCCGAAACGCGTGACCTATACCGGCGAGCGGCCGATTCAGGCGTTGGTGGCCCGTGGCATTCAGTACGTCGAAGTGCGCTGCCTGGACATCAACCCGTTCCTGCCGATGGGCATCGACCTGACCGAGTCGCGCTTCCTCGACGCATTCCTGCTGTTTTGCGCACTCAACGACAGCCCGCTGCTGACCAACACCAGCTGCAGCAACGCAACCTCGAACTTCCTCAGCGTGGTCAAGGAAGGTCGCCGCCCGGGCCTGCAACTGCAGCGTGATGGTCAGCCGGTCGAGATGAAGGCTTGGGCGGCCGAGTTGCTGGAGCAAATCGCTCCGCTGGCCGCGCTGCTCGATCAGAGCCATGGCGGCGATGCGCACAGCAAGGCGCTGGACGCACAACTGGCCAAGGTCCGCGACCCGTCCCTGACGCCGTCGGCACAGGTGTTGGCGGCGATGGCTGAACACAAGGAAAGCTTCGCGCAGTTCTCGCTGCGTCAGAGCCAGGCGCATGCCGAGTTTTTCCGTAGCGAACCATTGGCGGCGGATGAGCAGGCGAAGTTTGAAGAGCTGGCGCGCACCTCGCTGGCCGCACAGGCTGAACTTGAGCAGAACGAAGTCGGCGATTTCGATGTGTTTGTCGGATCGTATCAGGCGAGCATCCTGGCGATCAGTAATTAATCGGCAGCTTTAAAAGATCGCAGCCTGCGGCAGCTCCTACAGGGATCGGCTGGAGTCTGCGATTTTTTTGCCGCGCCACGCAGTCCCCCGAGCCTGCACGCGACCTGTGTAGGAGCTGCCGCAGGCTGCGATCTTTTGATCCTTCGCTTTTTCCGCTCATAAGCTCATTCGAAAAAGTTATTTATTTACTAATTCTTAGATCATTTAGTCTCCTCACACGCCAACTCCCGGCCGCCTGTTGAGGAGCTTCTCCGATGAAACTGCATTTCCCCCTTCGCCTCCTGGCGGCCGCTTCGCTGGCTGCGGCGAGCTTCTTCGCCCAGGCCGCGGACCTCACCGTCGCCTATCAAACCACCGTAGACCCGGCGAAAGTCGCCCAGGCCGACGGCGCCTATGAAAAAGCCACCAACGCCAAGATCGACTGGCGCAAATTCGATAACGGCGCCGACATCATTGCCGCCATTGCCTCCGGCGACGTACAGATCGGCTACCTCGGCTCCAGCCCCCTGACTGCTGCGATCACCCGCAAAGTACCGGTGGAAACCTTCCTGATCGCCACCCAGATCGGCGCCGCCGAAGCACTCGTCGCCCGCGACGGCTCCGGGATCAAGACCCCGCAAGACCTGATCGGCAAGAAAATCGCCGTGCCGTTCGTGTCCACCGGTCACTACAGCCTGCTCGCGGCGCTGAAGCACTGGAACATCGATCCGTCGAAAGTCACCGTGCTCAACCTCGCGCCGCCAGCGATCATCGCCGCGTGGAAACGCGGTGATATCGACGCCACTTACGTCTGGGATCCGGCACTCGGCGTGGCCAAGGAAAACGGCAAAGTGCTGATCACCTCCGGTGAGCTGGCCAAGTTTGGCGCGCCGACCTTCGATGCGTGGATCGTGCGCAAAGACTTCGCCGAGAAGCACCCGGAAATCGTCACCGCTTTCGCCAAGGTCACCCTCGATGCCTACGCCGACTACCGCAAAGACCCGAAAGCCTGGCTCGCCGATCAATCCAACGTCGACAAACTGGTGAAACTCTCCGGCGCCAAGGCCAGCGACATTCCATTGCTGCTGCAAGGCAACGTCTACCCACTGGCGGCGGATCAGGTCAGCGACCTCGGCGCACCGACCACCAAAGCCATCACCGACACCGCCGCGTTCCTCAAGGAGCAAGGCAAAGTCGAAGCCGTTCTGCCGGACTACGCACCGTACGTCAGCGCCAAATACATCACCAATTGATCGGGAGTTAACCGCGATGGCTTTGCTACAGCTGGAGCGCATCAGCGCACAGTACCCGGGCAGCCCGGAACCGGTGCTGGCGGATATTTCTCTGACTCTGGGGCCTCAGCAATTGCTGGTCGCCCTCGGCCCGTCCGGCAGTGGCAAGACTTCGCTGTTGAACCTGATTGCCGGTTTCGTCGAACCGAGCGCCGGGCGCATCACCCTCGACGGCGTGCCGGTCAAAGGCCCAAGCGCCGAGCGTGGCGTAGTGTTCCAGGACGATGCCCTGCTGCCCTGGCAGGACGTGCTGGCCAACGTTGCGTTCGGTCTGGAACTGGCCGGCGTCGCCAAGGGCAAACGCGAAAAGATCGCCCGCGACATGCTCGCGCTGGTTGACCTTTCCGGTTTCGAAAGCCGCCGCATCTGGCAACTTTCCGGTGGCCAGAAACAGCGCGTCGGCCTCGCCCGCGCCCTCGCCGCCGACCCGCGCGTATTGCTGATGGACGAGCCCTTCGGCGCACTCGATGCGTTCACC
>NZ_JAEKEG010000157.1 GCF_016651255.1 Pseudomonas sp. TH10
CAACAAGATCGTCGACAAAGCCAAAAACTAAGTCGTCGTCCCTTGTACAAAAAACGCGGCCTCGGCCGCGTTTTTTCGTTTGCGCCGGTGGTTCTGGTATAAAGCTGCATCGTTTGTGGCCGAACCGTCGTCCCAGACACCTGTCGAATTTTTCCAAACCGTTGCAAGGTAATGTCCATGAGCGAACGTCCCGAAGAGCCGAACAAGGCTTCTGACGCCGAAAGCCTGCTGCCCATCGATGAACACATCGAAGAAGGGCACGACGCAGAAGGTCGTAAAGTCCGGCATCGTGGTATCTATCTGCTGCCGAATTTGTTCACCACTGCGAATCTGTTCGCAGGTTTCTATTCCATCATCAATTCGATGAGTGCGCAGGCTGCCTTGAGTGCTGGTGATGCAGCGAACGCGAGCAAGTATTTCGCGTTTGCGGCGATCGCGATTTTCGTCGCAATGGTGCTCGACGGCCTCGACGGTCGGGTTGCGCGCATGACCAATACGCAAAGCGCGTTTGGTGCCGAGTACGACTCGCTGTCGGACATGGTCGCATTCGGTGTTGCGCCGGCGTTGCTGGCCTTCGGCTGGGCACTGGGCGACATGGGCAAGGTCGGCTGGATGGTCGCCTTCATCTATGTAGCAGGTGCAGCCTTGCGTCTGGCCCGTTTCAACACCCAGGTCGGTACGGCGGACAAGCGCTACTTTATCGGGCTTGCCAGTCCGGCAGCTGCTGGCGTGGTGGCGGGGATTGTCTGGGCGTTCAGCGATTACGGGATTCAGGGCTCCAGGATGTCGTTCCTGGTCGCGCTGATGGTGGCGGCAGCCGGGATGCTGATGGTCAGCAACATCAAGTACAACAGCTTTAAAGAGCTGGACTTGAAAGGGCGGGTGCCGTTCGTGGCAATCCTGGCCGTGGTGCTGGTGTTCGCAGTGGTATTCAGTGATCCGCCGCGTATTCTGTTACTGGTGTTCCTTGCTTACGCAGCCTCTGGTCCGGTGCAATATCTATTAAGACTTCGCCGGAACAAAAACGCCTGATATCCCTCATACTCCGCAGTCTAATTTGGTGCATCTGTCCTCCAAAACTGCGGAGTAGCCATGCTGATCAAGATCCCCCAGGCGTCTGACTGCCATGAGTCGGACGTCACGCCTCAATCCCTGTATTTATCTCGACGTAACGTCCTTGGCGCTGCCGTTGCCGGATTGGCCGTTGGCAGCCTGCCGCGTTGGGTCAGCGCCGAAGAGGCGTCCCGCTACGCCGACGTCGAGCCTGGCAAGGCGCCTTCCTGGTTCTCCGAGAAACTTCCCGCTACGCGTTGGGGTGCGGTGACAGTCAAGGATGAGGCGATCACGCCATTCAAGGATGCGACCCACTACAACAACTTTTATGAGTTCGGCACCGAAAAAGGCGACCCCGCGGCGAACGCGGGCGCGCTGAAGACCGAACCCTGGAGTGTGGTTGTAGACGGGGAGGTGGGTAAGCCGGGGCGGTACGCGCTGGAAGACTTCATGAAGCCCTATCAGCTGGAAGAGCGCATTTACCGCCTGCGTTGTGTGGAAGCCTGGTCGATGGTCATTCCCTGGCTTGGCTTTCCCCTCTCGGCATTGCTCAAACAGGTGGAGCCGAGCGCCAGTGCCAGGTACATCCGCTTCGAAACCTTGCAGGACCCCAAGACCATGCCCGGACAGCGTTCCGGTTTCGCCTTGATCGACTGGCCCTATGTCGAAGGTTTGCGCCTGGATGAGGCGATGAATCCGCTGGCGATTCTTGCGGTGGGCATGTACGGGCGCGAGTTGCCCAACCAGAACGGTGCGCCGCTGCGGTTGGTGGTGCCCTGGAAGTATGGCTTCAAGAGCATCAAGTCCATTGTGCGGATCAGCCTGGTCAGCGAGCAGCCCAAGACGACCTGGCAGAGTCTTGCCGCAGATGAATATGGCTTTTACGCGAACGTGAATCCAACGGTCGATCACCCACGCTGGACCCAGGCCCGCGAGCGGCGCCTGCCCAGTGGCCTGTTCAAGCCGAACGTGCGGGACACCCAGATGTTCAACGGCTACTCGGAAGAAGTCGCTTCTCTATATACAGGGCTCGATTTGCGGAAGAACTACTGATGCGTTTCCCGTACTGGCGAATCGGCGTGTTCATCGCCGCCGCCGTCTGGCCGGTCTTGTGGTTGTACCAGGCCTGGGCAGATGTGCTTGGGCCTGATCCCGGTAAGGTGCTGGTTGATCGCCTGGGGCTGGGTACCCTCATACTGCTGCTGGTCACGCTGGCGATGACGCCACTGCACAAACTCAGCGGTTGGGCGGGGTGGATCGCCGTGCGCCGCCAGCTCGGATTATGGTGTTTTGCCTATGTGGTCCTGCATCTGTGCGGGTATATGGCATTTATCCTTGGGTTTGACTGGTCGCAGCTGGGTGTCGAGTTGCGCAAGCGGCCTTACATCATTGTCGGGGCCCTGGCATTTCTCTGCCTGCTCGCAATGGCCGTGACGTCGAACCGATACAGCCAGCGCCGATTAGGCGCTCGCTGGAAGAAGCTGCATCGATTGGCCTATGTGGTGCTCGGGCTTGGTTTGCTGCATATGTTGTGGATTGTGCGTGCTGATCTTGAAGAGTGGGCCATCTACGCATCTATAGGAGGGCTGCTTTTGGTAATGCGGCTGCCTGTTGTGTCCCGTCGAATACCGCGGTTATGGGCTAAAAAGGCCTCTTCTGCCAGGAAGGCGTAATTAGGCCTTGACGGCAGATTTCAGAT
>NZ_JAEKEG010000158.1 GCF_016651255.1 Pseudomonas sp. TH10
GTTGCGCAGCCTGTTGGTGGTCTGTGGCCTGATCGGCGCGGCGCTGTTCTACGGCGACAGCATGATCACCCCGGCGATTTCCGTTCTCTCGGCAATTGAAGGCCTGGGCCTGGCATTTGATGGCATCGACCATTGGGTGGTGCCGTTGTCGCTGGTGGTGCTGGTCGGGTTATTTCTGATCCAGAAGCACGGTACAGCGCGGATCGGCATCCTCTTCGGCCCCATCATGGTGACCTGGTTCCTGGTACTCGGCGCCCTGGGTGTCCACGGCATCTTGCAACACCCCGAAGTGCTGCAGGCAATGAACCCGGTGTGGGGCGTGCGCTTCTTTATCGTGCATCCAGGCATGGGCGTGGCGATTCTAGGCGCTGTGGTGCTGGCGCTGACCGGTGCCGAAGCGCTGTATGCCGACATGGGCCACTTCGGCCGCAAGCCGATTGCCCGCGCGTGGTTCATCCTGGTGCTGCCGGCGTTGGTACTCAACTACTTCGGTCAGGGCGCCTTGCTCCTGGAAAACCCGGAAGCAGCACGTAACCCGTTCTATCTGTTGGCGCCAAGCTGGGCGTTGATTCCGCTGGTAGGCCTGTCGACGCTGGCCACCGTGATCGCTTCGCAAGCGGTGATCTCAGGTGCGTTCTCCCTGACCCGTCAGGCGATCCAGCTCGGTTACATCCCGCGCATGTACATCCAGCACACCTCCAGCGCTGAACAGGGTCAGATCTACATTGGCGCGGTGAACTGGTCGCTGATGGTCGGCGTTGTCTTGCTGGTGCTGGGCTTCGAATCCTCTGGCGCATTGGCCTCGGCCTACGGTGTGGCGGTGACTGGCACGATGCTGATGACCACCATTCTGGTGTCGGCCGTCATGCTGCTGCTGTGGAAATGGCCACCGATCCTCGCGGTGCCGGTGTTGATTGGTTTCCTGCTGGTGGACGGTCTGTACTTCGCCGCCAACGTGCCGAAAATCGTGCAGGGCGGCGCCTTCCCGGTGATCGCCGGTATTGCACTGTTTGTGTTGATGACCACCTGGAAGCGCGGCAAGCAACTGCTGGTCGAGCGTCTGGACGAAGGCGCGCTGCCGCTGCCGATCTTCATCAGCAGCATCCGCGTGCAGCCGCCGCATCGTGTGCAGGGCACCGCCGTGTTCCTCACTGCGCGCTCCGACGCCGTACCGCATGCGCTGTTGCACAACCTGTTGCATAACCAGGTACTGCACGAACAAGTCGTGCTGCTGACCGTGGTTTACGAAGACATCCCGCGTGTGCCGCCATCTCGGCGTTTCGAAGTGGATTCCTACGGCGATGGCTTCTTCCGAGTGATCCTCCACTTCGGCTTCGCCGACGAGCCCGACGTGCCGCAGGCGCTGAAGCTGTGTCATCTGGACGATCTGGATTTCAGCCCGATGCGCACCACGTACTTCCTCAGCCGCGAAACGGTGATCGCCTCGAAACTGGAGGGGATGGCGCGTTGGCGTGAAGCGTTGTTTGCGTTCATGTTGAAGAATGCCAATGGCAATTTGCGGTTCTTTAATTTGCCGTTGAACCGGGTGATTGAGTTGGGGACGCAGGTCGAGATGTAAGGGGCTGACAAGAATACTGTGGGATGGGGTGCAAATAAAAAGCCCCCGCTACTGTGAAGTGGCGGGGGCTTTTTGTGGGGAGAGGATTACTCCTCAGTCACCTTGTCCTTGCTCTGGCGCTTCTCGATCACGTCCACCAGCTGCTGAGCCAGTTTCGGATAGTTCTCGTCAAAGTGATGCCCGCCCGGCAATTTCAGCGCCTCACCCACGGCCGTCTTGTCGGTGCAGCCGCTTTCATCGGCCTCCTCTTCACCGTAGATGCAGACCACTTTCTGCGCTGGCAACCTAGCCATCTCCGGGCCCGTGGCGGCTTCCTTGCCGGCGTTGCCCAGCCACCCCTCGACTTCGATCTCGAAGCTACCGGTGCGGGCGAAGGCCAGCAGGATGATTGCGTCGACGCGTTGCTGCTCGGCGGACTCCAGGCGGTTGTAGATCGCAGGCAGCACATCGGCGCCAAATGAGTAGCCGGTCAGGATGAAGCGCTTGGTGCCCCATTTCTGCCGGTAGTGCTGCATCAGTTCGGTCAGGTCCAGTGCGCTTTGCTCCGGGCTCTTGTGCTGCCAGTAGTAGCGCAAGGTGTCGATGCCGACCACCGGATAGCCGATCTTGGCCATCTCACCCGCTACATCGCGGTCGAGGTCGCGCCAGCCGCCGTCACCGGAGAGGAACAGGGTGACGGTGTCGTTGGCCTGTCCTGCCGGCACTTCAACGACCGGTATCTGCAGGCCGCCGGCGGCCTTGTCGCCGCCGACCAGGATCTTGCGAAGCTCGTTGTTCAGGACTTGCGGCAGGTTGATGTCGTAGTCGCTGATGCTGGTTTCGGCGTTCGGTTGATCGCGCACGAAGCCGGCGCTGGTGTCGTCCGGGTTATCGTTCCAGGCTGCCAGCCAGCGACCGTGCGCTGCGCTTTTCGGCAGCAGGTGCGTGCAGCCACCCTTTTCCAGAGCGAGGTCAACGGAGACGGCTTGGGCCTTGTCGTCTTTCTGTTCCGACAACCAGCGCCAGGCCAGCACGGCACCAGGACCGATGCCGCTGACCAATGTGGCCGGGCCATTCAGTTCACGCAGGCCCGATTGCAGGGCGCGGCTTTGCAGCAGGCAGTCCTTCGGCAGAATCACCTGGACGATTTGCGCCGAGGCGCTGCGGCTCAGGGTGGTCAGTTGCTTTTCACTGAGTTTCTGGTCGTCATTAACCGCGATCAGCACTTGGGCCTTGGCCTTGGTGCCGGGAATGACGCGGGTCATGGCCGCACCATCGGCCGGGTTGAGCTGTTCGACGGTCGGTTCCGGTGCCGGGCGTTTCAGGTACCAGTAACCGCCGCCGGCAATCACGGCCAGCACGATCAGTGCGGCCAGGATGTACTTCAGGGAGCGTTGAATCATCAGCGTTTCACCAATCCAGTCAAGCCGCCCGCGATCAGGGCAGCAGTGTCGGCCAGCGCCACCAGCGGATCGAGTCCGGCGGGCACGGCCATATAACGGGGTTCCCAGTCAGGCTGGAACTTGTCTTTGAAGCGGCGCAAGCCTTGGAAGTTGTACAGCTGCTCACCACGGCGGAAAACCATCGAACCCAGGCGCTGGGTCAGCGGTGCACCACGCCGGGGTTGCAACCCCGACAGCGGCACCATGCCCAGGCTGAAACGCGCGTATCCATGACTTTTATAATGTTGAATCAGGCCGATCATCATGAATTCCATGGTCAGCTTTGGAGCGTCCGGGTGCGCGCGCATCAGGTCGAGGCTGGCCAGGTCGTGGCTGTAAGTCTCGAGCAGGTTGGCGAACGCCACCGGGCGGCCCTCGAAGCGAATCACCGCGATGCGGAAATGCTTCAGGTAATCGTCGCTGAAACGGCCGAGGGAGAAGCCTTTCTCGCGCACATTCTTGCCGGTCAGCCACGCATCGGAAATCACTCTTAGCTCATCCATCGGCGCCTGGCCCGGCTCGTGGATCTCCAGCGACAGACCGTCGCGGGAGCCACGGTTCCAGGTGTAGCGCAGATCCTTCATCTCTTTGCCCTTGGCTTCCAGGTCAAAGCGCTGCAGATCGACCCGGGCTTCCTCGCCGAGCTTGATCGCGGTCAGGCCGATGTCCATGTAGTACGGCAGGTTCTCCGCGCGCACCTGGTAGAACACCGGGCGGGCGTGGTGAATATCGCAGAGGTCGCGGAACTGCCAGATCATCTCGGCGCGTTGCTGGCCGGGGCCGATCGGGTCGTACAGCGCCACCAGGCTGCGGCCACGGCGCGCGTACATCAGAAACGCTTCATCGTTCTGGTGAAACAGCAGCGCCTTGTCACCGGTCAGCGCCAGGCCGCCGTCGGGTTGCGACGAAGCCATCAGAATCTTTGCCGCACGATCGAGTTCATCAGGCGTCGGCAAGTGAATGACCGGGCGCGCGGTGCGCAGCAGCCATGTCAGCGCGATCACCAGCAACAGCACGGCAGCGCCGAGCAGCGAACGCAGGCCACGTGGCGCGTCTGCATCAAGGGTGAACTGCCACCAGAGTTGATGGCTGTAAGGCACATCCTGGTAGGCAAACAGCAGCAGCCAGATGGATGCTCCCAGCACGCACAGGCTCGACACCAGGTACAGCGGCGAGAAGGGCAGTTCGGTCAAGCGACTCGGGCGATAGAACGAGCGACGGAACACACCGAGCAAGGCTGGCGGTCAGGATCAACAGGCAGGCTTCTTCCCAGTCGAAGCCTTTGAGCAGCGAGAGCAGGGCGCCAACCAACAGCAGAATGGTGGTCAGCATCCACGCCGCCGACAGGCGTCGGCGCAGGCCCTGAGCGAGCATCAGGCAGAGCACGCCGATCAGGCTCGCGCCAAAGTGCGAAGCGTCGACCAGACGATGCGGGATCAGAAAACCGATGTGTTCCAGGCGGGTGTCGATTTCCGGGGTCGCACCGGAGAACAGCAGCACCACGCCGGACAAGAACACCAGCACCGCCAGAATCGGCGCTGCGAGACCAGACGCTGCGCGCATGGTCTGGGTCTGGAACAGGCGCTGACCTTCGTTGATCAGCAGGAATACGCAGGCCACCAACAACGGCAACACCACATAGATCAGGCGATACAGCAGCAGCGCAGCGGCGAGAGGCGCGGCACCGAGCTTGTCGGCGAAAGCGGCCAGCAGGATCGCTTCGAACACACCGACGCCACCGGGTACGTGGCTGAGTACGCCGGCAGCCAATGCCAGCAGGTACACCAACAGGAAGGCGCCGAAGGGTGGCGCTTCTGGCAACAGCAGGTACAGCACGGTAGCGGCTGCGGCCACATCCAGTGCGGTGATGATCAACTGCAGGAACGTCAGACGTCGACCCGGCAGGCGCAGGGTGCGGCGACCGACCCTGACCAGCAGGTTGTCGCGCAACGGCTGTTCCGGCAGGCGCCGACGATAGATGCCGATAGCCAGCACTGCGCCAAGCAACAGCACGACCGCGGCGACTGTGCCGAGCAGGCCTTCGGACAAACCCAGTGCCTGAGAGGCAGCAGGCAAGTCACTCAGTGTCGCCAGCGCTGCCAGCGGCGGCAGGGCACAACCCAGCGACAGACTGGCAAACAAGGTCATGTGCGCGACTTCTGACGCCCCCAGACCCAGCCGCGCATATAAACGGTAGCGCACCGAACCGCCGGACAACAGCGAAAGGCCGATGGCGTTACCAATCGCAAACGCGGTAAAGCCGCCGAGGGCCAGCGTACGCGGTGGCAATGTCACACCGGCATAGCGACTGGCTGACCATTCGTAGCCCAGCAGAATAATGAAGCCGACCACGGTCGCGCCGAACGCGCCGAGCAGGGCGGGTTTCGGCACGTCGAGGATCGAGTCGTGCAGCGCATCGAGATCGAGCTCGGCAAGCAGATGACGACAGGCAATCAGCGCAATGGCGAACAACAGCAGCGTGACCGCCAGACCAATGGGTTGACGGTACTTGCTCAACCGATCCAGCAAGCGCAAACGCTCGGGTTTGATCGGATGTTCCGCTGTGACGGTGTCTTGTGAATCAGACGAGTTGGCGCGCATCAATCACCTCTTGGATTGTGCGCGACAGGATGGGGGTATCCAGCCAAGTTACCAATCCCTGTAGAAAAAAATAATCACAAATATTAATGCCACTCACCCTCAACGGGTGACGGCACGCCATGGGCCGGTGCGGTAAACGCCTCGGACCAGCATAGACCGAACTCAAGGCTGGAGTGATACCCATCGGCCTGCCACATGGTGACAGATCATTGTTGCGAAAGGACTTTTTCGACAGATACAAAAAAGGCCACTCTTTCGAGTAGCCTTTTTTGATGTTTGGTTGCGGGAGCCGGATTTGAACCGACGACCTTCGGGTTATGAGCCCGACGAGCTACCAGACTGCTCCATCCCGCGTCTGTGTGGCGGCATTCTACAGGCGAACGGCAAGGTGTCAACCGCTAATCCTGAAACAAGCCAAATAAGCGTAAAACAGCGATGGGCGGGGGCGATGCTGCGCTAAGTTTCGGAATCAGAACGATTTCTGTTTTTTGCGCAGCCTGAGTGCGCCGACTCATTTATCTTCGTTGGATGCAAAAAAGACGCGCACAAAAAAGGCCACTCTTTCGAGTAGCCTTTTTTGATGTTTGGTTGCGGGAGCCGGATTTGAACCGACGACCTTCGGGTTATGAGCCCGACGAGCTACCAGACTGCTCCATCCCGCGTCTGTGTGTCGGCATTCTACAGAGGAACGCCGGGGTGTCAACCCGCAATCTGGATAAAATCTGTTGAGGTTCAATCGGTTAGCGCATTTTATCGGGTGTTTCTATAGCTGCAGGGCAGGCGGGGCAAGGCTTTCAGCTCTATTGGCTGGCGTTTTCCGATTGATAAAATAAATCCAAAGGACTTTTCCTACCGCTCAGAAAGAACATTCAGACCACTGGTGCTATATACAGGTGTCAGTGAGATACTGCCGATCCGGCTCGCCACGTTTCCTTTTCTGACATGACTCAGCGAAAAATCATCCACATCGACTGCGATTGTTTTTACGCCGCCATCGAGATGCGCGATGACCCGCGTCTGGCCGGCAAGCCACTCGCGGTGGGTGGTTCGGCAGATCGACGCGGCGTGATTGCTACCTGCAATTACGAGGCGCGGGCTTACGGCGTACGCTCGGCGATGGCTTCGGGACATGCCTTGAAGCTGTGCCCCGACCTGACCATCGTCAAGCCGCGCATGGATGCCTATCGCGAGGCCTCGAAAGAAATTCACACGATCTTTGCAGATTACACCGACCTGATCGAGCCCTTGTCGCTCGACGAGGCTTATCTGGACGTGTCTGACAGTGCGCATTTCGGCGGCAGCGCCACACGCATTGCTCAGGACATCCGTCGCCGAGTCTCCAATCAGTTGCATATCACTGTGTCTGCGGGCGTGGCGCCGAGCAAGTTTCTGGCGAAGATCGCCAGTGACTGGAAGAAGCCCAATGGTTTGTTTGTGATTACACCGGATCAGGTCGAGGACTTTGTCAGTGGCTTGCCGGTAAGCAAATTGCACGGGGTCGGCAAGGTGACTGCGGACAAGCTGGGGCGACTTGGGATTGTCGATTGCTCGCATTTACGTGAGTGGGACAAGTTGGCGCTGGTCCGCGAATTCGGCAGTTTTGGTGAGCGATTGTGGACCCTGGCCCGTGGGATCGATGATCGCCTGGTGCACAACGACAGTCGGCGTCAGTCGATCAGCGTGGAAAACACCTACGACGTCGATCTGCCTGATCTGCGCAGTTGCCTGGATAAGTTGCCGGAACTGTTGGAGACCCTGAAAACGCGCATGGCACGGATCGACAGCAGTTATCGACCGGGCAAGCCGTTCGTCAAAGTGAAGTTTCATGACTTTACCCAGACGACGCTGGAGCAGGCCGGGGCAGGGCGGGATCTGGGGAGTTATCAGCTGCTGCTGACCCAGGCGTTCAATCGCGGCGGCAAGCCGGTACGGTTGTTGGGGGTCGGGGTGCGGCTTGAGGATTTGCGGGGTGGGTTTGAGCAGATGGAGTTGTTTGAGCGGTAGTTTTTCAAGTCAAGATCGCAGCCTTCGGCAGCTCCTGCAGGAAGCGCGCCGCCCTGGTAGGAGCTGCCGAAGGCTGCGATCTTTGAAGAGACTTTAATTCGAATTCGGCCCCGGATCCGCCACCAGCCGCCCGGCATCCTTGGTCAAGGACTTGAGGAATTCGGTCTGTAGCTCCGGATCATTGCGAGTCAGTTCGATCAGGCTCTGTTCCAGTTCAGTGGCTTCTTCCTCCAGCCCCAGCTCCGACAGGCGCTTGACCCGGTGCACCCACTGGCTTACTTCGTCGTCTTCGAGGTCGTCGTAGATCAGCCCGTGAGCTTCGAGCAGTTTGCCGCGCAGTGAACTGCTGACGGCCAGGGACGTATTGACGTGTACCTCGTCCTGGCCGTCCGCGACGCTGATCAGCAAGCGGGTCAGATGATTGATGTCATGTTCAGCGAACGGGCTGTCCAGCAGGTTCAGGCGTAGCACGCCATTCTTGTCGGTAGTCAGCTCGAACGTCTCCTTGCCGGCCTTGACCTGCACCGGGCGCTCGCTCCATGGCAGGCTCGAGTACTCGGTGCGCTTGTCGAGCTGGACCTCGTCGATACCCGCCAGGTTCTGCTGAGCGCGACCATGGGATTGCACGTTCATGAACGGATTGAGCCCGGCGAAACCGTAGCTCAGCCAGTCCTGGGTCACGCTGTCCGGCAGATTGCCCAGGGCGAACACATTGACCACGTTCGCGCCGACGCCGGCCACCACAGCCACGGCGCCCAGCGGAATCTCGTAAGCCTCCCGCCAGGGTTGGTAGGGCGTGTAGCGGTCGTAATGGCGAGTGACCTCGAACTCGGTGACTTCGAAGGTCTTCTGCTCGTGGATTTTCACCCGGCGTTGCGGCAGCTCAAGCACCTTGGGCTCGCCGACATCGACCTGCAGGCTATGATCGAGCAATTTGCGCTCGACACGTTCCTCGTGCTCGCTGCGTTGCGACATGTGATTGGCACAGCCGCTGACCAGCAGGGCACCGCACAGGGCGGCACCACCGAGGCCTAAGGTGTTTCGCTTGAACATGACTTCTCTATCTGGTGTCAGCGGCGGATACGGGCCTGCAGGAAGGACAATACGTCGGCCACCGGCAATGCTTGCGCTTCGCCTTCGGTACGGCTCTTGTATTCCAGGTTGCCATCGGCGAGGCCACGGTCGCTGACCACGATCCGGTGAGGAATACCGATCAGCTCCATGTCTGCAAACTTGATGCCCGGGCTGGTTTTCTTGTCGCGGTCGTCCAGCAACACTTCGAAACCGGCCGCCGTCAATTCTGCGTACAGCTTGTCGGTGGCTTCGCGGACCTGTTCGTTATCGTAGCGCAGCGGTACCAGCGCGATCTGGAATGGAGCGAGTGTGTCACTCCAGATGATCCCGTTGGCGTCGTTGTTCTGTTCGATGGCCGCAGCCACCACGCGGGACACGCCAATGCCGTAGCAACCCATTTCCAGGGTCACCGGTTTGCCGTTCTCGCCCAGCACTTCGCACTTCATCGCCTTGCTGTACTTGTTGCCCAGCTGGAAGATGTGCCCGACTTCGATGCCGCGCTTGATTTCCAGCGTGCCTTTGCCGTCCGGGCTTGGGTCGCCGGTGACTACATTACGCAGGTCGGCAACGGTCGGAACCGGCAAGTCGCGTTCCCAGTTCACGCCGAAGTAGTGCTTGTCGTCGATGTTCGCGCCGATGCCAAAGTCGCTCATCAGTTCGACCGAGCGGTCGATGATGATTGGCAGTGGCAGGTTCAGCGGGCCGAGGGAACCGGCGCCAGCGCCAATGGCGTCGCGCAGTTCGGAGTCGGTAGCCATGACCAACGGGCTTGCCACGCCAGGTTGCTGGGCAGCCTTGATCTCGTTGAGTTCGTGGTCACCACGAATCACCAGCGCGATCAGCTTGCCTTCTTCTTCCGCGTGGACGATCAGGGTCTTGATAGTCTTTTCAATCGGCAGATTGAATTTTTCCACCAGGGCGGCAATTGTCTTGGTGTCCGGGGTGTCGACCAGGCGCAGCTCTTCAGTTGGCGCTGGGCGGGAGGTTTCCCGGGGCACGGCTTCGGCTTTTTCGATGTTCGCCGCGTAGTCGGAACCGTTGCTGAAGGCGATATCGTCTTCGCCGGATTCGGCGAGCACGTGGAATTCATGCGAACCCGCGCCACCGATCGAACCGTTGTCGGCTTCAACCGGACGGAATTTCAGGCCCAAACGGGTGAACACGTTGCAGTACGCCTGGTGCATGCGGTCGTAGGTAACCTGCAGCGACGCTTGATCGGCGTGGAACGAGTACGCGTCTTTCATGATGAATTCGCGGCCGCGCATCAAACCGAAGCGTGGACGGATTTCGTCACGGAATTTGGTCTGGATCTGATACAGGTTGATGGGCAGCTGTTTGTAGCTGCTCAACTCGTTGCGCATCAGATCGGTGATCACTTCTTCGTGGGTCGGGCCCGCGCAGAAGTCGCGACCGTGGCGGTCTTTGATGCGCAGCAGTTCAGGGCCGTATTCTTCCCAGCGCCCGGATTCCTGCCACAACTCGGCCGGTTGGGTGCTCGGCATCAACACTTCCAGAGAGCCGGCAGCGTTCATCTCTTCGCGAACGATGGCTTCAACCCTGCGCATAACCCGCAGGCCCATGGGCAGCCAGGTGTACAGGCCCGAGGCGAGTTTGCGGATCATGCCGGCGCGCAGCATCAGCTGGTGGCTGATCACGACCGCATCGGAAGGCGTTTCTTTCTGTGTGGCGAGCAAAAATTGACTGGTGCGCATGGTTGGCCGTTGTCGGTTGCTATGACTGGAAATGACGGAGCAGTGTACCGGCGAGTTTTGCTGACGTACAGGCGTGCGGCCGGCGGTGAGGTGCAACGGCGGGATTCTTCCCGCTCGCAGCGCGAATTTTCCAGCTAAAGAGGTTCTTCGGCCGCAGGTGTCAGGAATCGGGTTCCGGTGTCGGCGTCGGCCCTGCGCGGCGGCTTTCCTGGATACCAGTGCAACGCGATCAGGAGCAGGGTCGGGACGCCGAGCAACGCGGTGATAAGGAAGAAGCTGTGGTAGCCGAACTTCTCGACCATGACACCGGAATAGCCGCCCATAAGGCGCGGCAGCAGGAGCATGATCGAGCTGAGCAGAGCATATTGTGTCGCGGAGAACTTCAAGTTGGTCAGGCTCGACAGATAGGCGACGAACGCCGAGGTCGCCAGGCCGGAACTGAAGTTGTCGAGGGAAATGGTCACCACCAGCATCTTCAGGTTCGGGCCCATGTCGGCGAGCATCACGAATAGAAGATTCGTGGCCGCCGAGGCTGCGCCGCCGATGAACAGAATCGGCAGAATGCCAAAGCGCACGATCAGCAGGCCGCCCATGCCGGCGCCCACGAGGGTCATGATCAGGCCGAAGATTTTGCTGACACTGGCAATCTGATCCTTGGTAAAGCCCTGGTCGATGTAGAACACGTTGGCCATTACGCCCATCACTGTGTCCGACATTCGATAGGTGGCGATCAGGCCCAGCAGCAGCAGCGCCTGCCAGCGGTAGCGCAGGATGAAGTCGTTGACCGGCGTCAGCACCGGTGCCAGGCCGCGGCGACCCATGGCCGACAGGCACATGAAGGTCAGTGTGGTATAGAGAATGGCCCGCAGGAACGCGCGGTCTTCCAGTAGCAGGTCGAGCACGCTGTGGCCTTCGAACAGCACGCTGGCGAAATCGGTGTTGTACAGCTGGGTGAACATGGCAGGCACAGACACCAGCAGCACGATCAGTACGAACACGGAAGCCAGTTGATGTGCGAAGGAGTACCGTCCGGCCTGCAGTTGCGTGCGCAGGGGCACCGGCGGTTCACGCATGAAGAAAGAGGTCAGCAGCGCCGGGATCATCAGGGCGCCGAACAGGATATAGGTGCCGGCCCAGGCTGAATGCTGGTAGTTGAAGCCCGTAGAGCCAAAGCCTTCGGCGAAGAACAGCGCGCCGGCCGTGGCCAGCAATGCGGCAATACGGTAACCCGACATGTAGCTGGCGGCGAGGGCGGCCTGGCGGCTGTCATCGGCGATTTCCAGGCGATAGGCATCGACCGCGATATCTTGCGTTGCGGAGGCGAAGGCGACGACAACGGCGATGGCGATCAGCCAGGACAAATGCTTCTGCGGATCACAGAATCCCATGCCGATCAGGCCAAAAATTACCAGTGTTTGCGAAAGCACCAGCCACGAGCGTCGACGGCCAAGCTTGCCCAGTAACGGCAGGCGCCATTGGTCGAGCAGGGGCGACCAGACCCATTTGAACGCATAAGCGAGGCCGATCAGGCTCGCGTAGCCGATGGTTTCACGGGCTACGCCCGCTTCGCGCAGCCACACGGAAAGCGTTGAAAACACCAGCATGTACGGCAGGCCGGCGGCGAAACCCAGCAACAACAGCACGAGCGTCGAAGGACTGGCATAAGCGGCTAGCGCGGCGCGCCAGGTTTTACGGGGCATGGGCTGAAGTCTGCCTCAAGATTGCGAAAACAAAGCGCGCACTCTAACCGCTGTGCTCTACCGGACGCCAGCCATGGCGCTGAATATCCACACGATTGTTCAGGATGGTTAGGCCTTCAGTGCGCAATCTGGCCCGTTGTTCATCGCCGGAAGGGCTGCCGACCGGGAGGCTGATCCGACCGCCGGCTCCAAGCACCCGGTGCCAGGGCAGTTTGGTATCGCCGGGCAACTGACTCAACGTGCGGCCGACCCAGCGGGCGGCGCGCCCCAATCCGGCGAGTTCTGCCAATTGACCATAGCTGACGACTTTACCCTCGGGCACTTGCGCGAGGGTCGAGTAGAGCGCCGTGCGTCGGATTTGCGCTTCGCTTTCACGGTCGTTGATCGGGTCTGTCACGGGTGCGCCTCCTGAACATCGTCGGATTGAGGCCTTCAGGGTAATCCGTCGTCGTGCAGTTGAGAAATGAACTCAATAGAAATAGTCCGGTCAGTCCTTGTCAGGGTCTTATTCCTACGGATAATGCCGACCTTTTTTCGCAAACTTGAGCCCTCGATTCGCTTATGTTGTCCAGAACCTTGCTGTGCCTTGCTGTTTTCAGTGCGTCCACGCCCCTGCTTGCCGACACCGTGTGGTTAAAGAACGGTGACAAGTTGACCGGCACTATCACCGTGTTCGATGGCGGCAAGCTGTTGATCCAGACCAAATATGCCGGTGCGGTCACGATTGACTGGAAAGAGGTCAAAACCCTGGACAGTGATCAGCACCTGCTGGTCAAGCAGGACGCATACAGCGGTGAAGTGTCCAAGTCGCTGACGGCGGCCGAAGACGGCAAGGTCACCCTGGCCAACGGTGAGGCGCCGAAAACCGTTGAGCTGGCGAGCATTCAGCAGATTCTCAAACCGAAACCGGTGGTCGAGGATCTGGTGTGGAAGGGCAATGTCGATCTGGCGCTGGACTATCAGCGCGCCGAGAAGGACACCGATGATTACGACGTCGGCTTCAAGACCACCGCGCGTCACGGCCGCTGGCGACACACCGCCGAAGGCGAGTACAACCGTGAAGTGCAGGACGACGAAGTCACCACCAACAACTGGCGCGCCGAATATGCCCTCGACCGCTTCCTGACCGACAAGTGGTTCTGGCAGGGCCGTCTGAACTACAAGCGTGATTACGTCGAAGAGTTGTCCCGTCAGCGCGTAGTGGGTACCGGTCCGGGTTATCAGTTCTGGGATGACGAGCTGGGCGCGTTCTCGCTGGGTTCGCTGCTCAACCGCACCGATTACGAGTACAGCGGACGGCGGCAAGGAAAACTTCTACTCGGTCGCGATGAAGTGGGACTACAACCGTTACCTGATCGGCAAGAAGGTTGAGTTCTTCACCAATGGCGAAATCGGCAAACCATTGTCAGGCGTTGCGGATTACGCGCTGGATGCCGAGGTGGGGTTGCGCTACAAGGTGACCGAGTGGGCTTCGCTTAACCTGAAGGCCGAGCGAGATGTCATCAGTGGTACTGATGATGCTGATTTGGAGAAGACCCGGTATACCGCTGGGTTTGGTGTGGCCTGGTAATAAGCGCTTAAGCTCAAGATCAACAGATCGTCCGATCGCGGCCCGAGCCTTCGGCAGCTCCTACAGGATGAATGCAAAACTCTGTAGGAGCTGCCGAAGGCTCGGGCCGCGATCTTTTGCCCTGGCAAAAACACACAGGCACAAAAAAGCCCCGCTTTTAAGGGCGGGGCTCTTTTCTAAAGAAGCTACAAGTTAGATAACTTGTACTTCCTCAGCTTGCATGCCTTTCTGACCGCGGGTAGCGATGAAAGAAACCTGTTGGCCTTCTTTCAGGCTTTTGAAGCCGTCGGATTGGATAGCTTTGAAGTGAACGAACAGGTCGTCACCGGATTGTGGAGTGATGAAGCCGAAGCCTTTTTCATCGTTGAACCACTTAACGGTACCGGTTTGGCGATTAGACATGGTGTAACTCCTTGAACAAAGATAACTGCGACTCAGGAAGAACCCTGGCCGAGACTGAGTGCAAAGAGCAGGAAAAATTCTTGTAGATGGTTGGATCGAAATTCAACATATCGTGTAGAGATTCTCAGTGACACAAGCAGCACAGTGGCGCCACCTTAACCCTTTTTCCGAGACGTGCCAATGCTTCTTGCGAAGGTTTCTCTTATTTCGTGACTGACGGTGCATCAAAATAGACTGAGGGCCCGGAAATTCGGGGGCGCGCTCGGGAGAATTTTATTGCGCACTTTGAACCCGGCGGCGCGCCCGGTAAGATGCCGGACAGAATTTTTCCACCTCGCTATTCAGGACACCCCGCCATGAGCATCAAATCGGACAAGTGGATTCGCCGCATGGCGCAGGAACACGGCATGATCGAGCCTTTCGTCGAGCGCCAGGTACGTGGCAACGACGACAGCCGGGTGATCTCCTACGGTGTGTCGAGCTATGGCTACGATGTGCGTTGCACCAATCATTTCAAGGTGTTCACCAACATCAACTCGTCGATCGTCGATCCGAAAAACTTCGATCCGGGCAGCTTCGTCGACATCCACAGCGACGTTTGCATCATTCCGCCGAACTCCTTCGCACTGGCCAGCACCGTCGAATACTTCCGTATTCCGCGCAACGTATTGACCATCTGCCTGGGCAAAAGCACTTACGCGCGCTGCGGCATCATCGTTAACGTCACCCCGCTCGAGCCAGAGTGGGAAGGTCACGTAACGCTGGAATTTTCCAACACCACCAACCTGCCGGCGAAAATCTACGCCAACGAAGGCGTGGCGCAGATGCTCTTCCTCGAATCCGACGAAGAGTGTGAAGTTTCCTACAAGGATCGTGGCGGCAAGTACCAGGGCCAGCGTGGCGTGACTCTGCCGCGTACCTGATTCTCCATCCGGCGGATGTCGGGAATTCTTTGGCGGGCAGACACTCTATGGGGTGTACTGCCCGGTTCGCGCACAGTGAACCGGGCCACTGCTCAGGAGTGCTCCATGAAGATCGACCCGCATATCACTGCCGAGCTGGCAAGGCTTGAGCCCAATCAGGTTGGCGTATTGGCCTGGTCCCTGTTGGCACAACCATCCTTGAGCATGGCCGGTGGAATTCCCGGTCAGCCTGATCCCGACACCCCCAATGAGCAACCGACCGAGCCAGGCGAGCCCACCTTGCCGGACGAGCCGCCACCGGCGCCAGTCGCCTGATGCTTCGGCCATTGCTGTGTGGGAGCGAGAGCTCCTACACCGGCCATATCTCGTTGTCGCCAATCACGAACAATCTGCAACTGTCATCCCGCGCGACCTGGTACCCGCCGGTAAATGCGCCGAAGGCGGGTAGCAGGCTGACAGCCTCTGCAAGCCTGAAGCACGCCAGGCGCAAGCTTTGTCGCCCGCGACCCTGAAGCCGATACACCGGATGGACGTGACCGGCCAGCACGTGCCGGTCGGGGTGCGGGTCAGGCTCATGTTGCAGCGCAAAGGGCCCGAGCAGCATTGGCTCCGGCACTACGCGAATGTTCAATGAGGTGGGCGGGTCGCCGGCGCGCTTGTCATGATTGCCGCGGATCAATGTCATCGGCAGGTCGATGTGCCGCGCACGCCACTGCGCCAGGGCGCTCAAAGTAGCCGGTGCGTGGGAGCCAGGGCCGTGCAGGAAGTCACCCAGGAAAATGAGTTGCCGACACGCCAGTCGCGCCAGCAGCGCGTCCAGCACACGGATGTTCTGCGTGGTAGTGCCCTGAGGCACGGGCTGACCCAGGCGCCGATACGCGGCAGCCTTGCCAAAGTGCACATCGGCCACCAGCAATGCCTCCTGCGCTGGCCAGTAGATGGCTTTTTCCGGTAACAGCCACAGCTCTTCACCCGCGAGCCGGACGGGGTAGGGTGTACTCATCAGGCTTTCCCTGTCTCTGCAGTCGTTTCCAGGTCGCTGACCATGCGGCGGATGCGGTCGGCAAGTTTTTCCGAGCTCATGCTTTCGCGCATGCGCTCTACCAGCAGTGGAAAGGCCAGCGGTGTAGGACGTTTGATCGGGTGCAGGTCGAGCCTGAGTCGCCCGATTCGCTCAAGTGTCTCTTCAAGGCGCCGTATATCCAGTTCCTCGCGCAACACCTCTTCCCCTGCCTGGGCCAGCAGCAAGTTGTCAGAATCGTATTGCTTGAAGACTTCGAAAAACAGGCCGCTGGAGGCCTGTACCTGCCGGGTACTTTTCGGCGCACCTGGATAACCGGCAAACACCAGGCCGGCGATGCGCGCAATCTCGCGAAAACGGCGCAAGGCCAGCTCGCCCGCATTCAGGCTGGCAAGCACATCAGCCATCAAGCGCTCAGGACTGAGCAGCGCCGGGTCGAGATGCTCAGCCCAGTCCACATGGGTGGCGCTCAGCAACTCCAGCCCGTAATCATTCACCGCAATGGAGAACGTAACTGCCAGGCGTTGACTGACCCGCCACGCCAGCAGGCTGGCCAGACCCAGGTGCACCTGGCGTCCAGCAAAAGGGTAGAGAAACAGGTGCCAGCCCTCGCGGGATTTCAGGGCCTCGGCCAGCAGGCTTTTATCCGTTGGCAGCCCGGACCATTGTTGCTGCACCTCCAGCAACGGTCGCAAGGCCTGCATTTCCGGACCGCTGAACTCGCCCCGTGCCGCAGCGCTGAAGCGAGTGACCACGGCTTCGGCCAATTCGCTGGACAGCGGCATGCGTCCGCCATTCCAGCGCGGCACGGCGGCTTTTTTTACGCTGCTGCGTTTCACGTAGGCCGTCATGTTTTCCACTCGCACCAACTCCAGCAAACGCCCGGCGAAGAGGAAGCCATCACCGGGTTTGAGTCGAGCGATAAAACCTTCCTCTACGCTGCCCAACTGCTTGCCACCGCCGCCCTTGCTCCAGAATTTCAATTGAATACTCGCGTCGCTGACGATGGTGCCAACGCTCATGCGATGGCGCCGCGCGAGGCGCGCGTCCGGAACACGCCAGACGCCGTTTTCGTCCGGTTCTACCCGGCGATAATCCGGATAGGCTGTCAGAGACATCCCGCCATGGCGCACGAAAGCCAGCGCCCAGGCCCAGTCCTCAGGCGTCAGATCGCGATAGGCCCAGGCACCGCGGACTTCTTCGTACAACTCATCAGGTAAAAATCCGCCGCCGAGGGCCATGCTGACCAAGTGCTGCACCAACACATCCAGCGGTTTGTGCGGCGACAGACGGGGTTCAATGCGCCGTTGCTCGACGGCATCGCGGGCGGCTGCCGCTTCGATCAGTTCAAGGCTGTGGGTCGGAACCAGCGTCACCCGCGAGCTGCGTCCCGGTGCGTGTCCCGAACGTCCGGCGCGTTGCATCAAGCGTGCGACACCTTTGGCCGAGCCGATTTGCAGCACGCGTTCGACGGGTAAAAAATCCACCCCCAGATCCAGACTTGAGGTGCAGACCACGGCTTTCAAAAAACCGTCCTTCAAGGCTTTTTCGACCCAGTCGCGGGTGTCGCGGGACAATGAACTGTGATGCAGGGCGATTAATCCGGCCCAATCCGGCCGGGCTTCAAGCAATGCCTGATACCAGATTTCCGACTGCGCTCGGGTATTGGTGAACACCAGGGTGCTGGCGCAGGCGTCCAGCTCGGCAACCACCTGCGGCAGCATCTTCAGACCGATGTGTCCGGCCCAGGGAAAGCGTTCGATGGCGGGAGGGCGCAGTGAATCGACTCGCAGGTCTTTGCCGCTCTGGCCCTGCACGCTAATGCCGCCGCCATGAGGGATCAGCACTTGCTCGGCGTGGGCCTGATTACCCAAGGTGGCGGACACGCCCCAGACCACCAGGTCGGGTTGCCAGCGGCGCAGGCGGGCGAGGGCCAGTTGTAACTGCACTCCGCGCTTGTTACCGAGCAATTCGTGCCATTCATCCACCACAATCATGCGCAAGGTCGACAAGGCGCTTTGCGCGTCGGCCCGGGCCAGCAGCAGAGTGAGGCTTTCCGGGGTGGTGATCAGCGTGGTGGGCAGGCGCCTGCTTTGCCTGGCCCGTTCGCTGCTGCTGGTGTCACCGGTTCGCAGGCCGACGCTCCAGGGTATCTGCAGGTCCTGCAGTGGCCCCTCCAATGCACGCGCGGTGTCCGCCGCCAATGCGCGCATCGGGGTAATCCACAGGACGGTCAAGGGTTCGGCTACAGGTTTGCGCTTGCGCGGGGTTTCGACCGGGGAGAGGGTGCTGGCGTAGCGGTTGAGTGCGCCAAACCAGACGGCGTAGGTTTTGCCGGCGCCGGTACTGGCGTGCAGCAGTCCTGACTGGCCTTGCTTGACGGCGGCCCAGACCTGCTTTTGAAAAGCGAACGGCTTCCAGCCGCGAGCGCTGAACCATTTTTTTGCAAAGTCTGGAGAGGATCCCATGCCGGCTGCTTGCGCCCTGTAGGAGCTGTCGAGTGAAACGAAGCTGCGATCTTTCGAGCTGGCGTTTGCTGAACTAGTTCAAAAGATCGCAGCTTCGTTTCACTCGACAGCTCCTACGCAGGCGCCACCGCAGAAATGATCTGGGGGCCAGGCAATCGAGCTCCCGTTATTTCAGGTTTCCGCTCAGGAACTGCTTCAACCTCTCGCTGCGCGGATTGCCCAATACATCCTCGGGCGCGCCTTCCTCCTCGACCAGACCCTGATGCAGAAACAGCACCTGGTTCGACACCTTGCGCGCGAAACTCATCTCGTGAGTCACCATGATCATCGTGCGGCCCTCTTCGGCCAGGCCCTGGATCACTTTCAGCACTTCGCCGACCAATTCCGGGTCCAGGGCTGAAGTAGGCTCGTCGAACAACATCACCTCCGGCTCCATCGCCAGCGCCCGGGCAATCGCCACGCGTTGTTGCTGACCGCCCGAGAGAAAGGCCGGGTACTGATCGGCCACCCGCGCCGCCAGGCCCACCTTGTCCAGATAACGCCGAGCGCGGTCCTCGGCTTCCTTTTTGTCGCAGCCCAGCACCCGGCGCGGTGCCATCGTGATGTTCTCCAGCACTGTCATGTGGCTCCACAGATTGAAGTGCTGGAACACCATCGCCAGGCGTGTGCGCAGGCGTTGCAGTTCATCGGCGTCGGCGACGTGCATGCCATGGCGGTCGGTGATCATGCGGATGGTTTTGCCGTCGAGGCTCATGGCGCCGTCGTTGGGTTGTTCGAGAAAGTTGATGCAACGCAAAAAGGTGCTTTTGCCCGAGCCGCTGGCGCCGATCAGGCTGATCACGTCGCCGGTCTTGGCCTTGAGCGAAACGCCTTTGAGCACCTGATGGTCGCCATAGCTTTTGTGCAGGCCTTCAACGGTCAGTTTGTACATGGGACAGACATCCTCAAGGCGAAAGTAGGTAGCCGCTGCGATACGCTTCGGCGCCCGCGACGTGGGCGATGACCATGCCGGCCGTGGCCATGCGTCGCAGCGAGCGGGCGTACATCACGCCGGCGCAGATGCAATGAATGGGGGTGACGCGGTCGTTGATCGGGTCGATGATTTCGGCGATTTGCTGCCCGGCCTCCAGGTACTGGCCGGCAACCGCCGTGTACACCAGCAGACCACCGACCGGCGTCGTTACGGGCTCCACCGCGGCCAACGGGGTCGCGGGGTAGGGCAATTCGGGCAATGGCCCCGGCGTGCCGACGATAGCGCCGAAGTGGATCAGATAATCGATCAGTGCCTGGCAGTCGCGGCTGGCCATCGGATGATTGACGTCACCCTGGCCGCGCAATTCGACGGTCACGGAAAAGCTGCCCAGCGGAATCTCAAAGTGTTCGCCGAAGCGTTCCTTCAATTGCCACCACAGCAGGGTGAAGCATTCATCGAACGACTGGCCGCCGGAATCGGTGGCCAACAGGCTTGCTTGAGATTCGATGTAGCGCGCCAGCGGTTCGACCTGTGGCCAGGCTTCGGGCGTGGTGTAAAGGTGCGCAACGGCTTCGAAATCGCAATGCAGGTCCAGCACCATGTCGGCGTCGCAGGCCAGCCGTTGCAGGGTCAGGCGCTGGGATTGCAATTGGGTGCTGGCGGTCTGGCGAGCGAGGGCGTCGCGCAGATGTGTGCGGATCAATTCGAGGTTGTGCTGTGGATTGTCGTTCAGCTTGCCCTCGATGGCGTTGCCGATTTCTTCGCTGAGGTCGACGAACCAGCGGTTAAAGTTCTGCCCGCTCTCCAGTTCGTAGCGGCCCAGCGGCACGTCCATCAGCACTTGTTCGAGGCCGACCGGGTTGGCCACTGGCACCAGCACGATTTCGCTGCGCAGGCGCCCGGCGGCTTCCAGCTCCGCCAGACGCTGCTTGAGGTGCCAGGCGACGAGCATGCCGGGCAGTTCATCGGCGTGCAGTGACGACTGGATGTAGATTTTGCCTTTGGCCTGCTCCGGGCCGAAGTGGAAGCTGTGAATCTGTCGTGCTGTCCCCGGCAGTGGGGCCAGCAGCTCATGGATCTGGTGGCGCATTGCAAAGGTGTCCTAGTGAGTCGGGCCGAGGAAGGCCAGCCATCGGCGTTCGGCGAGGCGGAACAGGCCGACCAGCGCAAAGGTAATGGTCAGGTAGATCAGTGCGGCGATACCGAACGACTGAAACGTCAGGAAGGTCGCCGAGTTGGCGTCCCGGGCGACTTTCAGGATATCGGGGATGGTCGCGGTGAAGGCCACGGTGGTCGAGTGCAGCATGAGGATCACTTCGTTGCTGTAATACGGCAACGAGCGGCGCAGTGCCGACGGCATGATCACGTAGGCATACAGCTTCCAGCCGGTCAGGCCATAGGCCTTGGCAGCTTCGACTTCACCGTGGTTCATGCTGCGAATCGCCCCGGCGAAAATCTCCGTGGTGTAGGCGCAGGTGTTCAGGGCAAAAGCCAGGATCGTGCAGTTCATCGCATCGCGAAAGAAACTGTCGAGGATCGGCTGCGCACGCACGGCGGCGAGGCTGTAAATCCCGGTGTAGCAGATCAGCAATTGGATATACAACGGCGTGCCACGGAACAGGTACGTATAAAACTGCACCGGCCAGCGAATGTAGAAGTGCGGCGAGACGCGAGCGATCGACAACGGAATCGACACAAGGAAACCGATGAAGATCGATGCGCTGAGCAGCCACATCGTCATCGCCAGTCCGGTAATGTTTTGCCCGTCGGTATAAAGGAAGGCTTTCCAGTATTCCTGTAGAAGTTCGATCATCGTACGGCCTCCCGGGCACCGGCGGCGTAGCGGCGTTCGAGGCGGCGCAGGATGAAGTTCGAGGCACTGGTGATCAACAGATAGATCAACGCGGCGAGGACCAGGAAATAGAACAGTTGGTAGGTACTCTTACCGGCGTCCTGTGCGGCCTTGACCAGGTCGGCGAGGCCGATGATCGACACCAGTGCGGTGGCCTTGAGCATTACCATCCAGTTGTTGCCGATGCCTGGCAGGGCAAAGCGCATCATTTGCGGGAACACCACGATACGAAAGCGTTGGCCGCGATTGAGCCCGTAGGCGGTGGCGGCTTCGACCTGGCCCCGGGGCACTGCGAGGATCGCGCCACGGAAGGTCTCGGTGAAGTACGCGCCATAAATGAAGCCCAGGGTAATGACCCCGGCACTGAACGGGTTGATTTCAATGTATTCCCATTCCATGTAATCGGTGAATGTCGTCAGCCAGGTTTGCAGGCTGTAGAAGATCAACAGCATCAGCACCAGATCCGGCACCCCGCGAATCAACGTGGTGTAGAGCTGGGCGGGCAGGCGCACCAGTTTGACTTTTGACAGCTTGGCGCTGGCGCCGATAAGGCCGAGCAACACGGCCACCAGCAGCGACAACGCCGATAATTTGATGGTCATCCAGGTACCTTCCAACAGCAAAGGGCCGAAACCCTTGAGGCTGAAGGCGGAGAGCCCCAGATTTTGTAAGAGGTTTTCGAACATAAATCAGCAACCTGAGCGGATGGAAAAGGCGCCCATCGAGGATGGGCGCCGAGGCATTATTTGCCGCTGTACAGAACCAGATCGCCAAAGTGTTTCTTTTGAATCTCGGCGTATTTGCCGTCATCGTGTAACGCTTTGATACCTTTATCTAAAAGCGCTTTCAGCTCAGTGTTACCTTTCTTAATACCGACAGCGGTTTTGGCTGGCAGCAATTCGTTGTCGACTGGCTTGCTGACGTCATAGTCGGCGCCCTGTGGCGACTTCAAAAAGCCCAGTTCGGCTTGCAGCATGTCCTGAATGCCGGCATCGAGACGGCCGGAGGTCAGGTCGGAATACACCTGATCCTGGTTCTGATAGGCCTGGGTTTTCACGCCAGCCTTGTCCAGAACGGCTTTGGCGTAGGCTTCCTGGATGGTGCCTTGCTCGTAGCCAATGGTTTTGCCTTTCAGCGAGGCGACGTCTGCGGTGATACCGGAACCTTTCTTCGACACGTAAGCGGTCGGGCCGGAGAACAGCTCGCTGGAGAAGTCGATGACTTTTTCGCGGGCTGGCGTCACGGTCATCGACGAGATCACACCGTCGAATTTATTGGCTTTGAGGCCCGGAATCATGCCGTCAAAGTCACTTTCGACCCACTTGCACTTGACCTTCAGTTCGGCGCAGATCGCGTTGCCCAGATCGATATCGAACCCGACCAGGCTGCCGTCGGCCGCTTTCGACTCAAACGGTGCGTACGAAGGGTCAACGCCAAAGCGCAGCTCTTTGTATTCCTTGGCCAGCGCGGAGCCGGCGGCCATGCACAACGCCAGTGCAGAAAGGGTCAGCAATGCTTTTTTCATTATTCAATCCCTAAGAACCAATTTGAGCGCTTGTGGCGCGTAAAATTTGTTACTGGAAAGCGTAAGACCTGAATAAAGTAGCAATTTCTGAACCATAGTCCCGAACAAGCGTTTTAAAAGGTGCCGTGAGGAACGGTGCGCAGGCGTTTGTGCACGCAAGCGGGCATCACTGCATGCGCGCACCAGATTGGTTCATCTCAGCCCAGCAGGTCCTGCAACGTGGCCAGGTTGTCTGCCTCATCCACTGACTTGTCGCGACGCCAACGCAACATCCTCGGGAACCGCACCGCGATCCCGCTTTTGTGCCGTCGCGACAGGGCAATCCCTTCAAAGCCCAGTTCGAACACCAGGCTCGGCTTCACACTGCTCACCGGACCGAATTTTTCCACGGTGGTCTTGCGCACGATGCTGTCGACTTCGCGCATCTCCGCATCCGTCAGCCCCGAATAGGCCTTGGCAAACGGCACAAGCGCCCGCTGGCTCGACTCCGGCGGGCCGTCCCACACGGCAAAGGTGTAATCGCTGTACAAACTGGCTCGGCGACCGTGGCCGCGCTGGGCGTAGATCAACACCGCATCGACGCTGAACGGATCGACCTTCCATTTCCACCAGACGCCCATGTCTTTGGTGCGGCCGACGCCATACAGCGCATCGCGCGCCTTGAGCATCATGCCTTCGACGCCGAGGCTGCGCGACGCTTCGCGCTGGCGTGCGAGGTCCAGCCAGTCTTCGCCGGCGAGTACCGGCGATTCCAGCAAAACCGGGTTGTTGCAGTCGGCGAGAACCTGCTCCAGCTGGGTCCGTCGCCGGGCCTGAGACTGGTTGCGCCAATCTTCGCCATTCCATTCCAGCAGGTCGTAGGCAAGTACCACCACCGGGACTTCGTCGAGAATTTTCTTGCCGAGGGTTTTGCGGCCGATGCGCTGTTGCAGCAAAGCGAAAGGCTGGACCGAGGGTGCCGAGGGCGCTTGCGGGTCGAAGGCATCCTCGGTCCCGGCTGGCGCGGCTTTCCAGGCAACGATTTCACCGTCGATCACCGTGCCGTCGGGCAGGCCATGCACCAGGCTCTCCAGTTCCGGAAAACGCTCGGTCACCAGTTCTTCGCCCCGAGACCAGATCCACAGCCGGCCCTCGCGTTTTACCACCTGGGCGCGAATACCATCCCACTTCCATTCGATTTGCCACTGGCTGGCAGGGCCAAGCAGGGCTTCAAACTGGTCTACCGGTTGCGACAGCGCATGGGCCAGGAAAAACGGATAGGGCTGCCCGCCGCGCTGCGCATGTTCGTCGGTTGATTCCGGCGCGATCAGTTTCAGGTAACTGGCGGCGCTCGGGCGGTTGGACAGGTCGGTATAACCCACCAGGCGCTGGGCCACCCGCTTGCTGTCCAGCCCCGCCATGGATGCCAGGGCGCGTGTCACCAGCAGTTTGGACACGCCTACGCGAAAACTGCCGGTAATCAGCTTGATGCATAACATCAGGCTGGAGCGATCAAGTTGCGACCAGAGGGCAGGCAAGGCCAGGGCAAGCGCTTCGGGTGTTTCCCCGCGCAGAGGTAGCAGCTTTTCCTCGATCCAGACCGCAAGGCCAGCATCGGAGCTGTGGCTGGATTCGGGCAGTACCAGGGAAATGGTTTCCGCCAGGTCACCCACCGCCTGGTAACTCTCCTCGAACAGCCAGGGCGACAGACCGGAGTACGCCACTGCCAACTCGCGCAGGACGCGTGCCGGGACCAGTTGCCGGGGTCGCCCGCCAGACAGGAAATACACAGCCCACGCAGCATCCTGCGGCGCTGCCTGGGCGAAGTAGTTTTGCATGGCCGCCAGCTTGGCGTTGCTGGAGGTCGTTGCATCGAGTTCGGCATAGAGTTCGGCGAAGGTTTTCATGCGCGAACCTCTGCGCTTTGTTGCTCGGCGCTCGTCGCTTCCTCTTCGTCGTCACCGTATTCAGTGCTGAAGCCCTGGGCATCAAGCGCCTTGCTCGCGCAAATGGCGGACGAGGACGGCGACCGAGCCGTGAGTCACCATGACCCGTTCGGCACCGGTCTGCCCAATGGCCCAAAGCAGGCCCGGCCAGTCAGCGTGGTCGGACAGGATAAAACCGCGATCGACGCCGCGCCGGCGCCGGGTCCCGCGCAGGCGCATCCAGCCGCTGGCGAAGCCGTCGCTGTAGTCACCGAACCGACGCATCCAGGTGCTGCCACCGGCTGAAGGCGGGGCGATCACCAGGGCCTTGCGCATGACCGGATCGCTTTTTTACATCGCCGGCGTAAATCGTCGGCGGGATGTACACGCCGCTTTCGCGGTAGACCCGGTTCAGTGGCTCCACCGCGCCGTGGGTCAGAATCGGACCGAGGCTCGCGTCGATGCCATGCAGAATGCGCTGGGCCTTGCCGAAGGAGTAGCAGAACAGCACGCTGGTTTTATCCACGGCAGCGTTGGCCTGCCACCACTGATTGATCTCGTCGAACACTTGCGCCTGCGGCTGCCAGCGATAGATCGGCAGGCCGAAGGTCGATTCGGTGATGAAGGTATGACAGCGCACCGGTTCAAAGGGCGCGCAGGTGCCGTCCGGTTCGATCTTGTAATCGCCGGAGGCAACCCAGACTTCTCCGCCATATTCGAGGCGAACTTGCGCTGAGCCGAGAACGTGGCCGGCCGGATGGAAACTCAGGGTGACGCCGTGGTGGGTCAGGCGCTGGCCGTAGGCGAGGGTTTGCAGGTTGATGTCTTGACCCAGACGCGCACGCAAAATCCCTTCGCTGGCGCTGCTGGAGAGGTAATGCTGGTTGCCGGTGTGCGCGTGATCGCCGTGGGCATGAGTGATCACCGAGCGCTCGACGGGGCGCCAGGGGTCGATATAGAAATCACCCGCAGGGCAATAAAGTCCTTCGGGGCGCGCGATAACAAGGTCCATGTCGTTACCAGAATGGGGGGCTTGTTAGCTATGAGGCTGGCGCCGGGCCGGAAGTTCTATCGACTTTTTCGCGGGGCTGAAAAGCAAAAGATCGCAGCCTGCGGCAGCTCCTACATTGATCTGTGTAGGAGCTGCCGCAGGCTGCGATCTTTTGAACATGCGGTTTATTTGCCCGGGGTGAGGGTCAGGCGGGTTTTACCGTACACCCGGTCAAAGTTTTGCGGCTGCATCGGCAAGCCGATGTACTGCCCCTTCAGCCACGCATCAATGCCATTGAGGTAATTCGGACTCACCGGATTCCCCGACTGACCCGTACCGTTCTGCCCCATCAACGGCTCAGCCTGGCCGAAGTCGACGATAAAACGCATCGACGGTGCACGCGTGGTGGTGAAGTCCTGGCCCCAGGCGAACGCGGCGGTGTTCAGTGTCGTGTGATCGCCACCCGCTGCGAGCGGCCCGCGAACGGTCTGGCCGTTGGCATTTTTCCACTCGTAGCGGTGCAGTTTGCCCCACTGCCAGGCTTTGTGATCGCCACCCAACTGACTGTCGCCGGCACTGATTGCCGCCGCTAGGCTGCGCGCGAGAATCACTGCTTTGTCTTCTTTCTGCGGAGTGCGGATATCATCCCAGAACGGACTGTCTTCACGCCCCAACAGGTGATCGGCCTGCGCCGAGTAGGACAAATCACCGTTAGCGATGAACGCTTTCCATGCCGCACTGGACTCGGGGCCGAGTTCGTCGAGGAAGATCTGCTTCATGCTTTCTTGCAGGAACAGCTCGTAGATCGCCGCATCCGCCGAGGTCGGGCTGAGTTTGCCGTCGAAGGCCATCAGGCGGGTAAATGCTTCGCGCGCCTTGCTGCGATCCGCTTCCGGCAGGGCATCGATCGCCTGTTTCAGCGGTTGTTTCATGCCCGGCGCTTCGAACATTTTCTTCAGCTTGGCGGCGAACGTGGTGGTTTGGTCATACTGCATGGCGATCACGCTGCGGCTGTCGTGTTTGGCGCTGCCGGCCAGTTCAGCCAAGCGTTCGCCACGCTCCGGGGCGGCCCAGGAGTTGGACAACTGCATGCCGTAACCGTGAGGAATAACGCGCTGGTTGGCGGTGCCGAGCCAGCCTTGCGCCGGGTCCTGATCGTAGGGGTGCAGCATCGGGTCGGCGTAACCGTCCCAGTCGTAGCGACCTTCCCAGCCCGGCGAGGGCAACAGGCCTTCGCCTTCGCGCCGGTTCGGATAACGCCCGGTGACCTGCCAGCCGATGTTGCTCGCATCGGCGAACACCAGATTCAGCGCAATTGCGCGGATTTCACGACTGGCATCCGAGGCCTTCTCGACATTCTGCGCCCGGGACAAGTCAAAAAACGCGTCCAGGGTCTTGTCGTCGGTGAAACTCGGCGCCTGCAGTGCCAGGCCAAAACCGTTGGCCAGGGCGGTTCCCTTGGCACTGTTGAGCAGGGGGCCATGCCGGGTTTCATACACCGCCTCGCGAGTCGGCCGCTGGCCTTTGACGAAGTAGGTCTCGTTACGAACCATGACCGGCTGCCATTTGCCGCCCGCCTCGTAAGTCAGGCCGTTACCCTGGCGCTTGATTTTTTCAAGGAACAGGTCCTGGTTGTCGCCCATGACCGTGGTCATGCTCCACGCCACTTTGCCGTTGAAGCCACCCAGCACCAGCGGCAGGCCGGCGATGGTCACGCCCGAAGCCTGGTATTTCGGCGCGCGAATCTGCACATAGCTGAACAGCGATGGCACGCCGAGCGGGCCATGGCTGTCGCTGGCCAGCAGGCTTTTACCGGTGCGGCTGCGCTGCGGTGCGATTGCCCAGTTATTGGAGGACGTGGCGCCAAGCAAATTCAGGTCGGACAATTGACTGGCGGCTTTGCTGATGTCGACCAGCCCCGGAATCTGCCCGTTGAGCGTGATGCCCTGGAGTTTCTCGGCCTCGGCCACTGGCAGTTTTTCGTCGGGGGCCGAAGGCGTCAGCCAGGGAGTTTGTCGATGCTGACGGTCTGCGCCAGCATCAGCGAGGAAATTTCTTCCGGCAGGTTGGCTGACTGACTGAAGTTCAGCAGGCAGAAAATCAGCGCCGAATCTTCCGGCTGCCAGTATTCGGGCTTGTAGCCGGTTGCCATCAGGTCTGCCGGCAACTTGTCGCGGTAGCGGAACAGGTAGGCGTTGACGCCCCGGGCATAGACTTCAAAAAACGCTTGAGCCGCGGGGAGGACGCCTTGTACAGCTCACCAGCACTTTTCTTCAGGTTGACCGCGCGCATGTAGCGGTCGGCATCGAGCATCGAGGCGCCGGACATTTCCGCCAAACGGCCCTGTGCCAACAGCCGCAGGGTGACCATCTGATTGATACGGTCGCTGGCGTGGACGTAGCCGAGGCTGAACAGTGCGTCATGGAAGGTGTTGCTTTCGATCAGCGGCATGCCCATGGCGTTGCGCCGCACCGAGACGTTCTGCGCCAGGCCTTTGAGCGGCTGCACGCCGGTGGTGGGCGGGAGGGTGTCCTGGGTGTTCAGGGTCTGACAACCGGTCAGGCCCAGAACACCGGCCACTGCTGCGGCAACGCCGAACCGGGGAAGAAAATGAGTAAGGGCTGGCGAGGCCATGGCAAAGCTCCTGCGGGGGTAGTAACGCGATAAAGTCGCTACGTTAGTGAGCAGGAGAGGGGCGCGCAAGCGGGGTATTCGGTTATTTCTGGATTTGTCTGATTAAGGACGTTCACGGGACGCGGCGAATCCACCATGGTGGTGGCGACAGCGCAAATTCTGCAGGGGACGGCTTGCTGGCGATCGCCGAGACGCGGTGCGTCGGGTTCGGACGCTGTCGCGCGCAGGCTCGCCCCCACAGGGTAGCGGTGAACGACCCGATCAAGCGCCGTGGCACTTCTTGAATTTCTTGCCGTTGCCGCATGGGCAAGGGTCGTTGCGGCCGACGTCTTTCAAGGCGTTGCGCACCGGCTCCTGATGGGCGTGGCCGCAGTTCGGGCCGTGAACGTGGCCGTGGTCATGATCGTGATGGTGGTCATGGTCATGATCGTGGTTGCAGTCAGGGCCATGGACATGAGGTTGCTGAGTCATCGGTGTTGCTCCGGAATAAAATCGGCGGGGATTATCACGCCATTGCGCTCAAGGTGCACGTAGTGGGCGATGAATAAACCGGTTTCCATCTCTCCTTCCAGACGGTAAGGGATGGGCTGACCGGGTTTTTTCAGCAATTTCACCAGGTCGCGGATTTTTGGCCACAGATTCGTGCGGATCGGCACCTTGAAATAAGCGCTGCGCTTGGGCCCCACAGTAAACCAGTGTTCGTGTTCACCCTCGGTCAATAGCATGTCACCCAGATGAATACGGTACTCGAGGCCGCGTACCGTCAGGTCGCTGTCGTTTGGGTTGTCCACTCGAAAGTGCAGGAGGAATTTCTGCTCCAGCAATTTGGCGCGGATCACTTCCACCTTCACCAGATGCAGTTGCGGTTCCGGCTCGTCGCTGCTGAACCAGGACGCGCAGCCGCCTAGCCCGAGAACGAGGCTCAAAGTCAGCAGGTGGAGGACGATGCGCCGGGCGATCATGATAATTTTTCCTTGGGCCTGCAGGTGATGCAGGTCATGCCTCAAGCGCCGAAATACCCCGCACAGCACTTCTTGAACTTTTGCCCGCTGGCACAAGGGCAGGCATCGTTGCGGCCGGCCTTGAGTTGCACGGTCGGATCGATGAAGTACCAACGCCCGGCGTTCTGTACAAACGAGGAACGCTCGCGATGGCTGTGTTCGCCCTGGCTGTCATGCCAGCGTGCGGTGAAGGTGACAAAGGCGTGTTCCGGCTGACCGCCGAAGACTTCCGAGCTTTCGACGTCGAGGCCGAGCCAGGTACTTTGCGCACTCCAGTTGCTGATCGACTGAAGATCCAGCCCCGATTGCTGGGCGGGCAGGGTGGTTGCCTGCAGATAGTCGATCAGCCCCAGCACGTAGGCGCTGTAGCGCGAACGCATCAAGGCTTCGGCGCACGGGGCCGGATGGCCTTCGTGATAATGGCCGCAGCAGGCCTCCAGCAGATTACCGCTGCCGCACGGGCAAATGGCTGTACTCATTGCATTACCACCAGTATTTGCCGAAGTTTTCCGGATTGGCCCAGAACCGTGAGTTGAGCCAGTCAGGTACCTGTTTGTAGTCAAGCAGATCATAGGTGAACAGCGTCAGCACCTGATCGTCGCGCTGAAACCGCTCGCTGGCTTGCAGGGCCAGGGAGAAAAAGTCCGTTTCCTGCCAGCCGCTGGCGTGCAGGTCAGCCACCACCGCAATACGACTGGCGTTCAGATTGCGAATCCCGCCCAACAGATTCAGGCCATCGCGCTTGGGCAGATGTTCCAGGCAATCGACCACCAGTGCCAGATCGAATCGCTGCGCTGCCAATTCGGCGGGCAGAATCCCCGGCTTGGCATGGGCCACGCAGCAGTCCGGGTGGGCCTCTTTAAAAGCCGTCAAGGCCGGAAACTCACTGGCGCCAATCAACAGCAGACGCGCCGGGGCGTAGCGGTCCAGCAAAGCGGCCAGCGCCTGTTGCGGCGTGCGCGAAGAAATACCGGCAATCATCAAGGATCCTCAATCAGCGTCTGCCAAGACTAGCCTGCCCGAAGGTCCGGGCCTAGCGCTCTATAGAGGCAAATGCATCGATCCACGGAGAACGGGAGGCAAATCAGCGTTGGCCTATTGCTGGCGGAGATTAAAACTCCGGTCTTTACTCCCTGAATCGGTTCTAAGCCGATCCTTCAGGAGAAAACTAGATGAGCATAGTTCGGACAGCATTACCTTTGATTCTGCTAACCAGTGTGTTGACTGGTTGCGCAGGTTTGCAAAAAACCGACTGGCCGACCTGTGCGGCGGTCGGTGGTGTTGTGGGTGCGGGTCTCGGCGCGACGGAGAGCTCGGCGTGGGCGGGTTATGGAGCGTTGGTGGTCGGCGGTACGGCAGCGGCCTATTGCTGGGTTCACGGTGATGGCGACGAGGACGGCGATGGCGTGCCGGACAGTCGCGACAAGTGCCCGCACACGCCTAAAGGCGTGCAGGTCGATGCTGACGGTTGCCCTCCACCGGTGCCAGCACCCGTGGTCGAAGAGGCGGTAGTCGTCAAGGAAGAAGTCATCGTCGTGCGTGATGTGCACTTCCAGTTCGACAAGGCGACGCTCACTCCTTCCGACAAACAAGTGCTCGACAAGATTGCTACTCGCTTGAAACAGGAATCCTCCAGCGCACAACTGACTGTGACGGGTCATACCGACAGTGTGGGCAGCGATGCCTACAACCAGAAACTGTCGGATAAACGCGCACATTCGGTGGTTGAGTACCTGATTTCCAGTGGCGTACCGCGCAGCAGCTTCGTATCTGTGGCCGGTGCCGGCGAGAGCCAGCCAGTGGCCGATAACAAAACGGCAGACGGACGCGCGATGAACCGTCGCACGGAAATCAAAATCAATCGTTGATGCCCCTCGCACTCCGCGGCTTGTGCAGTCGCGGATGCGGGTCTTTACTCCTGTGTAACCGGTATGGGCCGGTAACACAGGAGCTTTCAATATGAGTGTTCTCACAAGGACCGTCCTACCGGTTCTGCTGCTTGGCAGCCTGCTGACCGGTTGCGCGACCCACAGCGATGGCACTGCCCCCTTGAATCAACGTACCTGGCCAATTTGCAGCCTTATCGGCGGCCTGGTCGGCGGAGGCCTGGGCGCCATTGAAAGTGCCGGCTGGGCGGGAGGTGGCGCAGCGCTGGGCATCCTGACCGGTGGCCTGATCTGCTACTCCC
>NZ_JAEKEG010000159.1 GCF_016651255.1 Pseudomonas sp. TH10
CAAACGTCTTGCCTGGTTGGCGCTCTGTGCCTGCGCCCCGCTGTCCGCCGCGCCAAACATCGACTCTGAACGTTTGCAGCAACTGGCTAACGACCCTTTCTGGATCTCCCTGGGCCACTACGAAACTGCCAAGCTCGGTGGCTGGCGCAGCTATGTCAGTGACCGCAAGTTTTTCCTCGCGCCGGACGGCAACGAACATCCGGACCGCGAACTGGCCGCCACTGTGCAGGCCTTGTACGCCCCGGCAAGCAAAGGCGAACAACACGCACAATGCGTCTACCCGGCACGCACCCGCTGGCTGAAGGCGCAACTGAACCTGACGGACTTGCCGGCCCCGCAATGTGCCGAATTCAAGCAATGGATCAAGGACGTCTCGCCACACAGTGCGGTGATGATCTTCCCGGCGGCTTATTTGAACAGCCCGTCATCGATGTTCGGCCACACCCTGCTGCGCATCGACCAGGCTGATGTGCAGGCCGACAAGACCTCGTTGCTCAGCTACGCGATCAACTTCGGCGCCTACATCGAAGGTTCGGACAACAGCATTCTTTACGCCTGGAAAGGCTTGATGGGCGGCTATCCGGGGCTGTTCGCGCTGGTGCCGTATCAGGAAAAACTCTCCGAATACCGCAGCCTGGAAAACCGCGACCTGTGGGAATACCGGCTTAATCTGACCCAGGAAGAAACCGCACGCATGGTCGAACATGTGTGGGAGTTGAAGCAGATCCAGTTCGACTATTTCTTCTTCGATGAAAACTGCTCCTACCGTTTGCTCGAACTGTTGCAAGTCGCACGGCCGAGCCTGCGTCTGACCGAGCAATTCCCGCTGACCGCGATTCCCACCGACACGGTCAAAGCGGTGAAAGAAGCCGGGCTGGTGGAAAGCATTCAATATCGTCCGTCCCGCGAGCGCGAATTGCTCAGCCGCGCCGAGCCGCTCAACAGTGATGAACAGCAATGGGTGCTGAAAGTCAGCGCCGATCAACAAGTGCTGCAAGACCCGACCTTCAAAGCCCTGCCCCGCGACCGCCAGGCGTTGATCATCGATGCGGCGTATCGTCTGGAGCGTTATCGCGCCAACGGGCAGGAGCGTGATCCGCAGCGGGCGCAACGCAGTTTCGAACTGCTGCGGGCGATCAACAAGAACCCGGCACCCGATCTGGATATACCGCAACCGGGCTTGCCGGAAGATGGCCACGAATCGCGCACTTGGCAGGCCGGTCTCGGCACCCGTGGCGATCGTGCGTTCGGCGAATATGGCTTGCGCATGGCTTACCACGACCTCAACGACAACGCCGAAAGCTTCCCGCTCGGCGCACAGATCGAGATCCTGCAAATGAAGCTGCGCCAGTACGAAGGCAATCACTGGCAATTCCAGCAACTGGACCTGGCAACCATCCGCTCACTGACCCCGCGCAATGAGTTGCTGCAACCGCTGTCGTGGCAAGTCACTGGTGGCCTGGAACGCGTTCCGGGCAAGCACGATGACGAGAACCTGGTCAGTCACGTCAACGGTGGCGGCGGCGGGACCTGGCAATTGAGCGAAGACATGCTCGGGTTTGTCATGGGCACCGTGCGGGTAGAGCACAACAATGACTTCGCCGAATTCATCGCCCCCGCCGCCGGATTTAATACCGGGGTGCTGTGGAAAAACCCCTGGGTAATTTCAGCCTGGAAACCAAAGGTGATTTTTTCACCAATGGCGAGGTGCGGCGCAGTGTGAGCTTGAATCAGCAGTGGGAGCTGTCGCGAAACCTGGGCCTGCGCCTGAGTGCGCAGCGCGAGTTCAGCCACATGGCATCGCCTGAGAATGAAGTGATGCTTGAGATGAAGTGGTATCACTACTAGATCAAAAGATCGTCCGAAGGCTCGAGCAGCGTTCGGACGATCTTTTGATCTTCCTTTCACATCCCGACAACGAATCGACTTCTAGACTGACTGCATAGGCCGTCGAACGGTCAGGAGTCTGAGATGTGGCGTTGCGCAGGTATGCTGGGATTGCTGCTGTTGTGCGCGGGTTGCCAGTCGACCCACGAAGACCTGATCGCCAAGGGCTATCCGCCTGCCTTCGCCGACGGCTTCGATGACGGTTGCGTCAGTGGTCGTCAGGCGGCCGGGGCGATGACCGGTGAATTTCGCAAAAACGTCCCGCGTTATCTCAAGGACCCGCACTATGCCGAAGGCTGGAGCGATGGCTTTCGCCAGTGCCAGGCGATGCTGGAAAATCAGGATCGTGCAGACTATCGCAGCCACCATTGGGATGACCGCGATAAGGCCTGGCAACAGCAGAAGGACCAGGATGCGGCGCGCGCCTATCGCTCGCAATGAGTCGCTCACGGGCATCCGTCGAAACTAAATGACTGCGACCATGGCCCAAACCCTATAACGGGAGAAAACCATGAGTCGCGCCTTCGTCAATGAAGATAACGCCGCTGCGCAAGCCGATCAGCCTGTCGAACGGCAGGTCAGCGCGCAGCCCAACTACGTCACACCCACCGGACTGACCCAGTTGCAGGCCAAGGTTGCCGAACTGCAGCAGCAGCTCGGCGCTGAGTCGGCCAAGGGAGAACAGGCGAACAAACAGCGCCAGGCGGACCTGCAACGGGATTTACGCTATTTCAACCAGCGCGTGCTCAGCGCGCAGGTGATAACACCCGCGAGCTCGACGCAAAAGGTGCAGATTGGCAGTCGGGTGACGTTTGCCGACGAGCACAACGCTGAACAGACCGTCCAGCTGGTGGGCGAGGATCAGGCGGACGCATCGGCGGGCCTGATCAACTGGGGCTCGCCGCTGGGCCGGGCGCTGCTTGGGGCGCAACTCGGGGATGAGGTGCTGTGGCAACGCCCCGTCGGTGATCAAGTGATTGAAGTGATCCGCATCGAACCGGCTTAAACCACGCCTTGCGCCAGCATCGCATCGGCGACTTTGACGAAGCCTGCGATGTTCGCGCCTTTGACGTAGTTGATCCGGCCATTTTCTTCGCCGTAATGCACGCAAGCGTGGTGGATCGACTGCATGATCGCGTGCAACTTGCTGTCGACCTCACCGGCAGTCCACAGCAGACGCATGGCGTTCTGCGACATTTCCAGGCCACTTACCGCGACGCCGCCTGCGTTGGAGGCCTTGCCTGGCGCAAACAGAATCCCTGCCTCGATGAACAGGTCCACGGCTTCCAGCGTGGTCGGCATGTTGGCGCCTTCGGCCACGCAGATGCAGCCGTTGCGCAGCAATGCGCGGGCGGCCTCGGCATCGAGTTCATTCTGCGTTGCGCATGGCAGCGCGATGTCGCAGGCCAGATCCCATGGGCTCTGACCGGCGCGGAACTCGAGGCCGAAGCGCGCAGCCAACTCACTGATTCGCCCGCGCTGGACGTTTTTCAGTTCCAGTACCGCCAACCATTGCTCTTCAGTCAAACCGGCTTCGCAGTAGAGCGTGCCCTCGGAGTCCGACAACGAAATGACCTGGCCGCCCAGATCCATGACCTTGCGGGCCGCGTACTGCGCGACGTTGCCAGAACCCGAGATCGCCACGCGCTTGCCTTCGACGGTTGCGCCTTGGCGCTTGAGCATTTCCTCGGCGAAATAGACACAACCGAAACCGGTGGCTTCGGGCCGAATCAGGCTGCCGCCGTAGCTCGGGCCCTTGCCTGTGAGCACGCTGGTGAACTGGTTGCTCAGGCGCTTGTATTGACCGAACAAAAAGCCAATCTCTCGGGCACCGACGCCAATATCGCCCGCCGGCACGTCAACGTCTGCACCGATGTGCCGGTACAACTCGCTCATGAAGGCCTGACAGAAACGCATGACTTCGGCGTCGCTCTTGCCCTTCGGATCGAAGTCAGAGCCGCCCTTGCCGCCGCCCATCGGCAACGAAGTCAGGGAGTTCTTGAAGGTCTGTTCGAAGGCGAGGAATTTCAGCACGCCCATGTTCACTGAAGGATGGAAACGCAAGCCGCCCTTGTAGGGGCCGATGGCGCTGTTCATCTGGATGCGGAAACCGCGATTGACCTGGACTTTGCCTTGATCATCGACCCACGAAACGCGGAACACCACCGCCCGCTCCGGCTCGCAGATACGCTCCAGAATCCCTGAAGTCAGGTAATGCGGATTGGCTTCGAGAAACGGCCACAGGCTGCGCAAGACTTCTTCGACAGCCTGGTGGAATTCGGGTTGATCCGGGTCGCGTTTTTTCAGGCGTGCGAGGAAGGATTCGACGGATTCGATCATGGGAAAAGTCTCGGCAAATTTATTGTCGTTGGAAGAGATTGAGCCGGACTGTAGCAAACGATTCGCGCACAGGAACAGCGCAAAATGTCGCAGTTATGAAATTAAATGGTGCACAGGATATAAATAAGTCTGTTTTTCGGCCGTTTTTGCACCTGAATAGGGAGATCGACTCGACATAATGCACCAACAGTTACACCGCCATCGCTAGCAGGCTAGCTCCCACGGGGATGGGTGGTGAATCGAGATTTATTGCCTGCACAACACTTTGTGGGAGCTGGCTTGCCAGCGATGAATCCACCTCGGTTTTCCTGAAAAAACCGGGCAAAAAAAACGGAGCCCGAAGGCTCCGCTTTTTCATGCAACCAACCCGATATCAGGCCAGTTTCTTGTGTCGTACACGGTGCGGCTGGGCAGCTGCTTCGCCGAGACGCTTTTTGCGGTCGGCTTCGTACTCGGTGTAGTTACCTTCGAAGAAGATCGCTTGCGAGTCGTCTTCGTACGCCAGGATGTGCGTCGCGACGCGGTCAAGGAACCACCGATCGTGAGAGATCACAATGGCGGCGCCCGGGAAGTCCAGCAGGGCTTCTTCCAGAGAACGCAGGGTTTCAACGTCGAGGTCGTTGGACGGTTCGTCGAGCAGCAGGACGTTACCGCCCTCCTTCAGGGTCAGCGCCAGGTGCAGACGACCGCGCTCACCACCGGAGAGGTCCTTGACGAACTTCTGCTGATCGCCGCCCTTGAAGTTGAAGCGTCCGACGTAGGTACGCGACGGGATCTCGTAGTTGCCGATGCGGATCTGGTCGGAACCGTCGGAGATCTGCTGGAATACAGTCTTGCTGCCATCGAGGTCATCGCGGCTCTGATCGACGCACGCCAGTTGCACCGTTTCGCCGACTTCGATAGTGCCCGAATCCGGAGTCTCCTTGCCCATCAACATGCGGAACAGCGTGGATTTACCCGCGCCGTTACCGCCGATCACACCCACGATGGCGCCTTTGGGCATGGAGAACGACAGGTTGTCGATCAGCACGCGATCGCCGTAACCCTTGGAGACGTTCTTGAACTCGATGACCTTGTCACCCAGGCGCGGACCGGCCGGGATGTAGATCTCGTTGGTTTCGCTGCGCTTCTGGAATTCCTGCGACTGCATTTCTTCGAAGCGTTGCAGACGAGCCTTGGACTTGGACTGGCGTGCCTTGGCGCCTTTGCGCACCCACTCCAGTTCTTCCTTCATGGCTTTTTCGTGGGCCGACTGCTGCTTGGATTCTGCAGCCAGACGATTGGACTTGGCTTCAAGCCAGCCCGAATAGTTGCCCTCGTACGGGATACCGGCGCCGCGGTCGAGTTCCAGAATCCAGCCAGCGACGTTGTCGAGGAAGTAACGGTCGTGCGTGATCGCTACCACGGTGCCCGGGAAGTCGTGCAGGAAGTGCTCCAGCCACGCAACGGAGTCGGCGTCCAAGTGGTTGGTCGGTTCGTCCAGCAGCAACATGTCCGGGGCCGACAACAGCAGGCGGCACAGGGCCACACGACGTTTTTCACCACCGGAGAGGAATTCGACCTTGGCGTCCCAGGCGGGCAAACGCAGTGCATCGGCCGCCACTTCCAGCTGACGATCCAGGTTGTGACCATCGCTGGCCTGCAGAATCGCCTCGAGCTTGGCCTGTTCGGCAGCCAGCTTGTCGAAGTCGGCATCTTCCTCGGCGTAAGCGGCGTAGACCTCGTCCAGGCGAGCCTGGGCGTTCTTGATCACGCTAACCGCTTCCTCGACCACTTCACGCACGGTCTTGGTCGGATCCAGGATCGGTTCCTGCGGCAGGTAGCCGATGTTCAGTTCCGGCATCGGACGGGCTTCGCCCTCGAATTCGGTGTCGACGCCCGCCATGATTTTCAGCAGCGTGGACTTACCCGAACCGTTGAGGCCGAGCACGCCAATCTTGGCGCCGGGGAAGAAGGACAGCGAAATGTTTTTGAGAATTTCCCGCTTCGGCGGAACAACTTTGCCCAGCCGATGCATGGTGAAGACGTATTGAGCCATGGAGAACCTTGGGTCAGTGACAGATGAATGATTGCAGCGCAGGCGATGCCCGGCCAGACCATGCGCGTCGTTCACTTGATGGTTATCAATGCGTGCGCGCTGAAAAAGTCTGAGTCTAGGAGCTGGAACGCTCCCGCGTAACCGGCAAAGCTACCTGAATGACGGAAGGCAGTCCAGCCGCGAGGGGCTGGCACTTCGCCACAACTCAAGGCATGCTAGCCGCCCTTCGGGCGTCCGGCTTATAGTGCACGTCGCGCCAGTCCAGCCAAACCGCAGGATTACAGCTTGTCCAATGTCACTCCGCCAGCCTCTGTGAGCAGCACCCATCCGGCGCCCGGCTCGCCCCTGCGCGGAACATTAAAGGGCGCGCTGGCGACGCTGGTGCTTTTACTGTTGGCGCTGTTGTTCTGGCAACTGCTCGATCAACTGCGCGAAACCCAGAAAAACCAGCGTCAGTACACCATCGACTACACCGCCGACCTGGCTTCTCAAATCAGCCTGAATATGGCGCTGAACGCGCAGATCGCCCTGAACCTGCTGCCGATCGTCGAGCAGCCACAGACTCACGAAGAACAACAGGCGCTGCTGCGCAAAATCCAGCAGTCGCTGCCTGATGTACGCAGCCTGGCACTGCTCAGTCCGTCTGGAAAAGTGCTCAGCGACAGCGCCGTGGACAGTAACGATGCCGACTACTTGAGCCAGCTGGTTCAGCGCAGCCGCGCCCAGGCGCACTATTTCAGCAATGCCGACGACGGCTCGATGGTCCATTTGCTGCTGCACCAGGCCAGCAGCACTCGCGGTTATTGGGCGCTGCGCCTGTCTCCGGCCTTCTTCGCATCGCTGGCCAAGCAGAATGAAGCCGGCATCCGCCCGCTGTGGCTGGTGGAAAACCGCATCAATCGGCAAATTGTCAGCCGCGATAACGCCGTACCGGTGTCTGAGCCCAGCGAACTGACGGCAGAGGACCTGGCCAACAGCGTATTGACAGTGCCTCTGAGCAGCAGCGACTGGCAACTGCGCGGGCTGTTCGACCGTCAACGCGTGATCGAGCATTTATTGCCGGCGTTCATCGGCAAATGCCTGCTCGGCCTGGCGTTTTCAATGCTGCCGGTGATCGCACTGCTGAACATGCGTCGGCGTCAGCGCCAGTTGCATGAGGGTCGCCGACGCTATCAGGACATTTTCGAAGGCACCGGCGTGGCCCTGTGTGTGCTGGATCTGTCCGGGCTCAAGAGTGCGTTCGACAAGGCCCGCATCCTTGACACCGAACAGTTGCAAAGCTGGCTGGCCGTGCCAACGCAACGTGAACAGTTGCTGCGCGAAATGCGCATCACCGAAGTCAACGAGGTAGCCCTGCTGCTACTGGACGTCAATGCCCCGGAGGAGGCCTGGAAGCGCCTGATCGACGGCAATCCACTGACCAGTTCGGCCATCGGCCTGCCGATACTCGAAGCCGTGTTGCAGGGGCACAAACAGCTGGAACTGGAAATCAGACTGCCGGACATCAACGGCCGCGACCAGCACCTGTGGATGGTGTTGCGCCTGCCGCAGGAGCAGCACGACTATAAAGCGGTGATCCTCAGCATCAACGACATCACCAGCCGCAAGCTGATCGAACTGTCGCTGCTGGAGCGCGAAGGGTTCTGGTCGGACGTGGTGCGCACAGTGCCGGACCATCTGTATGTGCAGGACGTGATCAGCCAGCGGATGATTTTCAGCAACCACCACCTCGGCCAGACCCTCGGTTACAACCGCACCGAACTGCACCAGATGGGCGAGTACTTCTGGGAAATCCTCCTGCACCCGGAAGACGCCGATTATTACCATCGTTCGCGGCAGATGCAGCGGCACGCCGGGTACAGCCAGTTACTGCAATGCCAACTGCGCTTCCGTCACCGCGACGGCAAGTGGCGGCGTTTCGACATTCGCGAACAGGCGTTGGCGCGCGACAAGCACGATCAGGTCACGCGGATCATCGGTGTGGCCAAGGACATCACCGAGCAGATCGAGGCCAGTGAATCGCTGCGCGACAGCGAGCAGCGTTATCGCATGCTCGCCGAAAGCATCAGTGACGTGATCTTCTCCACCGACAGCAAGCTCTCGCTGAACTACGTCAGCCCCTCGGTGCAAGCGGTGCTGGGCTACGACGCCGAGTGGATTTTCCAGAACGGCTGGCAATCGACCATCGCCAACCCGCAGCAACTGAGCGGCATCTACACCCTGATGGACCGGGTCAGCAAAGCACTGGACAAACCCGAGCAACTGGCGCTGTTGCGCAGCCAGGTGCAGACGCAAATGTTCCTGTTCGACTGCCTGCGCGCCGACGGCCGCAAGATCCCGATCGAGCTGCGTCTGGTGCTGGTGTGGGACGACCAGGGAGCCTTCGAAGGCGTGCTGGGGGTCGGTCGCGACATCAGTCAGCAACGCCGCGCCGAGAAAGATCTGCGCATGGCGGCGACGGTGTTCGAGCACTCGACCTCGGCAATCCTGATCACCGACCCAGCCGGTTACATCGTGCAGGCCAACGAAGCCTTCAGCCGCGTCAGTGGTTATGCGGTGAGCGAAGTGCTCGACCAGTTGCCGAACATGCTCACCGTCGACGAACAACAGGATGCTCATCTGCGTTACGTGCTCAAGCAACTGCATCAGCACAGCACCTGGGAAGGCGAAGTCTGGCTCAAGCGCCGCAACGGCGAGCATTACCCGGCGTGGGTCGGCATTACCGCGGTGCTCGACGATGAAGGTGATCTGGCCAGTTACGTGTGCTTCTTCAGCGACATCAGCGAGCGCAAGGCCAGCGAACAGCGCATCCACCGCCTCGCCTACTACGACGCTTTGACCCATTTGCCGAACCGCACGCTGTTCCAGGATCGCCTGCACACCGCTCTGCAATCGGCGGAACGGCAGAAAGGCTGGGTGGTGCTGATGTTCCTCGACCTCGACCGGTTCAAGCCGATCAACGACTCCCTTGGTCACGCTGCGGGCGACCGCATGCTCAAGGACATGGCCACGCGCCTGCTGGCCTGCGTCGACGATGACGACACCGTGGCGCGGATGGGCGGCGACGAATTCACCCTGCTGCTGCAGCATCGGTCCAGCCGCGAAATGGCGCTGAACCGAGCTATCCATGTCGCCGAACAGATTCTCGGCAGCCTGGTGCGACCGTTCGTGCTCGAGGGGCGCGAGTTTTTCGTCACCGCCAGTATCGGCATCGCGCTGAGCCCGCAGGACGGCAACGAACTCAGCCAATTGATGAAGAACGCCGACACCGCGATGTATCACGCCAAAGAACGCGGCAAGAACAACTTCCAGTTCTATCAGGCCGACATGAACGCCAGTGCGCTGGAGCGTCTGGAGCTGGAAAGCGACCTGCGCCATGCCCTGGAGCAGGACGAATTCGTGCTCTATTACCAGCCGCAATTCAGCGGTGACGGCAAGCGTCTGACCGGTGCCGAAGCCTTGCTGCGCTGGCGCCACCCTCGACGCGGGCTGGTACCGCCGGGGGATTTCATTCCGGTGCTGGAAGAACTCGGGCTGGTTGTCGACGTTGGCGATTGGGTGATCAGCGAGGCCTGCCGTCAACTGAAGACCTGGCACCAGAACCGCGTGCGCGTACCGAAGGTGTCGGTAAACATTTCCGCACGACAGTTCTCCGACGGCCAACTCGGCACGCGGATCGCCACGATCCTGCGCGAAACCGGTCTGCCACCAGCGTGTCTGGAGCTGGAACTGACCGAAAGTATCCTGATGCGTGAAGTCAGCGAGGCGATGCAGATTCTCGCCGGGCTGAAAAACCTTGGCCTGAGCATCGCGGTTGATGATTTCGGCACTGGTTACTCATCGCTGAACTACCTCAAGCAATTCCCGATCGACGTGCTGAAGATCGACCGCACGTTTGTTGACGGTTTGCCCTCCGGCGAACAGGACGCCCAGATCGCCCGGGCGATCATCGCCATGGCCCACAGCCTCAACCTGGCGGTGATCGCCGAAGGCGTGGAAACCCAGGAGCAGCTGGATTTCCTGCGTGAGCATGGGTGCGATGAAGTTCAGGGGTATTTGTTCGGGCGACCGATGCCGGCGAGCCGGTTTGAGGCGCAGTTCGGGCGTGAGGCGTTGTTCGAGTTCGACTGAGATTTTTGCAGGGAAGCCATCGCGAGCAGGCTCGCTCCCACAGGAATTGATGTCGATCACAAAATCGCAGGCCTGCCTCGGTTACTGTGGGAGCGAGCCTGCTCGCGAAGAGGCCTTCAAAAGCACCGCACATCTTTCATGAACGCCACTTGTCTGCGACATGATGTCGTTTCATATGCCATCCAAAACCCATTGGGTTAGAATGCCCCCCTTTTCTGCCCCCGATCCTTGAGGACCGCCATGTTCAGCCGTGATTTGACTATTGCCAAGTACGACGCCGACCTTTTTGCCGCCATGGAGCAAGAAGCTCAGCGCCAGGAAGAACACATTGAGCTGATCGCTTCGGAAAACTACACCAGCCCAGCGGTGATGGAAGCTCAAGGCTCGGTCCTGACCAACAAGTACGCCGAAGGTTATCCAGGCAAGCGCTACTACGGTGGTTGCGAGTACGTCGACATCGTTGAACAACTGGCTATCGACCGTGCCAAAGAACTGTTCGGCGCCGATTACGCCAACGTTCAGCCGCACGCCGGTTCGCAAGCCAACGCCGCTGTTTACCTGGCCCTGCTGCAAGGTGGCGACACCATTCTGGGCATGAGCCTGGCCCACGGCGGTCACCTGACCCACGGCGCCAGCGTTTCCTCCTCCGGCAAGCTGTACAACGCCGTTCAGTACGGCATCGACGCCAACGGCCTGATCGACTACGACGAAGTCGAGCGCCTGGCGGTTGAACACAAGCCGAAAATGATCGTGGCCGGTTTCTCTGCCTACTCGCAGATCCTCGACTTCCCGCGCTTCCGCGAAATCGCTGACAAGGTGGGCGCCTACCTGTTCGTCGACATGGCTCACGTAGCCGGTCTGGTCGCCGCTGGCGTCTACCCGAACCCGGTGCCTTTCGCTGACGTCGTGACCACCACCACGCACAAGACCCTGCGCGGTCCACGTGGCGGCCTGATCCTGGCACGCGCCAACGCCGACATCGAGAAGAAGCTGAACTCCGCAGTATTCCCGGGCGCCCAGGGTGGCCCGCTGGAGCACGTGATCGCTGCCAAGGCGATTTGCTTCAAGGAAGCGCTGCAGCCTGAGTTCAAGACCTACCAGCAACAAGTGGTGAAGAACGCCAAGGCCATGGCCGGCGTGTTCATCGAGCGCGGTTTTGACGTGGTATCGGGCGGTACTGAAAACCACCTGTTCCTGCTGTCGCTGATCAAGCAGGACATCTCCGGTAAAGATGCCGACGCCGCTTTGGGCAAGGCTTTCATCACCGTGAACAAGAACTCCGTGCCTAACGATCCACGCTCCCCGTTCGTCACTTCCGGCCTGCGCTTCGGCACTCCGGCCGTGACCACTCGCGGCTTCAAGGAAGCTGAGTGCAAGGAACTGGCCGGCTGGATCTGCGACATCCTGGCAGACCTGAACAACGA
>NZ_JAEKEG010000160.1 GCF_016651255.1 Pseudomonas sp. TH10
CCCAGGTGCCGGAACTGAGCAGGTTTGCCGCGCCATAAGCGGTGCCTGCGCCGGCCAGGCCTTGGTCGAAGCTCAGGCCATATTTGATATAGCCCTCGCGCCACGATGAGGAGCCCTGACCAAGGCGGCCGGACAGCGCATAGTTTTCCTGGCTGTGGAATATGCCAAAGACCGCTTCCAGGGTCGCGTTCAGATGGGTGTCGTCATCGGCATACAGCTCATGGGCGCCGGCATTGCCTGTGCTGATCAGCAGCGCGAGCGTCGAAAGGCGAAGCAAGGGGGACTTGGGCATCGTGTGGCATCCGTTCTTGTTCTTGAACGCAGGGTTGCGGTCTTTTTCGATACTACGGCGGCGACTATCCGAGGCCTTTTGTGTGGTTGCCAAAGAGTTGGCTGTGCATGCCAGAAAACCCGGTTTGGCAGCCCCGCCAATGCGACTGGCACGCAGGGCAAATCCTCCAGGCCAGCGACCATCGACAATCCGTTCCAACCTCCCGGTGCACCCGCATCGGTATTTTCAGTGTGGGTGCTCGGCAATTGCGAGCACGCGGATATCAAGGTGCTTTTCCTATGTTCAGCTCGCTGCGATGGCTACTTGTCGGTCTGCTTTCATACACCTTGGCCAGCACCGCGCTGGCCGCAGACTGCGCGCCGGACCAGGGCCACGGCGCCCAGGTGTTCGCCAATGAATGCGCGGTCTGCCATTCGGTGACCAAGGGCCTGACAGGGATGATGGGCCCCAACCTCGCAGGCGTGATCGGACGCAAATCCGGTTCCCTGGAAGGTTTCAACTATTCCCAGGCCATGCGCAGTAAAGACATCGACTGGCAAGCCGGGAACATCGAGCAATTGATCGCTCAGCCCCAGGCGTTCGTGCCGGGAACCTACATGCCCTACATGGGCCTCGCTTCTGCGGACGATCGCCAGGCGGTCGTGTGCTACCTCAAAGAACAACAATAATCGGCCGGTGTACGCGCCGGACAATTCGTCTGAATAAGAGGCAACTTATGAGCAACGTTGAAATTCTGCCCCAGGTGGCTGCATTCCTTGAGCGCCGGCATGGCTGTTTTATCGATGGCCAGTGGGTGTTCGCCGAAGGACAAAGCATTGCCGTGGTCAACCCGGCCACCGGGCAGAACGCTGTGCGAGACCCTCGATGCGCCGCTGCAAATCGTCGAGCAGGCCGTGCAGTCGTCCCACGCCGCGTTCAAATCCGGGGTGTGGTCGGGCCTCGCGTCCGGCGGATCGCGAGCGCATCCTGCTAAACTTTACCCGCCTGGTCGAAGCGCACGCCGAAGAGCTGGCCCAGCTGGAAACCCTGAGCCAGGGCAAGTCGATCAACATGGCCCGCGCACTGGATCTGAACGCGACCGTAGAGTTCATGCGCTACATGTCCGGCTGGGCCACCAAGATCGAAGGGCAGACTTTCGACGTGTCGATCCCGCTGCCACCGGGTGCCAAATTCACCGCGTTCACCAAGCGCGAGCCGGTGGGTGTCGTGGTGGGCATCGTGCCGTGGAACTTCCCGCTGCTGATCGCCGCCTGGAAGCTGATGCCCGCGCTGGCCACCGGTTGCACGGTGATCATCAAGCCGGCCATGGAAACCCCGTTGACCGCCATGCGCCTGGCAGAGCTGGCGCTGGAGGCTGGTATTCCCGCCGGTGTGTTCAACGTCGTAACCGGTGGCGGCGTCTCGGTGGGCGGCGTGCTGACGGCGCATCCGCTGGTGAGCAAAGTCTCGTTTACCGGGTCCACGGCCGTGGGCAAGAGCGTGGGTGTGGCGTGCATGGCGAACATGACGCGCTTTGCCCTGGAATTGGGAGGCAAGAACCCGATGATTGTGCTCGCCGATGCCGACATCGACAAAGCCATTCAGGGCGCGATCCTTGGTGGCCTGCTGAACAACGGCCAGGTCTGCGCCGCCGCCTCACGTTTCTATGTGCATCGCTCGGTCCACGACCGCTTCGTTGAAGGTCTCGCGGCAGCGGTGTCGGCCATGCCGATCGGCGCCGGCATGAACTGCAACGCGGCGATCAACCCGCTGGTGTCGCGCAAGCAGCAGCAAGGCGTGCTCAAGCACATCGAACTGGCTCGCCAGGAAGGTGCACAGGTGGTGTGCGGCGGGGAGTTGCTCGAGGGCGAAGGCTTCTACGTGCAGCCGACGATCCTGGCCGATATCAACCACGGCATGACCGTGAGCAGGGAAGAAGTGTTCGGCCCGGTGCTGGGCATCATGCCCTTCGACGATGAAGACGCCGTCATCGCCCTGGCCAACGACAACCGCTACGGCCTGGCCGCCAGCCTTTGGACCAACGACCTGGGCAAAGCGATGAACCTGGTCCCGCGCATCGAAGCCGGCACCGTGTGGGTCAACGCCCACGTACTGCTCGACCCGGCAATGCCGTTCGGCGGGGTCAAGCAATCCGGCATGGGCCGCGAGTTCGGACGCGCGGTGATCGAGGCCTATACCGAGTTGAAATCGGTGTGTATTGCGCATTGATCCTGGCTGCGCTTGCCGACGAAAACATTAGGTGTCGGCATTGCGCTCTGGGCGCGCGGGTATAGAAGGGGTCACTGCGGCCATTGCTCAAGCAGAATCGAGACAAACTTCTCCGCCGCGGGGGAGAGTGATGCGCCTCTGCGGTACACCAGCCCCAAAGAGCGGTTCACCACCGGTTCAATGAGGGGAATGCTGACCAGCGTTGGATGATCGCCCGCTGGCATTGCCAGGCTCGGCATTGCCGACACCCCAAGCCCGGCTTCCACCAGGCCCAATGAAGTCGAGAGATGCTGCACTTCATAGAACCATTGCGGACGCCAGCTCAAACCGGATAGAGCGTGATCCAGCAACATACGGTTGCCGCTGAGGCGGCCCACGCCGATCAGCCGATACTCACTGAGCTCCGACCAGGTGACTGAACTGCGTTCGGCCAGTTCGTGGTCGCGTCGGCACGCCAGCACAAAGGGCTCGTTCACCAGCGGCACGAACTCGATATCCGGATGCTGGCCGCTCATCATGTTGATGCCAAAGTCGGCTTCGCCGCGCAGTACCGCTTCCAGGCCTTCGTTCGCGCTCAGGTCGAGCAGGCGAATGCGAATTTTGGGGTAGCGTTCGTTATAGAGGCGAATCACCGAAGGCAGGAAGTAAAAGGCGGCGGTGGGGATGCAGGCGAGCGTCACCCGGCCGATCTGCCGTTCTGCCAACTCCCTGATGTTGAGAATCGAGTCGTCGAAGTCATCCAGCAGTCGACGCGCCTTGGGCAGAAAATCACGCCCGACGCTGGTGAGGCTGACCTTGCGCGTGGTGCGATCCAGTAACGCCGTCCCCAGACCCTCTTCCAGCTTCTTGATCCGCCGGCTCAGTGCGGGTTGAGACAGGTGCAAGGCATCAGCGGCTTCATGAAAGCTGCCAAGTTCGGCGATTTTTACGAATGATCTGATGTCTTGAAGCTCATATTCCATAAATTCCCCTTAAAAATACCTCGGCGAAAAGTGCCATTTTCGCTCGTTCAACTCTTTCGTCAAACGCAATAATAGCTCGAATCTTTGCATTGGAAACACCAGTGCTTCCCTGTCACTCTTGTTTGCAAGGCATCAATCGCCCTGATTAATCAACAAGAGTCAGTAGCCATGCAACGAATTCCTTGTGTACTGATGCGCGGTGGTACCTCAAAGGGCCCCGTATTCCTGGCCTGGGACCTGCCCGTGTCCATTGAACAGCGTGACGAACTGCTGCTCGCCTTGATGGGCTCCGGTCACGAACTGGAGATTGACGGCATTGGCGGCGGCAGCCCGCAGACCAGCAAGGTCGCTATTGTCAGTCCGTCGCTGCACCCCGATGCCGATGTGGATTACCTGTTCGTGCAGGTCATGGTGTCCTCGCGTCGCGTGGACACGGCCCCCAACTGCGGGAACATGCTCTGCGCGGTCGGGCCATTCGCTATCGAGCAAGGCCTGGTCAAGGCCAGCCAAACGATGACCAGCGTGCGCATCCGCAACCTCAATACCGGGACCTTCGTCACCTCTGAAGTGCAAACGCCCCAGGGCAAGGTCAGCTATGAAGGGGACACCGAAATCGATGGAGTGCCAGGCAGCGCAGCTCCGGTTCAATTGACCTTCCTCGACGCGGCTGGGTGCAAGACCGGCAAGCTCTTTCCCACCGGCAACACCCAGGATGTGTTCGACGACATTCCGGTGACCTGCATCGACATGGCCATGCCGATGGTGCTCATCGAGGCACGCCACCTGGGCAAGCGCGGCGATGAAACCCCGGCAGAGCTGGACGCCGACAAGAAATTCCTGCGTCGCCTGGAGGCCTTGCGCCTGCGTGCAGGTGCCGCGATGGGTCTGGGCGACGTGAAGGGCATGGTCATTCCCAAGCCGGTGCTGGTATCGCCGGCCAAGGCCGGCGGCACCCTGCAGGTGCGTTACTTCATGCCGCACAGCTGTCATCGCTCGCTGGCCATCACGGGTTCCATTGGCCTGGCGACCGCTTGTGTCAGTCAAGGCAGTATCGTTGCCCAAATGCTCGGCGATACCGCCACCGCGCGCTTGCAACACGTGCGGATCGAACACCCCGGCGGCGGTATCGACGTGGTCTTGTCGTACACCGGCGACAACGGTGAAACCATCCGCGCCTCTGTCGTGCGTACTGCCCGACGCCTGTTTTCCGGCTTTGTGTATGCACCGGTTTCACAGCGACTCGCGGGCTAGATCCCTGATCGCAGGCTGCGTCGTCTGGTAGGCTCAGGTTGCCTGCCTTGCCGTCGGCCTTATCACCTATAACAACAAGAGAATTGCCCTATGCTCGCCTTACTCGGCTTGGCCATGGTGGTCGTGTTCACCTTCCTGATCATGACCAAACGCCTGTCACCCATCGTCGCCTTGACGGTTGTTCCGATTGTCTTTGCAGTGATCGGTGGTTTCGGCGGAACCACAGGGAAAATGATGCTCGACGGCCTGAAAATGGTCGCTCCCTCCGCTGCGCTGTTGTTGTTCGCGATCCTGTTTTTCGGCCTGATGATCGACTCCGGATTGTTCGACCCGCTGATCCGCAAGATCCTCAAGCGGGTCAATGGCGACCCGATGAAGATCGCCGTGGGTACGGCGTTGCTCTCGTTGACCGTGGCACTGGATGGTGACGGCACGACCACCTACATGATCACCTGCGCTGCCATGTTGCCGCTGTACAAGCGCATCGGCATGAATCCGATGATCCTCGGGATCGTGGCCATGTTGTCGCTGAGCATCATGAGTGGCATGAGCCCTTGGGGCGGCCCGGCCACACGAGCCATCGCGGCACTGGGCCTGGATGCAGGGAGTACTTCATTCCGTTGCTGCCGACCATGGTGGGTGGTGCGGCGTGGGTGGTGTTTACCGCTTTCCTGCTGGGCCGTTCCGAACGCAAGCGTATCGGTAATGTGCACCTGAGCAGCGGTGGCGGTAATTGCTATATCGAGGCGATCCTCGGCGATACGCCGCACAAACGACCGAAGCTGGCTTACGTCAACCTGCTGCTGGTCATCGTGGTGATGGCGGCGCTGGTGATGGGCGTGATGCACTCGGCGATTCTGTTTCTGATCGGCTTTGTACTTGCCCTGATGATCAATTACCCGCAACTGGACATCCAGAAAGAACGCATCCTCGCCCATTCCGGCAACGCCATGACTGTAGTGCTGTTGGTGTTTGCGGCCGGGATTTTCGCCGGGATCTTCTCCGGCACCAAGATGGTCGACGCCTTGGCGCAGACCCTGGTGGATTGGATTCCGCCGGCATGGGGGCATCTGTTCCCGCTGGTCGTGGCCATTACCAGCATGCCCTTGACCTTCGTCCTGTCTAATGACGCCTATTACTTTGGCGTGGTTCCGATCCTCGCCAACGCCGCAGCTGCTTACGGTATCAGCCCCCTGGAAATAGCCCGGGCATCGATCCTCGGCCAGCCGGTGCATCTGATGAGTCCGCTGGTGGCATCCACTTTGCTGTTAATGGGCATGATCGACCGCGACATCGGTGACTTCCAGAAAGCCGCCTTCAAGTGGGCGGTGCTGACTTCCCTGGTTGTCACAGCGTTGGCGCTGTTGACCGGTGCACTGACCCTGTTCGTCTGATCGCCTTTCCCCCTGAAAACTGCTCCCGTGCCCGGAAAAGGGCGCGCGGATCAGTGCATCGGCCAATAACAATAATGAGTATTGAACATGAGCAAATTCCTGACCCGCGGGGCCGTTGCTGTTCTCTTGAACGCTGTGCCTTCGGCCAGTGCCTGGGCGGCGGGATTGATCGAAGACAGCAAATTGAAGCTGCAATTACGCAACGTGTACTTCAACGAAAATTTCCGTGATGAAAACGGCCTGAGCGCCCGCGCGGCGCAGACTGCCAAGAGCGAGCGTACTGAATGGGCGCAGGGTTTCCTGCTCGATTACCAGTCCGGCTTTACCCAAGGCACGCTGGGCTTTGGCGTGGATGCGCTGGGCCTCGTCGGCGTCAAACTGGACTCCGGCAAAGGTCGTAGCGGCACGGGTCTGCTGCCGGTACACGACGACGGACGTGCGGCGGATGAGTTCGCAAGCCTGGGGGTGGCGGGCAAAGTCCGGCTGGCGAAAACCGTGGTCAAGCAGGGTTCTTTGTTGCCCAGGACACCGGTGTTGATCTACAACGATGCGCGCCTGTTGCCACAGACGTATCAAGGCACCCAGTTCACCAGTAACGACATCGCCAACCTGACACTCACTGGCGGTCATCTGGATCAGTTCAAGCTCAGGGATTCGTCGGACAGTCGCTCGATTATTCCCGATGGCTTTACTGGCAAGGGTTCGGATTTTTCCTATGCAGGTGGCGACTACAAGCTGGGCAAGAACATTCGCCTGGGGTACTTCTACGGCGAACTGCAGGACTTCTATCGTCAGCAGTTCGCGGCAGTCCAGCATGATCTGACCCTGGGTGCTGGCGTGCTGACCAGCGACCTGCGCTACTTCCACAGCGTGGACGCCGGAACGGGGCGGGGTGGCGTTATCGATAACGATATGCTCAGCGGCCAGTTGACCTACTCGTTGACAGGGCACAGTTTCGGCGGCGGGTATCAGGTACTCAGTGGCGACGCAGGGTTGCCCTACATCAGCGGCGCGACCGTCTATTCGTTCAGCAATGTCGGGATCGGCAAGTTTATCGAAGAAGACGAGAAGACCTGGATGCTCAGCTACGCCTACGACTTCGCCCGGGCCGGCGTGCCGGGCCTGACGTTTTCCACGCGCTATCTGAGTGGCGACAATGGCAAATCCGGGGACGCGCGGTTGCATGAGTGGGAGCGGGATGCCGAGTTGGCGTATGTGCTGCAGGACGGCGCATTCAAGGGTTTGGGGATCAGGTTGCGCAACTATGTGTATCGCTCGGATTATGCGCGGGGGCGGGACAGTAATCGGGTCTATGTCACCTACGATGTTGCGGTTTGGTAGAGGTGGCGATTAATCGGTGGGAGTTATCGCGAGCAAGCTTTGCTCCCACAGGCCAGGCCAGGGCATGGCAAGGAATTTGAGTCAGTCGCCGTATGTCGGCACCCGGGAACCGCTATCCACAACAGACGCCCAACCAGAAACAACCGTTGGAGTCTGGCCATGAACGACGATCGAAAGCAGCAAGCAATGGCGGCCTGGTACCAACTGCTCAAGGAGCCGTTGATTCGCATGGATTGTGAGGAGCAGTACGATGAGCTCCTCAAGGCCGCTGACGAGATGGAACGTGCCGGTCTGATCAACAGCAACGAATGGCGTCAGCTGGTGCGCGAGGCCGGTTTGGCGTTTGCCCAGGCGACCGAGGGCATCGGTAACGGCACCTAGCTTTCGGGGTTCGCGATTTCCCACTCGGCCTGCTGGGCGAACCACTCTAGGATCAGCCCACAGGCCGGATGCGCGCTCGCTGAGGGTTGCAGGGTCAGCGCATACACGCCCTTTGTCTTCAGCGCCTTACCGAAGGGAATCACCAACACGCCTCGATCTACCGACTCGCCCGCCAGGGTCAGGTCTGTCATCGCCACGCCCAGCCCGCGTGCAGCCGCATCCAGTGCCAGTTCATCCAGGTTGAAAGGAATGTGCCGGTAGCGCTCCAGCGGTCCACCGCCGTTGGCTGCCAACCATTTTACCCAGTCATGACGGTCCGAGGATCGATGCAGCAAGGTGCAATGCACCAGGTCTTCGACTGCTCGCAGCGCGTGCGCCAGCCCCGGTGCGCAGACGGGCACAAGCGCTTCCTCGAACAGCGTCATGGACTGTGGATCATTCGATGGTTGCGCCAGATAGAGGATGTATGCGTCGCTGTCGACGGCTGGCTCCACCACCTCAGTTGCCACAGTCTCGATCGACAGCAAAACCTCGGGATGAGATCGGTAGAACTCGCTCAGCCTGGGCAGCAACCAGCGCACCGCCAGGGATACGTGCATGCGGATGCGAAACGGACGCTCCCTGGGGGCCAGCCGTTCCTCCAGGGCTTTGAGTTGCTCAAGGATGCTGCGGGCACTGGTTAGCACCTGCTCGCCCTCGGGCGTGAGACTCAGGCTGCGACTGGTGCGCACGAACAACGCGACACCGAAGTGACTCTCCAGCTGCTGAATTTGCCGACTCACAGCGCTTTGAGTCAGGCACAGCCTCGATGCGGCCTGAGTGAAGCTGCCGGAGTCGGCAACTTCCACCAGCGCCTGCATTGCTTGCAGCGACGGGACGTGACGAAGCTTATCCATGCGTTTTCCGAATACTTCGATGATTTTATAACGTTGGTTTTATCACTGTTGGCGCTCTAAATTCCAGTCGTGGCCGAGGTTTCTCATGCGTTCAACGCATGGGAAAGGGCAATGCCCACGGCGGGACAACAGGGGATCGAGGTGATGCATGACCAATGAATGTGGCTGGATTGCGCAGGCGGGCAGATCGCCCGTGCGCGGTTCCCTGAAGGGTACCGAGAAGGCTGACTGGCTGATTATCGGGGCTGGGATTACCGGGTTGAACGCCGCCCACACCCTCGCGCAGATGCACCCTCACGCCCGCATCGTGATCGTTGATCGCCAGCGTGCGGCGCAGGGCGCTTCGGCGCGCAACTCAGGGTTTGCCGTGGCCCACGAACATCCGGGCACCGATGAGTTGTTGGGCCGCAAGGGTTTTGCCGACTATCAGGTGGACACCGAGATCTCCCGGGTTGCCAGCCTCGAGGTGCGCCAGCGAATCGCCCGGCATGGCATCGAATGCGATTTTCGCGACGATGGTTACTTTTTGCGGTGAGCGATCCCGGCAAGTTGACCCAGGTCGAGGACAAGCTGCAAACCCTGCGCGCGGTGGGTGCTTCGGCGCATTTTCTACAAGGCGAGCCGCTGTATCACCAGCTGGGTACCCGGCATTATCAGGCGGCTATCTGGTGCGGCAATGGCAACGCGTTGTTGCAGCCGGCGAAGTACGTCAAGGGCTTGCTGGATGCGTTGCCCGCCAGCGTCACCCTCTACGAAAACACCGACATCACCGGTCTGGAGCGCCTGAGTCAGGGGCGCGTGCGCGCCAATGGCGTTGCCGGCCGAATTGAAGCGCAGCAAGTGCTGGTATGCCTGAATGCATTCATCTCGCGTTCGGGCATCGACGACAGCGCAACGTTTGCGATGGAGCTCAGCGCGAGCCTCACCCGGCAGCTGACTGACGCCGAGTACCAGGCAATCGGCGCGGTCGAGCCCTGGGGCGTGCTGTCCACTCGGCCGCTGGGCGCCACCGTGCGCTTGACCCCGGACCGCCGGGTGATGATCCGCAACACGGCGGAATACCGGTTGCGCGATTTATCCGCCAGCGAGCTGCGAGTGCGCCGTGAACATCATGTGCTGGGTTTGCAGCGGCGTTTCCCATTCCTCGGCGCCCAGGACATCCAGTACACCTGGACCGGCCACTTGAGTGCGACACGCAGCGGCCAGGCTTTCTTTGATCGGGTTGAAGAGGGCGTCTTCGCCGTCGCCGGCTGCAATGGTTCCGGCGTTGCCCGGGGGACGTTGTGGGGGCGCTTGCTGGCGGAACTGGCGTCGGGCGTTGACTCGCCACTCTTGCAATCGGTCATGCAGCGCGCCGAACCCGGCTGGCTGCCGCCGCGTCCCTTCTTCGATATCGGTGCCATGCTGCGCATGCGCGTGGAGGCAGTCAGGGCCAGAACAGAAATCTAGAATATCCGTCGATCAACCAAGAACAACAACTCAGCACACACGGTGACAGAAAATGCGCATCAACAACCTTACCCTGATGGTCATGCTCGCCTCGTTCCCGGCAGCCAGTTACGCGGATGAAGTGGTCAATATCTCCAACTGGAACGGCTACATCGCCGATGACACCCTGGCTAGTTTTACCAAGGAAACCGGGATCAAGGCCACCTACGACATTCATGACAGCAACGAGGTGCTGGAATCCAAGCTGATGACCGGCAACACCGGGTATGACGTGGTCAGCCCATCGAACCATTTTCTGTCGCGGCTGATCAAGGCCGGGGCGATCCAGAAGCTCGACAAGTCGCAATTGCCGAACTGGAAAAACCTCGACCCGGTGTTGATGCAGAAGCTTGAGGTCAACGACCCCGGCAACCAGTACGGCTTCCCGTACATGTGGGGCACTGCCGGCATCGGTTACAACGTCGAGAAGATCAAGGCGATCTTCGGCAACACCGATGTCACGCGCTCGTGGAAGATGTTGTTTGATGAAGAAAACATCAAGAAGTTGAGCCAGTGCGGTGTGGCGTTCATCGATAACCCGACGCAGGTGTTGCCGATCACCCTCAACTATCTGGGCCTGCCACCGCACAGCCACGAGCCGGCGGATTACAAAAAGGCCGAACAGGCGTTGTTGAAGATCCGCCCCTACATCCAGTATTTCCACGCCTCGAAATACATCAGCGACCTGGCCAACGGTAATGTCTGCGTGGTGATCGGTTTCAACGGCGACATCGTCCAGGCTGCCGCCAGCGCCAGGGAAGCGAAGAATGGCATCGACATCGCCTACTCGATCCCGGACGAGGGCACGACCCTGTGGTTCGACATGATGGTCATGCCCAAAAGCGCGCCTCACGAGAAAAACGCCTACGCCTATATGAATTACCTGCTCGACCCCAAGGTGATTGCCAACATCAGCAACAGCATTCATTACGCCAACCCCAATCTGGCGGCGGATCAATATGTGGTACCGGCGGTGAAGCAGGACCTGGCGATCTATCCGCCGAAGACCGTGCTGGAGAAGCTGTTCACGGTCGAGGAGTTGCCGGCGGCGATTGCGCGGTTGAGTACGCGTTTGTGGACTCGGTTAAAGACTAATACCTGATCCGTCGCAAAGACCGCATTGCGATAATCGCCGGCAAGCAGGCTCCTGGGGATCTGTGATACCTCGTCTTTCTGCGGGTCCCCCGATCCCATGCAGCCGCCGGCTTGCTGGCGATGGTGGTCTAACGTTCGCTACCAAAGTGCAGGATCAGTTACCCAACGCAGGCGTAAACCACCAACTCCACCAACATTTCTTCCCGCGCCAACCCCGCCACCACCACCGCCGCACGGTTGGGGAAGGGCGCCTGGAAGTATTCGGTGTACATTCCATTCACGGTCGCCAGATAGCTGCGGTCGGTGACATAGATCAGGACCTGGGTCACGGCGTCCAGCGAGCTGCCGGCGGCGTCCAGGGTGTGGCGCAGGTTGTCCAGGGTCTGCCGGGTCTGGGCTTCGATTCCCCCGGGCACCACCTGCCCCTCCCGATCGATGGGAATTTGTGCGGTGTACAGCGTGCCGTTGCCGACGACGGCCCATTCCAGCGGAGCGCGAGAGGCGAAGAGGTCGGTCTTGACTGCGTATTTCATGCAAATATTCCTGAAGCGTTGATAGAGAGTTGATCAGGCGTCGCTGCTTTCACCGGCACCACGTCGTCGGGATTCTTCGGTGCTTTCCACCAGCACTCGTTCACCGAGTTTTTCAACCTGGCCCACACCTCGTCATCCACCTCCAGCCCGTCCACGAACGTGTGGTAATGCCGGGTAGTCAGGCCCGGGCACGGCAGGAGGGTGAAGTGGCGGGAGATCAACACGTTGATGCTCTGCTCATCATCCATGGCTGGTTGCGGCAGATCATGCACGCGCAAGGATGGCTGGCTGTCGCCGGCACTGAAGGTCGCGACCAGTTCCTGCCGCGCATCCCGCCAGTACGCGCAGAAGTTCAGCCCCTGATCGGCGCAACGAGCCAGGTAACCCAGCAGCAGGATGCGGTTGTGGCAATGGCGGATGCGGATCAAGGCGCTGCCGCCACGCAAAGCCTTGCTCACGCCCAGCTCGACGGCCTGGGCGGCGCAGCGCAGGATGCTTTGGCCGTGAGCGTCGAGGGTCAATTGCGCGGCGTCTTCATAGTTGGTTTCGATGGGCCGGTCGACCTCATCATGCAGGAACGCCAGGGCTTTTTCAGCGCGCCAATGCCGTCCAGGCCCTGCTGCTGCAGGCGGGCAATCATATCGGCAGCGTCGTCGCAGTCACCCGGTGCAAAGCCCAGGCCTTCGAAGGCCTTGCGGCAGATCACCTGTACTTCGTTGTACGAAACACGCATCAGACTTCTCCGTCCAAGGTGGGCATGACGGCGAAGTTCCAGTCGTCGTCAAAAGGCTGGCCGATCTCGCTGACCAGCGGCGCGCCTTGGAACAAGGTGATGCGCACCCAGCGGCTGGATTTCGGATCGAACTTGCCAGCGCCGAAGAACGCCAGTTTGCAGCGCAACAAGTCGATGGGCAGCATGCTGCGATGCAACAGATTGGCGCGGATCTCGCCATAGGCGCAGCAAGCCATGCCCTGCAGACGGCACACCGTGCCCTTGAATTGCGGTTGGGCGAGCAGAAAGTGCGCCGTCAGCTGCTGCGGGTGCTGCTCCAGATAGGCCAGTAGTGCTGTGTGGCAGCGCTGGATGTTGTGCGCGATGCCCAGCTGCATTTCCTTTTCCGCTCCCGGCTCCATGGCGCGCTCACCCAGGCGCGGCTCCTCTTTTCTACCGAGCGATACCAGAAAAAGTGATTGGCTGCAGGGCTGTCCAGATCAAGCTCCAGTGCCCAACGGTAGTGGTTCTCCATCAGTACGCGCAGCTCCGTCAGCGGCATGTCGGCGTTGAGGCGAAAACCTTCGCTGACGGCCATCTGTTCCGCCAGGGGATCGACCAGCTGCGGGTACAGCTCCAGCAGCAGGCTCACCAGCAATTCCTGGCAGCCTTTACCGCCATGGCTCTGCGCCCAACCCTGGACTCGCGTCCACAGATCAGAACTGACAGGCTGTGCGTCGAACCACTGAATCAAGCGTGCCAGGTCAGCCAGCGTGCACTGATCGAGCGCCGCCTGGCGCTGGTCGTCGGTGACTGTCTCTTGCACATGTCGGCGCCCCCGTTCCAGCAATGCCCGCAGGCGCTCAACCCGCGGCAGATCCGCCGCTTGCCCCAGGACCTGCGCCAGTGCGGTTTCCCGAGCCCAGACCCACTGGTTAACCAGCTGCGGATGATTGATCAGGAATGGTGCCATGCCCAGGCCTGTGGAATTGCCGACACCCAGGTAACGTTGCAGGGCAATCGCCAGGCCAACCGCCCGTTGCGGATTGCGCGCCCGCGCCATGTGTTCGATCTGCTCGATACTGAAATGGCGCAGCAGGTACACGGTGAACATTTGCGCGCTGAAGGGCTGGGTGAAATCCTCGTTGCCTTGCAGGCAGCTGAAGTCGGCGATGCCGAACTTGCCATTGCCGTACACGGCGGTGGTGCGATACAGATAGCCCACTTCGGCCAGCTGCTGGGGATCGGGCTGGGTGCCTTCAGCCAAGGCAGCGACGAACCGTTCAAAGTTGCGCAGGCTTCGATTGGCCCGGGACAACACCAGCACTCGCGAGTCAAATCGCCCGGCTTCCTGCAGTGGCACGTTGCGGCGCAGGTCCTGCAGTTGCAGCTCATCGACATCACCAGCCAGCAGGACGAAGCTGACGTCCCATTGATCGGCGATCACTCGGTCGCTACGTTTTTCCGGGGGCAGGTAGGCCGAGAAAATCACGCAGTGGTAGTGGGCGTGGGGCGTATCGATTCGATAAATGGCGGTGCCGAAACCTTCGCCGTCGAGGTCGAAGCGGCGGCGCCGGATACGCCATTGCTGGTTCATCATGCGGCGCATGCTGCTGCGCACGAAACTCAGGCGGCTCTGGAACTGGCTGCCCAGGCGATCGAGGTCCATGACCTGATCGGCCGGGCGCAGTATCGGCTGCGATGGTTCGCAAGGGAGTACCACATCGTGACGCTTCCTGGATTATTCATGTCTGGGACCGCGCCTGCTCGCGGGCCATGTACCGGGCTGATTTTCAGCGCGTCCCAGAGCGACCGGCAGGATCAGCAGCGACACTGGCACGGCGGTAATCACGATAAACGATTGCAGCGCGGTTACGCCGCCCGCACCAATGGTGATGAGCACCACGGCGGCCAGGCCCCATGCCGATGGCCCAGAAGGCCCGCAGCCATTTTTTCGGCTTGTCGTCTCTCGACATGGCCATGGCGACGGTGAACGCCATGGCGTCACCATTGGTCGCTACCGAGATGAAGCTCAGGAACAGGAACAACGCCGAGACCAGGCCACCCAGCGGCAGGTTCTGCGTGACACCCAGCAGCAACGCTTCAGGCTGCGCGCCATTGGCGGTGACGATGCCTGGCGATTGCAGTTCCATGCCGATGCCGGTGCCGCCGACCACGGTGAACCAGAACATGGTCACGATGGGGGCGATGATCGACAGCGTCATGATCACTTCGCCGGATGGTTCGGCCGCGGGAGATCTTCGCCACGTACAGCGCCACCATCGGTGCACAGCCAATGAACCAGCCCCAGTAGAATACTGTCCACCAGTCGAGCCATTTCGGGTCGGCGCGGAATAGCGTCATCGGGATGAACTGTTCCACGTGCAGTGCAAATGCAGTCGGGAAACCGCCCAGGATGAACGCGGTCGGTCCGAACACCACCATGAACACCGCCAGGCCAATCATCAACCACACGTTGATTTCACTGACGAAGCGAATGCCCTTCAGACCCACCAGGCATGAGGTGGTGTACATCACCGTGACCAGGATGATGGTAATGGCCTGGGTCGTCAGGTCGTTCTGAATCCCCCACACTGAATGCAACGCGCTACTGATTTGCAGACCAAGGAATCCGATCGGGCCGATGGTCCCGGCGACTACGGCGATGATCGAGGTGGCGTCTGCCAGGGTACCAATCGGACCTTTGAGCGCACGCTCGCCAAGCAGCGGATAGAGCAGGGTTCGGGGTGCCAGTGGCAAGCCTTTGTCGTAATGCAGGTGCATCAGGACAATCGACAGCAGGCTGCCAAGCACCGCCCAGGCGAGGAAAACCCCAGTGTACGAAGGACTGTGCAAGCGCGGCATGCGCAGCGGCCTCTGTATGCGCCTGCACACCGGCGAACAGCGGCGGCGGGCTGGCGAAATGCATCATGGGTTCAGCTGCGGCCCAGCAAGGCACCGCCACCGGCGAGCAAGCGCACATGATCACGGCTATCCAGTTGAAGGTACTGGTGTCGGGTCGCTAGTCAACACCGCCAAGGCGCACCCGCCCGCATTTGCTGAAGCAGATGAACAGGCTTACGGCAAACGTCAGCAGCATGAGGATTTGCCAGTACAGGCCAAAGAACCGGGTCGACCAGGTGAACAGAGGTGTTCACCAGTTTCGAGGTGCCTTCGATGTCGACCAGCGCGGCGATCAGAAAGGCGCCGAGGAAGCCGCCACTGATCAGGAACAGCGGCCAGTCGAGGTCTTTTTCGGCGGCGCGAGGGCCAGTGGCTGGCTTTCGGCTTGCAGGCTGCTAGATGTTTTCATGATGCCTCCAACATACGCGCTTGAGGCTGTGCATCGCCGATGAGGGAGATGAACGGGAGGCTATTGTTGTTGTTTTTCATAGTGTCCTCACGGTGAATTTCAGGGTCAGGCAATGGCAGTGGTGGCGGTTTCCAGCAGTCGCAGCCAGTTCAGCCCCATGATGTTGCGCACCTCTTCTTCAGCGAAACC
>NZ_JAEKEG010000161.1 GCF_016651255.1 Pseudomonas sp. TH10
TGCCGCCTGTCTGCCGGTGTTGCTGCTTTCCTTGTTGCTGGGTACACCAGTGCTGAGCTTGCTGGGTGCAGTGGGCGCGGCGTTGACCGTGGGTTTGAAGCGTGGTGGCTTGCTGCTGGCGCTTTTGATACTGCCGCTGTACATCCCGGTGTTGATCCTCGGCAGTGGCGCCTTGCAGGCCGCATTGCAAGGCATGCCGACGACCGGGTATCTGCTGTGGCTTGGTAGCCTGACCGCCCTGGCGATCACCCTGACACCTTTTGCAATAGCTGCTGGCCTGAAGATCAGCGTCGGCGAATAATGAGGTCTGGTCATTTTTTGATCGTTTTCTTTTGAAAAAAGGCAGACCCTTGGCTCTTCATAGCGAAGAGCACCCGTGATGGAAACAGTATGAACTGGACCTGGTTTCACAAGCTCGGCTCGCCCAAGTGGTTCTACGGCATCAGCAGCAAGTTCCTGCCGTGGTTGAGCATTGCAGCGTTGTTGCTGATTGGCGTCGGCGTCGTTTGGGGCCTGGCCTTCGCGCCGCCGGATTATCAGCAAGGCAATAGCTTTCGCATCATCTATATCCACGTTCCCGCCGCGATGCTCGCTCAGTCGATCTATGTGATGCTGGCGGTGTGCGGCGTGGTCGGTCTGGTGTGGAAGATGAAACTGGCCGACGTCGCCCTGCAATGCGCAGCGCCCATCGGCGCCTGGATGACCGCGGTGGCGCTGGTCACCGGGGCGATCTGGGGCAAACCGACCTGGGGTTCGTGGTGGGTCTGGGACGCGCGCCTGACCTCGATGCTGATTCTGCTGTTCCTGTATTTCGGCGTGATCGCGCTGGGCAATGCGATCAGCAACCGCGACAGCGCCGCCAAGGCCTGTGCGGTGTTGGCTATCGTCGGCGTGATCAACATCCCGATCATCAAATACTCGGTGGAGTGGTGGAACACCCTGCACCAGGGCGCGACCTTCACCCTCACCGAGAAACCGGCGATGCCTGCCGAAATGTGGCTGCCGCTGTTGCTGACGGTGCTGGGTTTCTACTGTTTCTTCGGCGCCGTGCTGTTGCTGCGCATGCGTCTTGAAGTGCTCAAGCGCGAAGCCCGCGCCAGTTGGGTGAAAGAAGAAGTGCAGAACAGTCTGGAGGCCGCTCGATGAGTTTTGCTTCATTCGGCGACTTCCTCGCCATGGGCCATCATGGCCTGTACGTCTGGACAGCCTACGGCATCTGCCTGGCAGTGCTGGCTCTGAACGTGGCGGCGCCGATCCTGGCCCGCAAGCGGTATCTGCAACAAGAGGCGCGTCGTTTGCGCCGGGAGAACGGCAAGTGAATCCGCTGCGCAAAAAGCGTCTGATCATCATTCTGGCGATTCTGGTCGGGGTCGGCGCTGCCGTCGGCCTGGCCCTGAGTGCCCTGCAGGAAAACATCAACCTGTTTTACACGCCGACTCAGATCGCCAACGGCGAAGCCCCGCAGGACACGCGCATTCGCGCCGGTGGCATGGTCGAGGCCGGTTCGCTGCAGCGTTCCGGCGATTCCCTGGACGTGAAATTCAATGTCACCGATTTCAACAAGACCGTGACCATCAGCTACCGCGGCATCCTCCCGGATCTGTTCCGCGAAGGGCAGGGCATCGTCGCTCTCGGCAAGATCAACGCCGAGGGTGTGGTAGTGGCCGATGAGGTGCTGGCCAAGCACGACGAGAAGTACATGCCGCCGGAAGTGACCAAGGCCTTGAAAGACAGTGGCATGTCGGCACCTACTCCTGCGAAAGAGGGCTAACTGATGACTGCTGGACTCTATAGCGCCGGGTTGTACATCCCGGAACTGGGCCACCTGGCCATGATCCTGGCGCTGTGTTTTGCCCTGGTTCAGTCGGTGGTGCCCTTGCTCGGCGCCTGGCGCGGCGATCGCCTGTGGATGAGCCTTGCGCAACCTGCGGCCTGGGGACAGTTCGCGTTCCTGCTGTTTGCCTTTGGTTGCCTGACCTATGCGTTCATGGCGGACGACTTCTCCGTGGATTACGTCGCCAGCAACTCCAACAGCGCGTTGCCGTGGTACTACAAATTCAGCGCCGTGTGGGGCGCCCACGAAGGTTCGTTGCTGCTGTGGGCGCTCATTCTCGGTGGCTGGACATTCGCCGTGTCGGTGTTCTCGCGCCAGTTGCCGCAAGTCATGCTCGCCCGCGTTCTAGCGGTGATGGGCATGATCAGCACCGGTTTCCTGCTGTTCCTGATCCTTACGTCCAACCCGTTCAAACGCATCCTGCCGCAAATGCCCAGCAACGGCGCTGACCTCAATCCATTGTTGCAAGACATCGGCCTGATCGTTCACCCGCCAATGCTGTATATGGGTTACGTCGGCTTTTCGGTGGCGTTCGCCTTCGCCATTGCCGCGTTGATGGGGGGGCGCCTTGATGCCGCGTGGGCGCGCTGGTCGCGTCCCTGGACAATCGTCGCCTGGGCCTTTCTCGGCATCGGCATCACGCTCGGTTCGTGGTGGGCTTACTACGAACTCGGCTGGGGCGGCTGGTGGTTCTGGGACCCGGTGGAAAACGCATCCTTCATGCCTTGGCTGGTCGGCACCGCACTGATTCACTCATTGGCCGTCACGGAAAAACGTGGCGTGTTCAAGAGCTGGACGGTGTTGCTCGCCATCGCTGCGTTCTCACTGAGCCTGCTGGGAACCTTTCTGGTGCGTTCCGGGGTTCTGACCTCGGTGCACGCGTTCGCCTCGGACCCTGAGCGTGGGGTGTTCATCCTGATCTTCCTGTTGTTCGTGGTCGGGGGTTCGCTGACGTTGTTTGCGTTGCGTGCGCCGGTTGTGAAGAGTCAGGTAGGTTTCAATCTGTGGTCGCGGGAAACCCTGCTGCTGGGCAACAACCTGGTGTTGGTCGTGGCGGCATCGATGATTCTGCTCGGGACCTTGTACCCGTTGATTCTCGATGCGATCAGCGGGGCCAAGTTGTCGGTTGGCCCGCCGTACTTCAACGCGCTGTTCATTCCATTGATGGCGTTGCTGATGCTGGTGATGGCAGTCGGCGTGGTGGTGCGCTGGAAAGACACCCCGGTGAAATGGCTGGTGGGCATGCTGACCCCGGTGTTACTCGGCAGTGTCGCGCTTGCAGTGGTGGCCGGCGTCGCTTATGGCGATTTCAACTGGGCGGTGATCGCGACCTTCCTGCTCGCCGCGTGGGTTTTGCTCGCCGGTGTCCGCGACATCTTCGACAAGACGCGCCACAAAGGTCTGATCAACGGTTTGCCAACCCTGACCCGCAGTTACTGGGGCATGCAGATCGCTCACCTCGGCATCGCCGTGTGTGCATTGGGCGTGGTGTTGTCCAGCCAGAACAGTGCCGAACGCGACCTGCGTCTGGCGCCGGGCGAGTCGATGGACCTGGCCGGGTACCACTTCATCTTCGAAGGCGCCAAGCATTTCGAAGGGCCGAACTTCACCTCGGACAAAGGCACCATTCGTGTCGTGCGTAACGGCAAGGAAGTCAGCGTGCTGCACCCGGAAAAACGTCTGTACACCGTACAGAACTCGGTAATGACTGAAGCCGGGATTGACGCCGGTTTCACCCGTGACCTTTATGTCGCACTGGGCGAGCCGCTGGAAAACGGCGCGTGGGCCGTGCGCGTGCACGTCAAACCATTCGTGCGCTGGATCTGGTTCGGCGGTTTACTCACCGGCATCGGTGGTTTGCTGGCAGCGCTGGATCGACGTTATCGAGTCAAGGTGAAATCCAAAGTGCGTGAAGCGCTGGGCATGACGGGAGCGGCTGCATGAGACGTTGGTTGATGCTGGTGCCACTGGCGATTTTCCTGCTGGTGGCCGTGTTTCTGTATCGCGGTCTGTACCTCGATCCGGCGGAACTGCCGTCGGCGATGATCAACAAGCCGTTCCCGGAGTTCACCCTGCCGAACGTGCAGGGCGACAAGACGCTGACCAAGGCTGACATTCTCGGCAAACCGGCGTTGGTCAATGTCTGGGGCACCTGGTGCATTTCCTGCCGGGTCGAGCACCCGGTGCTGAACAAACTCGCCGAGCGCGGCGTGCTGATCTACGGCATCAACTACAAGGACACCAACGCCGATGCCTTGAAGTGGCTGGCCGAATTCCACAATCCGTACGTGCTCGACATCCGTGACGACGAAGGCTCGCTGGGCCTGAACCTCGGCGTGTACGGCGCGCCGGAAACCTTTTTCATCGACGCCAAGGGCATCATCCGTGACAAGTACGTCGGCGTGATCGACGAGCAGGTCTGGCGCGAAAAACTCGCGGCCAAGTATCAGGCGCTGGTCGATGAGGCCAAGCCATGAAGCGTTTTATCGCCGCCGTGGTGTTGGGCCTGAGTCTGGCCGGCGTCGCGCATGCCGCCATCGACACTTACGAGTTCGCCAAGGAAGGTGATCGCGAGCGTTTTCGCGAGCTGACCAAGGAACTGCGTTGCCCCAAGTGCCAGAACCAGGATATCGCCGATTCCAATGCACCGATTGCCGCTGACCTGCGCAAAGAGATTTTCCGCATGCTCGGCGAGGGCAAGGACAATCAGCAGATCATTGATTTCATGGTCGACCGCTACGGTGATTTTGTCCGTTACAAACCGGCACTCAACGCCAAGACCGCGCTGCTGTGGTTCGGCCCGGCCGCGCTTTTGCTCGGTGGTTTTGTGGTGATCGCGGTGATCGTCCGCCGTCGTCGCGGGCAACGCGCCGAGACCTCGCAATCGCTGTCCCCCGAAGAGCGTCAGCGCCTCGACCAACTGTTGGATAAAAACCAAGAATGATTGATTTCTGGCTTGCCGCAGGGCTGTTGCTTCTGGTCGCCCTGAGTTTTCTGCTGATCCCGGTTCTGCGTGAACGCCGCGCCCAGCGCGAAGAGGATCGTACTGCCCTGAACGTTGCGTTGTATCAGGAACGCGTGGCTGAGTTGCAGACTCAGCAGGAAGAGGGCGTGCTCAACGCTGCGCAAATGGACACCGGTCGTGCCGAAGCGGCCCGTGAGCTGCTGGCTGATACCGAAGGCGTCGCGGCACCGCGTGTTTCGCGCCTGGGCAAACCATGGCCGCTGTTGGCGGCGATTCTGGTGCCGGTGCTGGGCCTGGGTCTGTACCTGCACTTCGGTGCCAGCGACAAAGTCGAGCTGACCCGCGAATTCGCCCAGGCTCCGCAGTCCATGGAAGAGATGACCTCGCGCCTGGAGCGCGCGGTCGCGGCTCAGCCCGATTCTGCGGAAGGCCTGTACTTCCTGGGTCGTACCTATATGGCCCAGGACCGCCCTGGTGATGCGGCCAAGATGTTCGAACGAACCGTGGCGCTGGCCGGTCGTCAACCAGAGCTGCTCGGCCAATGGGCGCAAGCGCAGTACTTCGCCGACGGCAAGAAATGGTCGGACAAGGTACAGGCCTTGACTGACGAAGCATTGAAGGCCGATCCGAAAGAAGTCACCAGCCTGGGGCTGCTGGGTATCGCGGCATTCGAGGGCGAGCGCTATCAGGACGCCATCGATTACTGGAACCGTCTGCTGGCGCAATTGCCCCCGAAGACAATTCCCGTGCTGCCTTGCAAGGCGGTATCGCCCGGGCCAGCGAGAAACTCGCAGCCGGCGGCGGCAAAGTTGCCCAGGCGCCGGTCGCCAAGGCGGCACTGCTGAAAGTCACGGTGGACCTTGCCCCCGAGTTGAAGGCCAAGGTACAGCCCGGTGACAGCGTGTTCATTTTTGCCCGCGCAACGTCCGGCCCTCCGGCGCCGTTGGCGGCCAAGCGCCTGACTGTTGCCGACTTGCCCGCGAGCGTAGAACTGGGTGATGCCGACGCGATGATGCCGCAGTTGAAACTGTCCAACTTTCCTGAAGTCCAACTGGTTGCGCGAATCTCCCGTGCCGGTCAACCGACTGCCGGCGAGTGGATCGGTCGCAGCCAGCCACTGGCCAGCAGCACCTCAGCGCCACAAAAACTGACCATCGACAGCCCGGACAAATAACAGGAACCGCCTATGACCGCCATCGCCCGTATCACCCTGCTCAGTATGGTCCTGGGGTTAAGCGCTTGTGCGGTCCAGCGGCCCGAACCCGCGCCGTTGCCGCCGATCCCGCCCTCGCAGCCCAAGCCGACCCGCTCGACTTCACCTGCGCCGAGCAAACCGAACGTTCCGGCCAAACCGGCCAAGCCAGTACCGCGCACGTCGGCGAGCTTCGCGCCGCCACCGGGTGGCAACAGCCATTGGGATGCCAAGCTCGGCGTGTATGTGCTCGATGACCAGACCAATACCTTCTACCGCCAGCGCACCTATTATCGCTGGAACAACGGCTGGAGCCGCTCTGTCAGCCCGAATGGTCCATGGGAAGACACTGACATCCACGGCGTGCCCAGTGGTTTGGGCCGGCAGTTCAAGTGACGCAAAGGCGACCTCAGGGTCGCCTTCTTGATTGCCCCACGTGTACCCAATCCTACGAAAAATGAAGAGAGTGAATGGATGGCAGGCAGGTTGATCTATCTCATCGGACCTTCAGGTTCGGGCAAGGACAGCCTGCTGGATGCCGCACGAACGCGGTTGGCCGAACGTAACTGCCGCATCGTGCGGCGGGTGATTACCCGCTCGGCTGAAGCCCTGGGTGAGTCGGCGCGGGGCGTGAGCCTGGATGAATTCACCCGGCTCGAGGCCCGTGGCGAGTTTGCCCTGAGCTGGCGCGCCAACGGGTTGTGCTACGGCATCCCTCGTGAAATCGACGATTGGCTGGCCGCAGGGCAGAACGTCCTGGTCAATGGCTCGCGCGGTCACCTGCCGGCAACCCGGCAGCGTTATCCGGACTTGCTTGTACTGTTGCTGACCGTGGAACAGAGCGTGCTGCGTGAGCGTTTGCTGGCTCGGGGGCGCGAATCGGTCGAGGAGATCGAGGCACGGCTGGCGCGCAATGCGCGGTTCAGTGAACAGGTACTTGCAGAACACGATCCGGCGCTGTGTGTGCTTGATAACTCAGGGGTGCTGGAGGATACGGTTGAGTGCTTGTTGAGGTGTGTTGATGGAGAGTCCACCGCGTCCATGCGATACCGCTAGTTAAGGGTCGCATCACCAGATACCCGATATCCCTGGCGCCGGGGATCCGATTCCAATGCCAACCACTGCGGCGGTGTGCCTGCCCGCAACACTTGGGCTTCACGCGGCTGCCAGTGAGCGTTTTTCTGAAACACTCAGGAACCGCAACAACGCCAGAACGGGAAAAGCGCTGCCAACAATCACGATCCACAACCAGCCGCCGTGTTCGTACACCGCACTGGCCACCGATGATCCAAAGGCGCCGCCGATGAAGATGCTGGTCATGTACAAGGCGTTCAAGCGGCTGCGGCTCTTGGCATCCAGGGCGTACACCGCGCGTTGCCCAAGCACCATGTTCATCTGCACACAAAAATCCAGCACCACGCCGGTCACCGCCAGGCCTATGACGCTGTAGAGCGGGTGGATGAAGGCCGGCAGGAAACTCAGGCTGGCGAACACCAGGGCCAGCAGTGAGGCGATGCGCGTGTGCCCGGCATCCGCCAGACGCCCGGCGATGGGCGCCGCGATCGCGCCAATGGCACCGACCAGGGCGAAAATGGCGATCTGGGTTTGCGACAATCCATGATTACGGGCCAGCTCCAGCGGCACTGCGGTCCAGAACAGGCTGAAGGTTGCAAACATGCAGCCCTGGTAGAACGCGCGCTGACGCAGCACTGGCTGATTACGCAGCAGCGTCCACAGCGAGCCAAGCAGTTGTCCGTAGGACGCGCTGTGATCAGGCTTGCGTTTGGGAATGGTCAGGGCCAATACGACGCTGATTGCTGCCATCAACACCGCGGCAATCACGAACATCGCACGCCAGCCGAAATGGTCCGCGATTACGCTGGAGACCGGCCGTGCCAGCAGAATCCCAAGCAACAAACCGCCCATTATCCCGCCAACCACGCGCCCACGGGATTCCTCCGGGGCCAGGTGTGCGGCGAGGGGGATCAGGATCTGCACTGACACCGAACTGAAGCCCACCAGCAATGAGATCAGCAGGAACACGTTCGGCTGATCGGTAAACGCCGCGCCCAGCAGGCTGGCAATGGCCACCAGCGTGGTGATGATCATCAACCGCCGATTTTCCAGCAGATCACCCAGCGGAACCAGAAAGAACAGCCCCAGCGCGTAGCCAATCTGCGTCAATGAAACAATCAGGCTGGCCATGGTGCTGGTCAGGCCGATGTCCGGTGCAATCAGGCCAATGATCGGCTGGGCATAGTAGATGTTGGCCACGATCGCGCCACAGCAAAAGGCAAATAGCAGGACCATGCCGCGGGTCATCGTCGCGGTGCCCTGAGGCACTGGGTTCGCTGGAGTCATGAGGTGTCTCGTGAACAATTGAGGAATGTGTGCAGGCTAAGCGGCAGGGCGGAGGGGCGGAAGCGATTTTGCAGTGATAGTAATCATGCCCTTGCGCAATGATTGAGGAGCACCGGGCTGCCTTACTGATGCTGATGATACATTTACTTACATGTACTGCCATAGCGAACATGACCACGCAGCACTTGTGTTCGGCGGACATCTCTGTGGGGGCGAGCCTGCTCGCGATGGCGTCTGCAGATTCGACATTGATGTGACAGGGAGATTGTCATCGCGAGCAGGCTCGCTCCCACAGTGGAATGGTGGTGTGCGCAGCATTTGTGTACGGCAGATATCACTGTGGGAGCCGGGCTTGCCCGCGATGGCGTCTGCACATTCGACATTGAGGTGACAGGGAGATTGCCATCGCTGGCAAGTCGAATCGTCGCACCGCCGCTCCCACAGGGTATTGGTGGTGGACGCAGCATTTGCGTACGGCGCAGATCACTGTGGGAGCCGGGCTTGCCCGCGATGGCAGTCTGACAAACACCGCATGATGTCGGATGTAGGAAGCAGGCTACAGCGCCTTGCGCCTTTGCCTACAACTACGCCAGAATCCGCCGGCTTGTGCGGCTTGGACACGTCCGGTAGCTTGATTTCCGTCACTGCTCATCAGTGATCGGGTTTCGCAGCCCGGGTCAATCAAGGCGCTCAGCGCCACCGTTACGTTCAGTTGGCGTCTTTTACGTCCGCTGCATTTCGTTATGGCGGCTGTGCGCGGGAGACCTTCGGGTCTGCCGGGTTCCTTGATTCCCGGTCTGCGAACCTGCGTACAGCTGCCACCTCCTTCGTTTCGCAGCGAACTGTGGCGGCTCCATTAATCAAGGAGCTTCACCATGTTCAAACCCACGCCCAACCCCCCGCAGCCAGACCAAGGGCACACTGAATCTGACGATTCAGCCCAACAAAACTACCTCAACTTCAGCACCCTTAAATACGCTGAAAGCCCGTACAAACCCGAAAGCATGTTCATGATCGCCCCTGACATCGCCACCGAAACCTTGCTGGCCCACGCCTGCGAATCCCTGGCATCGGCGAATGTGATGGCCAATGACCTGGCAGGCTTTATCACTGGCCCGTATCGCAACGCCCTGTTGGGAATAGCGCAGATCATCATGCTGGCCGAGTTGGCGGTAAACCGTGCGCTGGATAACATAGAACCTCAGGAGTAGCGACGAATCAACGGTCGTTGGTTATTGAGTTTCCCGGTGTTGCAGCGGCCATACTCCGGGTAGAACTCGCCATTGGGTTGGTTTAGTTTTCCCGATTCGTTTCAACGAACAGGGAGTTTCCATGCTGAAAACAACTATCAATCCATCGACCGTTTTTGATTCTCTTCAATACGGATTCAGCCAGGCCGTGGAAGTCACTGGTGGGCGGCGGGTGCTGCTGTCTGGTCAGGTGGGTGTCGATGAGTTCGAGCGCACGGTGGCGCCCGGGCTGTACGAGCAGACGGTCAAAGCTTTCCAGAATATCGAGAGCATTTTGAATGAGGCCGGTGGGAAGCTGGCGCATGTGGTCATGATGAGGATTTACGTCGCGGAGTCTGCCAGGGATGAGCAGGACCAGATAACCCGCGTCCTGCTGGAACGGTTTGCGGATAAGCCGCCTGCGTCTTCGTGGGTCATTGTCAGTGGGCTTTCTTTGCCGGAGTGGTTGATCGAGATTGAGGTGGAGGCGGTTTTGCCTTGATGGTCGCAGAGCTCTGAGAAGACCGTGTCATCGTTCATCGCGGGCAAGCCTTGCTCCCACAGACTTAGCACAGCAAGTCTTGCTGCCACAGACTTTGCACAGCAGACCTTGGCCCCACAGGCCTTGCTCCAACAGACCTTCCCCCTGCAGTTTGGGGGGAGCTCCAGTTAAAGTGCACACCCACAAAAAAGGCGACCTCAAAGGTCGCCTTTTTCATTACCACTCAGCGATCACTTGCCGCCGTAGATCTGGTCAAAAACCCCACCATCGTTGAAGTGAGTTTTCTGCACGGTGCGCCAGTCACCAAACGTCTTCTCAACCGACAGAAAATCAACTTTCGGGAAACGATCGGTGTACTTGGCCAGCACCGCCGGATCACGCGGACGCAGGTAGTTCGCCGCTGCAATCTCCTGACCTTCCGGCGACCACAAGTACTTCAGGTACTCATCAGCCGCTGCACGCGAGCCTTTCTTGTCGACGACTTTATCGACCACGGACACCGGCGGCTCAGCTTCAGCCGAAACACTTGGGTAGATCACTTCAAATTGATCACGACCAAACTCGCGGGCAATCATTTCCGCTTCGTTTTCGAAGGTCACCAGCACATCACCGATCTGGTTGGTCATGAACGTTGTGGTCGCGGCGCGGCCACCGGTGTCCAGCACTGGCGCTTGCTTGAACAGTTTGCCGACGAAGTCCTTGGCCTTGTTCTCGTCGCCGCCATTCTTCAGCACATAACCCCAGGCCGACAGATAGGTGTAGCGACCGTTACCCGAGGTTTTCGGGTTAGGCACGATCACTTGCACGCCGTCCTTGAGCAGGTCCGGCCAGTCTTTCAGGGCTTTCGGGTTGCCCTTGCGGACGATGAACACGGTGGCCGAGGTGAATGGCGCGCTGTTGTTCGGCAGACGGGTGACCCAGTTCTCCGGGACCAGTTTGCCGTTATCCGCGAGGGCATTGATGTCGGTGGCCATGTTCATGGTGATGACGTCAGCCGGCAGGCCATCGATCACCGACCGCGCTTGCTTGCTCGAACCGCCGAAAGACATCTGCACGGTGATGTTTTCGTTGTGCTCGGCTTGCCAGTGCTTCTGGAACGCAGTGTTGTAGTCCTTGTAGAAATCGCGCATCACGTCGTAGGAAACGTTGAGCAGCGTCGGGGCTGCCTGAGCGATGTTGGCCAAAGCCAGGCCGGCGGCGAGAAGTGAGGCGCCAAAGAGTTTTTTCACTGCGCATTCCTTGTTTTGTCTATGCGGGGGTGATGTTCAATTGCCACTGACTATAACGGCCTGCGCATAGTCGTTTAAAGATTAAAAAGCTCTGTGCTTATTCCAATTTCTTGAACAGGGCATTACCACACCGCGAGCAGAACGCCGCGCCATGCTCATGGCTGTTTTTCTTGCACACGGGGCAGTCGTGTTGCAGCTGTTCGCCGCGCATGGCGTTGGCCAGTTCGGCGGTGAAAATACCCGTTGGTACAGCGATGATCGAATAACCGGTGATCATCACCAGCGACGAAATCACCTGGCCCAGCGGCGTTTTCGGCACGATGTCGCCGAAGCCCACAGTGGTCAACGTGACGATAGCCCAATAGATGCCTTTCGGGATGCTGGTGAAGCCATGTTCGGGGCCTTCGATCACGTACATCAAGGTGCCGAAAACTGTCACCAGCGTGCAGACGCTGACCAGAAACACCACGATCTTCTGCTTGCTGCCGCGCAGTGCCGACATCAGGTAGTTGGCTTGTTTGAGGTACGGGCTGAGCTTGAGCACGCGGAAAATCCGCAGCATCCGAATGATCCGGATGATCAGCAGGTACTGCGCATCGGCGTAATACAGCGCCAGGATGCCGGGTACGATCGCCAGCAAATCCACCAACCCGTAAAAGCTGAATGCGTAGCGCAACGGCTTGGGGGAGCAGTACAACCGCAAGCCGTACTCGATGGCGAAAATAATCGTAAAGCCCCACTCGATATACGCCAGCACGTTGGCGTAGTTCTGGTGGATCGAGTCGATGCTGTCGAGCATCACAATCACAATGCTCGCGAGGATGATCAACAGCAAAATGCCGTCGAAGCGCCGCCCCGCTTTGGTGTCGCTCTGGAAAACCATGACGTAAAGCTCTTCACGCCAGTTTCTGCTGCTGTCCATGGATACCGCCTGAACCAATGATCAGCGAAGCCTAGGTTGATTCTCTCCAGAGCGCAAGGCGTATGGGCGACAGCGGCCTTGCCGAGCATTTGCACAACCGTGCGGATCAGCCAGCAGGCGAGAATGAAAGGGGCGGTCAGCGTCGGCAGGCCGATGGCGGCAAACGCCGGTGTCAGTATCAGTGCGAATGCAATTCCGAGCAGCGGCAGCCAAGGCTTCTGGTGCAGTGAGTGGCAGGCGAGGGCGGCGAGTACGGCGTTGTAGCCACCCAGGCCGATCAATGCGCTGTAGAAGTCGTGATGCAGCATGCTCCAGCCCATGCCCGCGACAGACGCCAGCATTGCCCAGCAGAAGGCACGGCGGTCGGCGATCAGTAAACCGGCGGCAATCATCGCGCCGGCCAGTGGATGACCGAGGAACATCACCTGGCCCAGGCCTTTGAGAGGCGCGGCGAGGATGTTCTGCGGGCTGATTTCGATCAAGTGCGCATTGCTTGAGGGCGTGGCGAAGCACAACAGCAACCAGCCCAATATCACGAATGGCGCCGTATAGGCTGGCAGGTACTGGCTCAAGCGCACACGTTTGAGCCACTGTTGGGTGACCATCGCGCTCAAGCCGCCAGCGGCGAGAATCAGTGGCGGCAGCATTGGCGACCAAGGGAAATACAGGCTCAGCAGCAGGCCGAGCAAGATGCCGTTGTAGCTGAACAGTCCAGCCTGGCGATCAGCCTTGGCGTAGTTGCGCCGTTGCGCGGTGAGCAATCCGGCGACACCGCCCAGCAGTGCGCCGCCGAGCAGGGCAGGCGCGGTGAGCAGGATCGCCAACAGGCACAGCAAGCCAAACAGCGGGTGCCGCTGGAGGAAAATCTGGCTGAAACCGTTGAGCAGGGCAGTCGCCCAGTCGGGGCAGTGGGTGTTGAAATGTTTGGCAGGCATTTTTATTGTGTGTCAGGTGAAATGGGGTCGCCTGCTTCGCCAGCAGGCTGGCTTCCACATTGAATCTTTGTTCAGTCATTGAGTTTGTGGTGCACACAAATCAACTGTGGGAGCGAGCCTGCTCGCGAAGAGGCCGGGACAGGCGCTAAATCAGTGTTTCGATCCGCAGCGAGTTAGTCGATCCAGGCTGGCCGAACGGCACACCCGCCGTGATCAGCAGCGTGTCGCCACGCTCGGCCATGCCTTGTGCCTGGGCGATTTCCAGCGCCGTCGAGCAAACTTCGTCGACTTGACGCAGACGATCATTGACCACCGAATGAATGCCCCACGCCACACTCAAGCGGCGTGCGGTCTGCAGGTTCGGTGTCAGATTGAGGATCGGCGCTTTTGGCCGTTCCCGCGACGCACGCAAACTCGAAGCCCCCGACTCGCTGTAATTGACCAGCACCGCCACCGGCAGCACATTGCTGATGCGACGGATCGCGCAGCTGATTGCATCGGAAACAGTCGCTTCGGCTTTCGGTCGGCTCACGTCGAGCTGAGTCTGATAGTCCGGGCCGTTCTCAACCTGGCGGATGATCTTGCTCATCATCTGCACGGCTTCCAGCGGGTATTCACCAGAGGCGGTTTCCGCCGACAGCATCACCGCGTCAGCACCCTCGGCCACGGCGTTGGCAACGTCGGTCACTTCGGCGCGGGTCGGGGCAGGGGAGAAGCGCATCGACTCGAGCATCTGCGTCGCTACCACCACCGGTTTACCCAGTTCGCGGCAAGTGGTGATGATGTTTTTCTGGATCTGCGGCACGCTCTCGGCCGGTACTTCCACGCCAAGGTCGCCACGGGCCACCATGATCGCGTCGCTCAGCTCGGCGATTTCACGCAGTTGCTCAACGGCTGAAGGCTTCTCGATTTTCGCCATCAAAAAGGCTTTGTCGCCGATCAATTCGCGGGCTTCGATGATGTCCTGCGGACGCTGCACAAACGACAGCGCAACCCAATCCACGCCCAGCTCCAGACCGAAGCTCAGGTCGCGGCGATCCTTGGCGGTCAGCGGGCTGAGGTCGAGCACTGCTTGCGGCACGTTCACCCCTTTGCGGTCCGACAGTTCGCCGCCGTTGAGCACGGTGGTATCGATCGCATCGTTGTATTTGGTCACTACGCGCAGACGCAGTTTGCCGTCGTCGAGCAGCAGATCCATGCCCGCTTCCAGCGCCGCAATGATCTCCGGGTGCGGCAGGTTTACCCGGCGTTCATCGCCCGGTGTGGCGTCGAGATCAAGACGAAACGCCTGACCGCGATGCAACTGAACCTTGCCCTCAGCAAACTTGCCGACGCGCAGTTTCGGCCCTTGCAGGTCCATCAGGATGCCCAGCGGATAGTTGAGCTGGCGCTCGACTTCGCGGATCCATTGATAGCGCTTGGCGTGGTCGGCGTGATCGCCGTGGCTGAAGTTCAAGCGGAAAATATTGACCCCGGCCTCGACCAGTTCACGGATGTCGTCGATGCCATCGACAGCAGGCCCGAGGGTGGCGAGGATTTTGACCTTTTTATCAGGCGTCATGATTTAGAACTCTCGAGAATCAGAATGGCGCGGAAGTCGTTGACGTTGGTGCGGGTCGGCTCGGTGACGATCAGCGCATCGAGCGCCTCGAAATAGCCGTAGCCGTTGTTGTTATCCAGCTCGTCGCTGGCGCTCAGGCCCAGTGCGGCGGCACGGGCGTAGCTGTCGGGCGTCATGATCGCGCCAGCATTGTCTTCCGAGCCGTCGATGCCGTCGGTGTCGCCAGCCAGGGCGTAGACGCCGGGCTGGCCCTTGAGGCTGTCGGTGAGGCTCAGGAGGAATTCGGCGTTACGTCCGCCACGGCCATTGCCGCGTACGGTCACGGTGGTTTCGCCGCCAGAGAGGATCACGCACGGCGCCGCCAATGGCTGACCGTGGTTGATGATCTGGCGGGCGATGCCGGCGTGGACTTTCGCCACTTCGCGCGATTCACCTTCGAGGTCGCCCAGGATCAGCGTACTGAAACCGGCCTGGCGGCATTTCACCGCGGCGGCATCCAGCGACTGCTGAGGGCGGGCGATCAACTGGAAATGACTGCGCGCGAGGCTGGGATCGCCCGGTTTGACGGTTTCCGATGCCGGACTTTGCAGCCAGTTGCGCACCGACACCGGGACGTCGATGTTGTAGCGTTTGAGGATCGCCAGCGCTTCGGCCGAAGTGCTCGGGTCGGCCACGGTCGGGCCGGAAGCGATGACCGTGGCGAGGTCGCCCGGTACATCGGAAATCGCGTAGGTGTAGACAGTGGCAGGCCAGCAGGCCTTGCCGAGACGACCACCCTTGATCGCCGAGAGGTGCTTGCGCACGCAGTTCATCTCGCCGATGGTCGCGCCGGATTTGAGCAGGGCTTTGTTGATCGCTTGCTTGTCGGCGAGGGTGATGCCTTCGGCCGGCAACGCCAGCAGGGCAGAGCCGCCACCGGAGAGCAGGAAGATCACGCGGTCGTCTTCAGTCAGATTGCTGACCAGTCCGAGCACGCGTTTGGCCACGGCCAGACCGGCAGCATCAGGCACCGGATGCGCGGCTTCGACCACTTCGATTTTTTCGCACGGGGCGCCGTGGCCGTAACGGGTCACAACCAGGCCAGAGACTTCGCCCTGCCAGCAGCGTTCGACCACTTGAGCCATGGCAGCGGCGGCTTTGCCGGCACCGATGACGATGACTCGACCGCTACGGTCGGCGGGCAGATGGGCTTCGAGGACTTGCTGCGGATGGGCCGCGTCGATGGCTGTGGCAAACAGCTCGCGCAGCAGTTGTTGCGGATCGACCGACATGGCGGGCTCCCGGAATTCTTGTTATTGGAGGTGGAGCAACCCAGCTTCTTGTGGGAGCCAGCCTGCTGCCCGCGATTCAGGCGCTGCGGGTTCTAACAGACACACCGCGTTGATTTCATCGCTAGCAGGCCTAGCTCCCACAGGGTTGGTGCAAGGTTTATTTCATGCGCGAATCGAGAAATCGCCATGTGCTCCAGGCCCTTGATCAGTGCCGAGTGGTCCCAGTT
>NZ_JAEKEG010000162.1 GCF_016651255.1 Pseudomonas sp. TH10
GCGGGCAAGCCCGCCCCCACAGGAGCCATGTCGCACACAAGTTCAGTGACAACTCGCAATCTGTGGGAGCGGGCTTGCTCGCGGAGAAACCACCGAGATTCAAGCTTATCTTGCTTTAGGCGTCGCCACTTTATCGCGCAAATAAACCGGCTGCGCCTCATCCGCCACGATGGCTTCACCGCGCGCCCAGGCAAATCTGGCCAGCGTCAGCAGGTCTTCAGCGTGAGGCAGCATGCCGGCGTCCTGCCCGCTCGGATTGACGGCTATGCGCTCGGCATAGCCCCAACCGGTGCCCGCACCGAACCACTCGCCGCTGGCATCGGCAGGCAACGCCGCGACTTCCGGCGGCAACACCGCTTCGGCGCCGACCAAGCGCATCTCCCCCGCCGTCTCGCGGTAGCAACCCCAATACACTTCATCCATGCGCGCATCGATGGCCGCCGCGACCTGGCTCACGCCATGCTCACGCAACGCACGTTGCGCCAGCACCGCAAGGTTGGATACCGGCAGTACCGGGCGATCCAGGGCAAAGGCCAGGCCCTGGACCACGCCGATGGCAATCCGCACGCCGGTAAATGCTCCCGGCCCCCGGCCAAATGCGATGGCGTCGACCGCCTGCAGCGTGGTCCCGGCGTCTGCCAGCAACTGCTGAATCATCGGCAGCAGCTTCTGCGCGTGCAGGCGCGGGATCACCTCGTAATGGCTCGTGACCTTGCCGTCATGCAGCAAGGCAACGGAGCAGGCTTCAGTCGCGGTGTCCAGGGCCAGCAAGGTGCTCATCGATGTTTCCAAAACAGGGGTGGGAAAAAGTGCGTCAGTATAAACAACTACGGCCCGCAAGCGGGCCGTGGATGATGCAGCCAGTCAGACTTTTCAGCTCAGCGCTGCCAGCACCTTGGTGGTGATCGCATCAACCGAACCCACGCCTTCGATGTGGCTGTACTTCGGCTTGCCATCGGTTTCAGCCGAAAGCTTCTGGTAGAAATCCACCAGCGGTTTGGTCTGCGAATGGTAGACCGACAGGCGATGACGCACGGTTTCTTCAGTGTCGTCCTTGCGCTGTACCAGCTCTTCGCCGGTGATGTCGTCTTTGCCAGCAATTTTCGGCGGGTTGTAGACGATGTGGTAAACGCGGCCGCTGGCTTCGTGAACACGACGACCGGCGATGCGCTGAACGATTTCTTCGTCTTCAACCGCGATTTCAACCACTGCATCCAACTCGACGCCGGCAGTGACCAGAGCTTCAGCCTGCGGAATGGTGCGCGGGAAACCGTCGAACAGGAATCCGTTGGTGCAGTCAGCCTGGCTGATGCGTTCCTTGACCAGGGCGATGATCAGGTCATCCGACACCAGGCCGCCGGCATCCATGATGCTCTTGGCTTGAACGCCCAGCGGAGTGCCGGCCTTGACCGCTGCGCGCAGCATGTCGCCGGTGGAGATTTGTGGAATGCCGAATTTTTCGGTGATGAACTTAGCCTGAGTACCTTTACCGGCCCCGGGAGCTCCCAGCAGAATGACGCGCATTAGATGTGCTCCTCAATTTTTTTATAAAAAGCTTTTACAAAACAAAGGATTCGCCTCTTGGGACGAATCCTGAAAAATATGGGTCGTGGCCGCACAAACGGCCAAAGGCTGATCAAGATACACAGCAGGCTGCGCCCACACAAGACGCCAAAAGTCGGAGAAACCGAAGCCCACCGCGACCTTGCGACGCGGTAACCCAAGTCGCAACCCCATCATTAACTGTCGCCTGACCGCACTTGCAGCGTTCAGACAAAACGGCATCCGGCGTTTACTCCAGGTGCCGCACGCCACGGCAAAAACCTTAGCCGGTATTGCGCAAACCGGCGGCAATCCCCGCCACAGACACCAGCAACGCTTGTTCCACCGGGCTGCCCTGCTCGACTTCCTGCTGCCGCGAACGCGCCAGCAACTCGGCCTGCAATAGATGCAGCGGGTCGAGGTAGGTGTTGCGCAAACGGATGAATTCAAGGGTGTCCGGGCTATGCGCCAGCAGTTGGGACTGACCGGTCAGCCCCAGGACCACCGCGCAGGCCTGCGACAATAGGTCGCGTAAATGCGCACCTAATGGCAGCAAATCCGGCTCCACCAGACGCTCGTCGTAAGACCGCGCAATGTCGGCGTCAGCCTTGGCCAGGACCATTTCGAGCATGTCGATGCGCGTGCGGAAGAACGGCCACTGCTCGCGCATCTGTCCGAGCAATTCGCCCTCGCCGCGCTCCAGCGCTTTGCTCAACGCCGATTCCCAGCCAAGCCAGGCCGGCAGCATCAGCCGCGTTTGCGTCCAGCCGAAGATCCACGGAATCGCCCGCAGGCTTTCAATGCCGCCCGCTCGACGTTTGGCCGGACGACTGCCGAGCGGCAAGCGCCCCAACTCCTGCTCCGGGGTGGACTGGCGGAAATACTCGACGAACTGCGGATTTTCCCGCACCACTGCGCGATAGGCTTTCACGCCATCAGCGGCCAGTTCGTCCATCAGATCGCGCCAGGCCGGCTCCGGCGGTGGCGGTGGCAACAACGTTGCCTCCAGCACGGCCGCCAGGTAGAGGTTGAGGTTCTGTTCGGCGATATCCGGCAGGCCGAATTTGAAGCGGATCATTTCCCCCTGCTCGGTGGTGCGGAACCGCCCCGCCACCGAGCCCGGCGGCTGCGACAGAATTGCTGCGTGAGCAGGACCGCCGCCACGTCCAACGGTGCCACCGCGGCCGTGAAACAACAGCAGTTCCACCTGTTGCTCGCGGCAAATATCGACCAGGCGTTCCTGCGCGCGATACTGCGCCCAGGCGGCCGCCGTGGTGCCGGCATCCTTGGCCGAGTCGGAGTAGCCAATCATGACTTCCTGCGGGCCGTGCAGGCGTGAACGATAGCCTGGCAGGAGCAACAGTTTTTCGATCACCGGGCCGGCGTTATCCAGGTCGGCGAGGGTTTCGAACAGCGGCACCACACGCATCGGCCGCAGCACGCCGGACTCTTTGAGCAGCAACTGCACGGCGAGGACGTCGGAAGCGGCGCCGGCCATGGAGATCACATAGGAGCCGAGCGAAGCGCCCGGTGCGGCGGCGATTTCCTTGCAGGTATTGAGCACTTCAGCAGTATCGGCGGACGGCTTGAAATGCGCCGGCAGCAACGGCCGACGATTATTCAGTTCTTGCGTGAGGAAGGTGATGCGCTGCTCTTCGCCCCAATCTTCATAACGACCGAGGCCGAGGTAATCGGTGATTTCAGTCATCGCCGAAGTGTGCCGCGACGAATCCTGGCGCACGTCGAGGCGCACCAGGAACAGGCCGAAGGTCACCGCCCGGCGCAAGCAATCGAGCAACGGGCCGTCAGCAATCACGCCCATGCCGCACTCGTGCAGCGACTGATAACACAGCTGCAGCGGACCCAGCAGGTCGCGATTGTCCTGCAGCACATCAGCCGTTGCCGGCGTGCTGGCTGTCAGGGATGCATGCGCCCAGTTACGCGTTGCCCGCAGACGTTCACGCAGTTGCTTGAGCACCGCGCGGTAAGGTTCGGCACTGTCGCCGGCCTTCGCCTTGAGCGCGTCGCTGGCCTGCTGCATCGACAGCTCCGCTGCCAGTTGATCGATGTCACGAACGTACAGATCCGCCGCCATCCAGCGCGCCAGCAGCAGCACTTCGCGGGTGACCGCCGCCGTGACATTCGGGTTGCCGTCGCGATCGCCGCCCATCCAGGAAGCAAAGCGAATCGGCGCAGCTTCCAGCGCAAGGTGCAGGCCGGTGGCGTCGTGCAGGGCCTTGTCGGCCTTGCGCAGATAATTGGGAATGGCTTGCCACAGCGAGTGCTCGATGACCGCAAAACCCCATTTCGCTTCGTCCACCGGGGTCGGGCGGGTGCGGCGGATTTCCTCGGTGTGCCAGGCTTCGGCGATCAGGCGTTGCAATTTGACCTGGATCTGCTCGCGCTCGGCGCCGGTCAGGTCGCGATGATCCTGAGCCGCCAACTGCTCGGCGATGGCGTCGTATTTCTGGATCAGGGTACGGCGTGCCACCTCCGTCGGGTGCGCGGTCAGCACCAGCTCGATCTCCAGCCGCCCCAACTGCCGCGCCAGCGCTTCGGCGCCATGACCTTCGGCCCGTAAGCGAGCGAGCAATTCAGGCAATACGCGGGACTCGAACGGTGCGGGCTGCGACTCTTCGCGACGATGAATCAACTGATACTGCTCGGCGATGTTCGCCAGATTGAGAAACTGGTTGAACGCCCGCGCCACCGGGAGCAATTCGTCTTCGCTCAATTGATTGAGGCTGGCGCTCAGTTCAGCGTCCATCGAGCCGCGGCGATCAGCCTTGGCGCCCTTGCGGATCTGCTCGATCTTGTCGAGAAAGGCCTCGCCGTACTGGTCTCGAATGGTGTTACCCAACAGCTCTCCGAGCAGGTGAACGTCTTCGCGCAAGCGTGCATCAATATCGGTCATCAGCAGTTCTCCAGCAAAAAATCCGGGCGGCCAGGAACCTCAAGAGTGCCGTTCCAGAACGCTTCTTACAAGCAGGCGACGAAGGGACTTTAAACCTTGCGGCCGAAAGCTAGTCTCAACAGTAAGCCGTACAACGGCTTGCCGCCGGCCCCGGCGGACACTCACCCAAGCCTGCCACCCGCAGGTGCGACATGAGGTCATCATGAAAATCCGTGAACTCGCCCAGCATTGGGAAGAAAACGCCAAAGGTCGCCTGACCGACACTGGCTACACGATTCATCTGGACGTCGAGGCCGCTGCGCGCCTGGCGGCGATCGCCGAAATGTACCCGAAACGGCATGCCGAAGAATTGCTCGGCGAGTTGATCGGCGCTGCGCTTGAGGAATTCGAAGCGAGCCTGCCGTATGTGAAGGGCTCGACCGTGGTGGCGACCGATGAGGAAGGTGATCCGTTGTATGAAGACGTCGGGCCTACGCCACGGTTTCTGGCGTTGTCGCGCAGGTATTTGCATGATCTGGCGAGCGGTGGCGACGAGTCCAAACACTGATCATCGCTCCCGAGAGTGCAGGTGATCCCTGTGGGAGCGGGCTTGCTCGCTCCCACATTAGCCCGCGAATACCCTGCGCCCCCCACAAAGTTCCACCTCCAAAACCATGACCAATCGGTCAGATATTTTTTCCGGCGATTGGCCATCTCTTCTGAACTTTTGAAAAAGCGCTCGGGTCGTACCCAGTAACCACGCCTGGGACGGCCGTTTCAAAACGCCTCCTAACATCGACGGTACGGCTCCATGCCCAGGATGGATTTTTCAAGTTTTTCAGGAGCATTTCCAATGGAGTTGAAGACCATGAAGACCAGCATCGCCCAATCCTCGTCTACTCACCTGCGCGGTCTGAAAATGGCTGCACTGGCTATCGGCACCAGCTTCGTTCTGGCCGGTTGCGCAGGCAATCCGCCGACCGAGCAGTTCGCCGTGACTGAATCGGCCGTCAATAGCGCCGTCAGCGCCGGCGGTACCGAATTCGCAGCCGTGGAAATGAAATCGGCTCAGGACAAGCTCAAGCAGGCCGAGCTGGCCATGCATGACAAGAAGTACGACGAAGCCAAGGTTCTGGCTGAACAAGCCGAGTGGGACGCCCGTGTAGCGGAACGCAAAGCGCAGGCAATGAAGGCCGAACAGGCAGTCAAGGACTCTCAGAAAGGTGTTCAGGAACTGCGTCAGGAAAGCCAGCGCACCGTGCAGTAAGCGCGCATCCCGACCGCAAAGCTGAAACTTTATCGATAGAAAGGACGACAAATTATGCGTAAGCAACTGATGATCCCCGCTCTCCTGGCCGCAAGCGTTGCCCTGGCTGCCTGCTCCACCCCGCCTAACCCGAATCTGGAACAGGCACGCACCAACTACGCCGGCCTGCAAGCCAACCCGCAGGCGAGCAAAGTCGCCGCGCTGGAAACCAAAGACGCCAGCGATTATCTGGACAAAGCCGACAAGGCTTACCTGGACAAGCAAGACGCGTCCAAGGTTGACCAACTGGCTTACCTGACCAACCAGCGCGTGGAAGTGGCCAAGCAGACCATCGCCCTGCGCACCGCTGAAAACAACCTGAAGAACGCTGCAGCTCAACGTGCCCAGGCGCGTCTGGATGCCCGTGATCAGCAGATCAAACAGCTGCAGGACAGCCTGAACGCCAAGCAGACCGATCGCGGTACGCTGGTGACCTTCGGTGACGTGCTGTTCGCCACCGACCGTGCCGACCTGAAATCCAGCGGCCTGGTCAACATCAACAAACTGGCTCAGTTCCTCCAGGAAAACCCGGACCGTAAAGTGATCGTCGAAGGCTACACCGACAGCACCGGTACCGCGTCGCATAACCAGTCGCTGTCCGAGCGCCGTGCGGCTTCCGTGCGCACTGCCCTGGTGAAAATGGGCGTTGATCCAGCGCGCATCGTTGCTCAGGGTTATGGCAAGGAATACCCGGTTGCCGAAAACGGCAACGCTTCGGGCCGTGCCATGAACCGTCGTGTTGAAGTGACCATTTCCAATGACAACCAGCCGGTCATGCCGCGCTCGGCCGTCAGCGCGAACTAAGCTTCACGCAGTGACATAAAGCCCCGCCTGATCTGATCAGGCGGGGCTTTTTGTTGAAGATCAAAAGATCAAAAGATCGCAGCCTGCTGCAGCTCCTACGGGGTTGTTGCAGCTGGCGAGGGCGTCAGGGTTCGAGCTTTTGCGGAGTTTCCCCGCCCACACAACGCACTGCCTTCTTCTTGTTATCCACCAGCACGCCGGTCAGGCCTTTCTGTTCGGTGTCGAACAACACCAGCACGCCATCGATGCACTGCGCCACTTGCGGCGCCGGGTCCAGCGAGACTTTGTAGTCCTCGCCCGGCACGGTTTTGAGCATGGTGAATTCGTTCAGCAGCAGTGCATCCTCGGGTTTGGCGAAGTGCAGATAACCGTAGTACCACAGCGCCCCGACGGTGCCGAGGATGCTGCAGATACCGGTAATGATCAGCGGGATGGCGTTACGTTCTTCACTCATTGCGGACTCTCATCTTCAGAATTCGGAGGTGTCGGGTAATTGGGGATTTCGCCGAGCCGGCGCAGGCCGTTGAAGTGCTCGGGATCGTCGAGATAGCGCAGCATTACCTGGCGCCACACCGGATCGCCAAAAGTCTGCACGTGGCCACCACGGGTCAATTGCAACACACGCGGTGGCGGCGCAGCTTGATACAAGCGGATGCCGTTGGAAAGCGGCACCAGCGGATCGTCAATGCTGTGGAAAATCAGTTTCGGTACGCCATTGAGTTGCGGCATAGAGTTGATCGCGCTGTCGCCATCCGGCACCAGCCACGACAGCGGCACCTGGAATGGCCAGGTCAACCAGGATGTACTGAGCGCATATTGGCCGACGCTGCGGTAACTGGCGGGCACGCCGTCGAGCACCAGGGCTTTGAGTTGCTTCTGCCGTTCGGGATGCTGCACCAGCCAATGCACCGCCATCGAACCGCCAAGGCTCTGACCGAGCAGCACCAACGGCTTGCCTTTGACCTCGGGCGCCTTGTCGAGCCAGGCGAACGCGGCGTCGATGTCCTGATAAATCGCCGGCAAGCTCGGCTCGCCCTCGGACAAGCCGTAACCGCGATAGTCCACCAGCAGCACTTGATAGCCGTTTTTCGGCAACCACCAACTGCCACCGAGGTGCATCGGCAGATTGCCGCCGTTACCGTGCAGGTGCAGTACTGTGCCTTTGACCTCAACGCCGGGTTTGGCCGGCAGCCACCAGGCGTTGAGCTTCAGGCCGTCAGCCGTGACCAGGGTGACGGTGCGGTATTCGAGTTTGGCCTTTTCCGGGGTGAAGACCTGGCCGGGTTCGGGGTAGAACAACAGAGAACTGCAACCGCCGAGGGTCAGGAGCAGGCAGAAAATACCGAGGATTCTCATCCGGTGAAACCTCGCAAATACGGGTTGAAATACGACTTCGTGGAAAATGAATAACCTGTGGGAGCGGGCTTGCCGCGATAGCGGTGTGTCATACAACTTAGATGTGAACGTTAGACTGCTATCGCGGGCAAGCCCGCTCCCACAGGGTTGGTGTTGTACTTAAAGGATGTTGGAGTAATCCGCTTCGATCCGGTCCAGGCTCAAGTGATTGAGGAAGTTGGAGAAGCACATCCACGCCGACAACGCATTCAAATCGCGGAACTGATCCGGCAGATATTTCGGCGGCACCACTAGCCCTTCATCCACCAACTGACGCAGCGTGCGCATGTCTTCCAGCGTGGTCTTGCCGCAGAACAACAGCGGGATCTGCTCAAGTTTGCCCTTACGCACAGCCAACTGAATGTAGTTGTAAACCATGATAAAGCCCTTGAGATAGGACAAGTCTTTGGTGAATGGCAGGCCGGTCGGCACCGAGCCGCGGAAGACCCGGCTGGCGTTGCCGTAGCTTTCCGCCATCTCAAAGCCCTGCTCGCGGAAGAACTCGAACACCTGCAGGAAGTCGGCGCCCTCCTCGACCATATGAATGGCGCGAGTGCGGTTGGTCAGTTTGCGCAGGCGACTCGGGTAGGAGGCAAACGTGATGATTTCCATGAGGATCGCCAGACCTTCCTGGGTCACCGTCGACGACGGCGGGCCTTTGGAGAGGAAGGTGCAGATCGGCTGGTTCAAACCGTTGAGCGTGGTGCCAACGTGCACCAGCCCCTCATGAACTTCCAGCGCGCGCACGTCGCGGTCGTTGAACATCGCGTCGGTGCGGATCTTGATGTAGTCGGCGCCCGCCGCCGCGTCGGCAACGATGCCGTCGGATTCGAATACGCGGATGGTTTCCTCGGCCTCGCCGAACACCTTGTTCAGGCGGGTTTGCAGCAGATGCACGGCGTCTTTGGCGGTGAGGGTTTTCGGCTCATCCTTCAAGTCGCCTCGACCGTCGATGTTGTTCAGGTAGTCGGACATCATCAGGCCGAGGTCGGCCAGGGTCGGATCACCGGCGTGAAACGCGTCGGACGCAGCGCCGTACAGTTCTTGCGAGATCAGGCCGAAATCCTCGGTGCCGCGCGCTTCGAGCATGCGCACGACCATGCGGTATTCCTTGCACATGCGCCGCATGATCTGCCCGACCGGGTTGAACTGGCCGAGCTGGCGGGTGATGTCGCGCTCGATGTTCTGGAATTCCAGTTTGACCTTGCTTGAATCGAAACTCAGTGGGCGATTGAGGTAGTAGTCGCGATCCACCGCCGGCATTTCCTTGCCTTTGGCCTTGAGAAAGCCCTTGCGGATGTTCTCGTCCCACTTGACCGCGTCGAGCACACGGATCGGCGTCTGCGCCAGCACAATGCGGTCGGACAACATGCGTATCGTCTGCTGGTAATCGTCCACCCGAAACTCCTGTAGAAAACGTGACGCACTGAATTATTTGGCGCGGGCCTGGCGCTGGTAGCGCGCGGCTTCGACGAATACATCGGAATTGGCCGGATCGTCGAGGTAGGCAAAGACCTTGTCGAGCTGGCTGTCGACCTCAACGCCGTCGCCATCGTCAGTCTGGAAGGCCTGACCGTCCAGGGCTTTTTGCTTGATCGCTTGATTGATCTGTTCCAGATCGAGGTTGTAGACGACCAATTCGTGTTTATCGGTGAGCTCGAACCCGGCGATGAGGAAGTGGCCGCCAAATTGTGCCGGCACCTTCGCCGACAGGTACCAGCGATCACCATGGCGCGACACGGTAAACGGATAGGCCTCGCGCGCCTTGGGCCTGGCCTTGAAGTAGCTGACCGCCTGGTAACGATTGTTGCCGATGCGCGTCAGTTCCAGGTTCATTGGTTCGCCCCAGGCATTGGTGCTCGACCATTTGCCGAGCAAGCCTTTGGGCGCCGGCTCACTGGCGGGCAGCGGCTCCTTGAAAGTCACCAGACAGCCACTGAGCAGCAGGAACGACAAGGCGATCAGCACGCCACGCCAGGCTTTCATTCAATACTCCCTATGAAATCACACCACCGAGCCCCGGGGATCACGTTACACCTATGCCAACACCAGGTGCATGTAACGGTTGAGGATACCGAGCATTTCAGCCTCTGAGTCAGGCTCGGCGTCGTTGAGCAGGCCCTGATATTCCATCCGTCCGATAATCGCCGTCAACACCTTGGCATCCTGCTGCGGTTCGCGCGAGCCCAGCACCTGAAATAACTGGCAGGTGCCCTGCAACAGAATCTGCTGGTGCGAGCGCACCAGAATTGCCAGACGCGGGTTGAGCAGTGCCTCCTGACGGAAAGCCTGCTCGGCCATCAAGTGCTCGCGACGGTTAATCAACTGCCGATGAACATAGTCGGCCATCAACCGCGCAATGTCGTCAGCCAGCTGAGAGCGCGACTCGGGGCTGCCGTCACCGCTGACCACCATCTCGCGCAGCAGACCTTCGTTGTTGACCCACAACTTGGCCATGTATTCGGCGCTGCGCTCGACGTACTGAGCGAAGGTATCGGTGAGCAGGTCATCGATGTCCTTGAAGTAATACGTAGTGGCCGACAGCGGCACACCGGCCTCGGCAGCCACTGCACGATGGCGCACAGCACGCACGCCATCACGCACGACAATGCGCATCGCCGCGTCGAGAATGTCCTGTCGACGCTGCTCACTGCCCTGTCGGCTGGCCTTGCGGCCCTGGTACTGAACGCTTTCAGCGACCGCAGTGGCGATACCCGCTGCACCTTCTTGAGCTATTGCACCCATCACGACAGAACTTCCTCTGCAATTCAAAAGTAACCAATTGATACATTTGTACCAGACAGGCAATAAAAAGCCGCCCTGTTAGGCGGCTTTTTAACTGAAACGTTTACGCTTGCGGTCGCATGTGCGGGAACAGGATCACATCGCGGATCGACGGCGAGTT
>NZ_JAEKEG010000163.1 GCF_016651255.1 Pseudomonas sp. TH10
GTCAACTGCCCATACATGCCTGCAGGAGCGAGCTTGCTCCTGCAGAGGGAACCTGTGTTGATGCGCGGTTGGAGTATCAATCCACCTGCAACACGATCTTGCCAATGTGATCACCAGCCTCCATCCGTGCTTGCGCCTGGGATGCGTCGGCCAGAGCGAAGACCTTGTCGATCATCGGCACGCACCGCCCGGCGGACAATACCGGCCAGACGTACTCGCGCAACTGTTCGGCAATCGAGGCCTTTTCCTCGCGGGTGCGCGAACGCATCAGCGAGCCGGTGATGGTTGCGCGCTTGCCGAGGATCGCCATCAGGTCGACTTCATTGGCTTTGGCGCCTCCCAGGAAACCCAGCATCACCAGGCGACCGTCCATGCCCAGTGCCGCGATGTTCTGGTTCAGGTATGAGCCGCCCATGATATCGAGAATCACATTCACGCCTTTGCCGGCAGTCTTGTCCTGAATCACCTGGACGAAGTCCTGGTCACGATAGTTGATCGCCTCGGCGCCCAGCTGGCGTATCGCCGCGCATTTGTCCTCGCTCCCCGCCGTGGCGAACGCCTTGACCCCGAACTCGCGACACAGCATGAGGGCGGTGGTGCCGATCCCGCTGGTGCCGCCATGAATCAGCGCCCGCTGGCCCTTGCTGGCGCCACCGATGTCGAACAGGTTGGCCCACACCGTGAAAAACGTTTCCGGGACGGCGGCCGCGTGAATCCAGTCCATGCCGTCGGGAATTGGCAGGGTCTGGCTGGCCGGCGCCACACAATATTGGGCATAGCCGCCGCCATTGGTCAGGGCGCAGACCCTGTCACCGACGATGAACTCGTTGACCCCTGCGCCGATCGCGACCACTTCTCCCGCCACTTCCAGGCCAGGAATCGGGCTCATTCCAGGCTTCATCGGGTACTTGCCGGTGCGTTGAATGACGTCGGGACGGTTGACCCCGGCGGCGTGAACGCGGATCAGCACTTCGCCGGCGGCCGCCACAGGCAGCGCTTCCTGACGCGGCTGCAAGACCTCGGGGCCGCCAGGCTGGGTGATTTCAATGAGGGTCATGGTCTGTGGCAGGGCATGGCAGTGGCCTGTTTTTAAGGATGTAATGGATAAGACCATTTTTTCGCAATTTTACTGTAGGGGCTGTCGTGAGAAACGAGGCTGCGATCTTTTGACCCTATTGCCATTACGGCATCTGCGGCAATTCCTGCGCCCGCAAATCAAACACCAGCACCTCAGCATCCACACCATTGCTCAACATCAACACCTGCTCATTACGCACCCGCACCCCATCGCCCTCCTGCAACCGCAGGCCATTAAGCTCGACGCTGCCACGCGCCACATGCACATAGGCGTAGCGGTTGGCTGGCAGTTCCAGCGTAGCGCTTTCCTGGCCATCGAACAGACCGGCGAACACTCGCGCATCCTGACGTACTGTCAACGAACCATCGCTGCCGTCGGGCGAGATGATCAGTTGCAGGCGACCGCGTTTTTGCTGCGCACTGAAGTGCTCCTGCTGGTAGCGCGGTTTGGCGCCGCTGACTTCCGGCACGATCCAGATCTGCAAAAAGTGTACAGGCTGGCTCGCCGAATGGTTGAACTCGCTGTGCGCCACGCCGCTGCCGGCACTCATCAGTTGCACATCGCCGGGGCGGATCACCGAACCGGTGCCCAAGGTGTCTTTGTGTTCCAGCGCGCCTTCCAGCACGTAGGAGAAAATCTCCATGTCACGATGCGGGTGTTGGCCAAAACCTTTGCCGGCGGCAACACGGTCGTCATTGATCACCAGCAGGTCGGAGAAACCCTGCTCACGCGGGTCGCGGTAACTGGCGAAAGAAAAGGTGTGGAACGACTTCAACCAGCCATGATTGGCGAGGCCACGATCAGTGGCTTTGCGAAGGGTCAGCATGATGAAATCTCCTGGTGGGACGTGAATTCGTCCGAGTGAGGAGAAGGTTAATGGTTACTGCTCGATGCAATAAGTAGATGAAAATTGAAATACTGTCACTTCCAGGTTGACAGTACTGTGCGGATGATCACCTTTTCCCGCCCGACATCCAGGCGGAACCTGGTCATAATGCCCAGCACCTTAGACCCAACTCTGTAGGAGCAAGCTTCGCTCCTGCAGGGGAAGGTGCGTCTTTACATGAACCCAGTGATATTGATCCCATGAAAACCGTGGCAATGGTGCTGTTCCCCGATTTCCTCCTGCTCGACATGGCCGGCCCCATGGAGGTGTTTTCCATCGCCAATCGTTATCTGGCAGCCGAGCACGCCTACGTACTCACCACCATCGGCACCGAACCCGGCCCGCTGCGTGCGTCCAACGGTGTCAGCCTCAGCACCGATCTGCACATCGACCAGGCCTCTGACAGCTATGACCTGCTGCTGGTCCCCGGCGGCCCCGGCGCCTACAACGAAAGGCACCCCTCGTTACTCGCCTGGCTGCCGGCCGCGACAGCCCGGGCCGGCCAGTACGGCTCGATCTGTACAGGTGCCTTCGTGCTTGGCCATGCGGGCCTGCTCGACGGCTATCGGGTGACCACCCACTGGCACTACACCGAGCGGCTGATCAAGGGCTTCCCCAAGGCGACGGTCGAGACCGATCAGATCTACGTGCTGGACCGCAATCTCATCACCTCCGGTGGCGTGACGGCCGGTATCGACCTGGCGCTTTCGGTGGTTGCCGCCGACCACGGCAAGAAAGTCGCCCAGGACGTGGCCAAGGTGTTGCTGGTGGTGATGAAGCGCCAGGGTGGGCAGGCACAATTCAGCCCTTTGATGGCCGCCGTGGCGCCGCAGGAAACGGCCATCACCCGGGTGCAGAACCATGTGCTGGAACACCTCGACCAGCCTTTCAACATTGATGGCATGGCCAGCCTGGCGGCCATGAGCCCGCGGCATTTCGCCAGGGTGTTCGCCCGGGAAGTGGGCATGACGCCCATGGAGTTCCTCCAGCGTGCGCGCATCGATCACGCGAGAAACCTGTTGGAAACCAGTGACTTGCCACTCAAGACCATCGCCTTCAAAAGTGGTTTCGGCAGCGTGCGGCACATGCGGTTTCTGTTCAGTGAAAAGCTCGGCCTGACCCCCACTCATTACCGCGAGCAGTTCAGCTGAGGCTGATTGTCCGTCCCGCGCACCCGGATGGCCGTGACACTCCCATCGCCGCAGTTGTGCTGTCACCAATGCCTGCCAAGATAGATGAGAACTCATTGCACTGGAGATGCGGGAATCCGCAGGGTCGGGTTTCAGCATGTAAACGGCATGAACAGTCTCAGAGATTTGCACAGCGATACGGTGCTGCACTTCGGGCCCTATGCCCTTCTACCTGCAACAACGCCTGATCCTGGACGGCGAGGTGGCGCTGCGCATGGGCGGTCGCGCCCTGGACCTCCTGCAGCTACTGGTCGAGCAAGCGGGCACAGTGGTGAGCAAAGAGCAGTTGATCGCCCGGGTGTGGCCCACTTCGGTGGTCGAGGAAATCAACCTGCGGGTGCACATTGCCGCCTTGCGCCGGGCCCTGGGCGATGGGCAGAACGGCCTGCGCTACATCATCAATGTTCCCCAGAAGGGCTACTGTTTTGTCGCGCCAGTGGTGCAGGGGCCGGCGAGCACGCTGGTTGCCCTTGAAACTTGCCTGCCACCTCCAGCACAACTTGCCCGCCCGGCTGACCCCGGTAACCGGCCGGGACTCGGTGGTCGGCAGCCTGGTGCGGCAGTTGCCGGTCCGGCGTCAGCTGACGCTGGTCGGCCCCGGCGGCATTGGCAAGACCACGGTCGCGCTGCGGGTCGCCGAACTGTTGTTGCAGCACTATCGGGACGGCGTGTGGCGGGTGGATTTTTCCACCCTCGATGATCCGACGCGAAGTGGTCGATCATGTGCTGCGAAGCCTTGGTCTGGAAGTTGGCTCGACCCTCGAGGCGCTAAAGGCGCGGCATGCCCTGCTGGTGCTGGATAACTGCGAGCACGTGCTCGAACGCTGTCGTCACCTGGTCGAGGCGCTGCTACGGGGCGCACCACGGTTATCGATCCTGGTCACCAGTCGCGAACCCCTGCAGGCCGCCGGTGAAACCGTCCAGCGCGTGGCACCACTGGTCGTTCCACCGGTGTCCGCGCTGCACAGCGTCGAGCAGGTGATGGGCTATTCGGCGGTGCAGTTGTTTGTCAGCCGGGCGCGGGCGCGTCAGCAAGGTTTTGCCCTGCGCCAACAAGACCTCAAGGCCTTGCGTGAAATCTGTCGCCGCCTGGATGGTTTTGCCCCTGGCCATTGAACCCGCTGCGGCGCAAATCGATGCCTTGGCGTTGGTGGGATTGCAGGCCCAGCTCGACAATTGCTTCCAGCTGTTGACCCAGGGCCGGCGTACTGCGGTGCCGCGCCACCAGACCCTCAAGGCGGCTCTGGACTGGAGTTACGACAAGCTCAGCAACCGCGAGCAGACGGTGCTGCAGCGCCTGGCCGTGTTCAAGATGTCGTTCACCCTGGAGGCGGCCATCGGCGTGATCAGCTGCGCGGTGCTGCGTCCCGCGCAATTGCTGAGCGCTGCTGGAGGGGCTGGTGGCCAAATCGCTGCTGTCGCTGGAACAGGTCAACGGCAGCGCGCGGTATCGCTTGCTGCACACTACTCGCCGCTATGCGCTGGAGAAGCTGGCGCACAGCGGTTGCCTGCGCTTGTTCGAGGTGCGCTACGGCCATCACATCCGCCGCGCCCGGCGTGAGTCAGGTGTGCTGGAGGTTGTCGAGTAGACGTCGCGCTTTTGCAGGTCCGGTGTGGCGAAGCCCTCGGTGAAACGCGCGTAAACGGGCGCGAGCAGTTCCTGCGCCTGCAGCGGTCGTCCCAGACGCAGCCAGAGTTGCGCCAGGGCGGTGGCGCTGCGCAGTTCCCAGGCCAGGGCGCCCTGGTTGCTCGCCACATTCAGCGCCCTGATCAGTAGCGCCTCGACCTCGCGCGCCGCTTCGTCTGAATCATTGACCGCCAGCAAGGTACCGGCCCTGGCGCGCATGATTTCCGCCGTACACCAACCGGCCATCCCGGTCTCCGCCCGCAGCACCAGTGCTTCATCGATCAGCCCGGCATCCAGCGTGAGCATGATCTCCCGGATCAACCCGGAACCTGCCGGCGCGCCAGTCGGTGCTGTGTCGGGGGCGATCACCTGCGCATACTCGCGCGCCCAGTTGTAGAACAGCAGCACCGAGTGTTTCTGCGCTTGCTGCAGCAGCAGTTGCAACAGTTCACGGGCGCTGCAGGTATCGCCGTTGTAGTGCGCGATCAGGCAGCCGGCGAGCGCCAGTGTGTAGCAGATGGACGTGCCGTGATTGATCTGCAGCGCTACGTCCAGCGCCTGCCGGGCCGTACGCCAGGCTTGTTCGGGCTGACCCTGGACCCAGAGGATGCGCGCCAGAATCGTCAGCGCCGCCACGCTCTGGTCGTATTGCACGCCAAAACCATGAGTGAAACGGTTGAGGTGCCCGCTCTGTGCCATGCGCTGGATCACCTCTTCGGCGTTGACCCGGGCCATGCGCTGATTGCCCACGAAGTGCAGGGCGAGCACCCGCAGGCGGTGCGCGCTCAAGTCCAGCAGCGGGTCACCGTGGCGGCCGAGGCGGTCGAATTGCTGGCTTTGCTCCAGGGCCATCTGATAATTGCCGCAACTGAGGTTGACCGCCATGTACCCCGACACCGCGCGCAATTCCCCGGCCACGTCATTGCTCGCCCTGGCCAGGTTCCTGGCGCTGACGAACGCTTCGATGGTCTCGGCAGTGCCGCCCTGGGTGTGATAGCAGGAACTGCCGAGTGCAAGATTGAGGCTCATCTTCAGTTGCGGGCAGGGCTGCGGTTCTACGTCGAGCAATGCCAGCGCCTTGCGCACGTAGGCGCCGTGTTCCTTGAGCAGTGACAGCTCCTGCCACAGCGGCGTGGAAGCCGCCGCCAGGGTGATCGCCAGCGTCTGCGGGCCGGCGGCATGCAACCCCCAATCGAGGGCGCAGCGGATGTCCGCCAGGCTGCGGGCATAGCGCTCGATCCACCGGCTGGTCGGAATCAACTCCCAGTCGGTCCGGGCCTGTTGCATCAGGGCCAGGCACCGTGCGCCGTGCCGGGCGCGGGTGTCCAGCAGATCACCGGCCTGTTCGAGTTTTTCCAGGGCATAGCCGCGGGTGAGATCGAGCAGGCGGTAGAACACCTCTTCGTCGCCGACTTCCACGTTGAGCAATGACTTGGCCACCAGTTGGGTGATCGAAGCAAACACTTCATCGGGCTCGATCTGTTCGCCCACGATCACCGCTGCGGCTGAGGCCAGGGTGAAGCCGCCGCGAAATACGCCGAGTCGGCGCAGGCACACCTGCTCGCAGGGGCTTAACAGTTCAAAGCTCCAGTCCAGGGTGGCGCGCAAGGTCTGATGGCGGGCCAGGCTCAGGTCACTGCCGTGGGCCAGCAGGCGAAGACTGCCCTGCAGCTGGGTCAGCAGGCCGCTCAAGCCAAAGCGGCCAACCCTGCGCCGCTGCCAGTTCAATGGCCAGCGGGATGCCGTCGAGTCGGTGGCAAATTTCGACCAGCGCCGGCAATTGCGCATCGTGCAGCTCGAAACTGTCGTGGCTGGCCATGGCCCGTTCGACGAACAGTTGCAGCGCGGAAAAGCTCAGCGCCTGGGCGCGGTCCAGCACCGTGGAGGGCGGCGGGCAGTCCAGCGACTCCAGGCGCTGCACGAACTCGCCCTCGGCCCGCAGGCCCTCGCGGCTGGTGGCCAGGATGTGCACGTTGGGCGCACCACGCAGAATGTTCTCGCAGAGCAGGGCAACGGCGTCGACCAGGTGTTCGCAGTTGTCGATCACCAACAGCATCTGCCGCTCGCTCAGGAAGTTCACCAGGCTGCCCATTGGCTCGGTGTCGTGCACGGACAGGTCGAGCAGGGTGGCCAGATGCGTGGTGATCATTGAAGGGTCGTTTATCGGCGCCAGGTCCAGCAGGCGAATGCCATCGCGGTATTGCCCGATCAATTGCTCGGCGACGCGCAGGGCGACGGTGGTCTTGCCGATGCCGCCGGGGCCGACGAGGGTGATAAAACGCTGGCGCGACAGGTGTGTCACCAGGCGCTCGACCAGGGCTTGGCGACCGATCAGGCGGGTGCGCCGCACGGGCAGGTTGTGGCGGCTGCGCTCGACTGCGGCAGGCGCCGGATGTGGCTCGAAGGCCTGCATCGAATAGGGCGCGACAAAGCTATAGCCGCGCTGCGCAACCGTGATGATGTAGCGCTGCCCGGTCTGGCCGTCGCCCAGGGCTTTGCGCAACGCAGCCATATGGACCCGCAGGTTGATGTCTTCCACCACGCTGTCGGGCCACACTCCGGCGATCAATACCTGCTTGCTGACCACATTGCCGGCGTGTTGCAGCAGGATCAACAGGATATCCAGGGCGCGCCGGCCCAGCCGCAACGGCTGGTCGCCCTCCAGCACCAGGCGCTGGCCGGGGTAGATCCGGTAGGGGCCGAAATGGATGGCCAGTTCGGGGGAAAGGGTCACGCGCTCACTCCTGCTTGCGTGCGTCTGGTACGCAGTTTGCGAGCATATTCCAGAGGTTTGCGCGTCAGCGCAACGGTACGCCGGGCGAGCCCGCTTTGCGGTGCAGAATTAACGGCGTTTAACTCGACGCCATCGCGATTCGATTCGGACACTCTATGGCGTGACCGAGACTCGCAACGAGCGGCTCAACGCTGACAGACCGGCATTGCTCCAGGCTTCAGGCTGGTCGGGGAACGCACCATCCGGCATCGCCACGCGAACGGATTGATGCCTTCGCTGCGGGTGAAGATATGGCAAAAATGCGCCTGGTCGCAGAAGCCGCATTCCAGGCTGATTTGCGTCAGTGTCATGTCGGTGCTCTGGATCAGTTGCTTGGCGCGGGCGAGGCGTTGCTGGCGAATCCAGTCCTGGGGTGATAGACCGGTGCTGCACTTGAACGCGCGGGAGAAATGGCTGCGCGACAGGGCGCATGCACGCGCCAGGTCGGCGACTTCGACGGTCTCGCTCAAACGGTCGAGGATCAACTGCTTGGCCAGGCTTTCACGCCACGGGATCAGGCCACCAGTCTTCTTCTTGCGCGGTTCGACGACCGGCGCGCAGGCGATAGTTTGCTGAGATTGAGCCATAAGCAATATCCGGGTTGGTACACCGCATTCTTGGACGGGAGGCTCTGCGTGGCGAGTTAATCGTTGTTAATTGCGTGTTAACACCAGGCAGCCTGGAATAAAATCAGCCACAATCGGGTGTTCACCCTTGAGGGAATCGTGACCCATGAACCGAAACGATCTGCGCCGAGTCGATATGAACCTGCTGGTGATTTTCGAGGCCTTGATGTTCGAAAAGAACCTCACTCGCGTCGCTGAAAAACTGTTCATGGGACAGCCGGCAGTGAGTGCCGCACTGGGACGGTTGCGTGACCTGTTTGACGATCCGTTGTTGCTGCGCAACGGCCGGAGCATGGAACCCACTGCCCGCGCACTGGCGATTCTCAAGGAGTTGCAACCGGCGATGGACACCATCTCTGGCGCGGTCAGCCGGGCCAAGGAGTTCGATCCGGCGAGCAGCTGCGATGTGTTTCGCATCGGCCTGTCGGACGATGCCGAGTTTGGCCTGTTTCCGTCACTGCTGACGCGCCTTCGCGAGGAGGCGCCAGGCATCATCGTGGTGGTACGCCGGGCGAATTACCTGTTGATGCCGGCGCTCCTGGCCTCAGGTGAAATCTCCGTCGGGGTCAGCTACACCACGGATCTGCCGGCCAACGCCAAGCGCAAGACCCTGCGCGATATTCCCTGCAAAGTGCTGCGTGCAGACAAGCGACCAGGCGCGCTGACCCTGGATGAGTACTGCGAGCGGCCGCATGCCATGGTCTCGTTTTCCGGGGACCTGAGCGGCAACATTGACCTGGACCTGGCCAAGATTGGCCGCAATCGTCGGGTGGTCCTGGGCGTGCCGCAATTCAGCGGCCTGCGCGCCTTGCTGGCCGGTACCGAGATGATTGCAACCGTTCCGGATTACGCGGCCTGCGCGCTGGTCGAAGGCTGCGCCCTGCGCGCCGAGGACCCGCCATTCCCGATCGAGGCGGCGCAGCTCTCCATGGCCTGGAGCGGGGTGCACGACAACGATCCGGCAGAACGCTGGCTGCGCTCGCGGATCAGCGACTTCATGTCACGGCCGCTTCCAATAGAGGCATAACTACCCCTGAAATCTTCGCGTGGCGAGATCAGGAAGCCAGAACAGCACATACATCCAATTCCCTGCACAAATCTCCCGGCACTATTCTCTCATTGCCGGCCAGAACGTCTGGCGCTCAATGATCGATTGTGCGGAGCGTTACGCCATGTCTGAACCCACCACACGTCACACCCCCGTGCGCGGCTTTGAAGAAGTCGTGACCCTGGTGATCAAACACCGGGTCAAGGCCGGTTTTGAAGTGCCCTACGAAACCTGGTTGCGCAACATCGTCACCATCGCCGGACAGCAGGATGGGCATCTGGGCGTGGACGTGATGCGCGGCAAGAACGCCGGTCTCGACCTGTACACCTGCGTGCTGCGCTTCTGCTCCACCGAAGCCATGCAGCGCTGGCTCGATTCGCCGCAACGGCTGGCGCTGGTCAACGAAGCCACGCCCATGCTGGCAGACGGTGACCAGACCGAGGTCAACCCGGTCAACGAATTCTGGTTCACCCAGGCCGACGCCGCCTCACCACCACCGCCACGCTGGAAGCAGGCCGTGGTGACGCTGCTGGTCATTCTGCCGCACACCCTGCTGGTGCCATTGATCTGGGGGCCACTGCTGCAACTCCACCCCTTGCTCTCCAACTACGTGGTGGCCACGTTCCTGATCACCCTCACCATCGTCGTCTCGGTGGTGTACCTGTTCATGCCGATGGCGACGCGGCTGTTCGCGCCCTGGCTGTCTCCCACCTCCGAGCCCAAGGAAAACCCATGAACGCCGATCTGATTCTGTTCAACGGCCAATTTCATACCGTCGACCGGGAGAACCCGCGCGCCAGTGCCGTGGCCATCAGCGAAGGCCGTTTCATCGCCGTTGGCACCGATGCCCAGGCCATGGCCCTGCGCGGTGCACACACCCAGGTCATCGACCTCAAGGGCCGCTGCGTGATCCCCGGCCTTAATGACTCGCACCTGCACCTGATCCGTGGCGGTTTGAACTACAACCTCGAACTGCGCTGGGAAGGCGTGCCGTCGCTTGCCGACGCACTGCGCATGCTCAAGGATCAGGCCGACCGCACGCCGACCCCGCAATGGGTACGCGTGGTCGGTGGCTGGAACGAATTCCAGTTCGCCGAAAAGCGCATGCCGACCCTGGAAGAAATCAACCTGGCCGCGCCGGACACCCCGGTGTTCATCCTGCACCTGTACGACCGCGCCTTGCTCAACCGCGCTGCCCTGCGGGTCGCTGGTTACACCCGCGACACGCCGAACCCGCCGGGTGGCGAGATCGTCCGTGATGGCAACGGCAACCCGACCGGCATGCTGGTCGCGCGGCCGAACGCGATGATCCTCTACTCGACGCTGGCCAAGGGGCCGAAACTGCCGCTGGAGTATCAGGTCAACTCGACCCGTCAGTTCATGCGTGAACTCAATCGCCTCGGCCTGACCAGCGCGATCGATGCCGGCGGTGGTTTCCAGAACTATCCGGACGATTACCAAGTGATCGAGCAACTGGCCAAAGACGACCAGTTGACCGTGCGCATCGCCTACAACCTGTTCACCCAAAAGCCCAAGGAAGAACTCACCGACTTCAAGAACTGGACCAGCAGCGTGACCCTGCACCAGGGCGACGACTTCCTGCGACACAACGGCGCCGGCGAGATGCTGGTGTTCTCGGCAGCCGATTTCGAAGACTTCCTCGAACCGCGCCCGGACTTGCCGCAAACCATGGAGGAGGAGCTGGAGCCGGTGGTGCGCCATCTGGTCGAACAGCGCTGGCCGTTCCGTTTGCATGCGACTTATAACGAATCGATCAGCCGCATGCTCGACGTGTTCGAGAAGGTCAACCGTGACATTCCGTTCAACGGCTTGCCATGGTTCTTCGACCACGCCGAAACGATTACCCCGCACAACATCGAGCGGGTGAGGGCGCTGGGCGGTGGTATTGCGATTCAGGATCGCATGGCCTTTCAGGGCGAGTACTTCGTCGAGCGTTACGGCGCCAAGGCCGCCGAAGCCACGCCGCCGATCAAACGCATGCTTGCTGAAGGCGTACCTGTCGGCGCCGGCACCGACGCGACGCGGGTGTCCAGCTACAACCCCTGGACCTCTTTGTACTGGATGGTCAGCGGTCGCACCGTCGGTGGCCTGGAGTTGCACAGCGAAGGCCTCTCCCGGCAGACCGCGCTGGAATTGTTCACTCACGGCAGTGCCTGGTTCTCGTCTGAACAAGGCAAGAAAGGCCAGATCAAGGTCGGGCAACTGGCGGATCTGGCGGCGCTGAGCGCGGACTTCTTCCACGTCGAAGAAGAAGCGATCAAGTGGATCGAGTCGGTACTCACCGTGGTCGGCGGCAAGATCGTTTACGCCGCCGGCGACTTCGAAGACTTGGGGCCGCGCTCGATTCCGGTGTTGCCGGACTGGTCGCCTGTGGTGAAAGTCCCGGGCCATTGGCGGCCGAATTCGCCGTTGCAGGCGCAGGTGCATCAATGCAGCGGCCCGTGCGCCGTGCATACGCACAGTCATGAAAAGGCGCGGATGTCGAACGCGCCGGTCAGCGACTTCGCCGGTTTCTGGGGCGCGTTCGGCTGCTCGTGTTTCGCGTTCTGACGACTGTCCACGCTGCGCCGAATTCCCCTTCGGCGCGGCACGTAATGCCCATCCAACGAGGAGTTTCACATGAGCAATGTTCCCTACAAGCGCCTGAACAAAGATGACGCCGTGGTGCTGCTGGTCGACCACCAGACCGGTCTGATCTCGCTGGTCCAGGATTTCTCGCCGAACGAGTTCAAGAACAACGTGCTGGCCCTGGGCGACATCGCCAAGTTCTTCAAACTGCCGACCATCCTCACCACCAGTTTCGAAGACGGCCCGAACGGCCCGATGGTGCCTGAGCTCAAGGAGCAGTTCCCGGATGCACCGTTCATTCAGCGTCCAGGCCAGATCAACGCCTGGGACAACGAAGACTTCGTCAAAGCGATCAAGGCCACCGGTCGCAAGCAACTGATCATCGCCGGCGTGGTGACGGACGTTTGCGTGGCGTTCCCGACGCTGTCGGCGCTGGCGGAAGGTTTCGAAGTGTTTGTGGTGACCGACGCTTCCGGCACTTTCAACGAAACCGTCCAGCAAGCCGCCTGGGCCCGCATGGCTGCCGCTGGCGCGCAACTGGTCAACTGGTTCTCGGTGGCCTGTGAGCTGCAGGGGGACTGGCGCAACGACATGGAAGGCCTGGGCCAACCTGCTGTCGCCGCGCATTCCCAACTACCGCAACCTGATGAACAGCTATTCGGTGCTGAGCTCGAAGTAAGCATTTTCGGCCAACACCGATAGCCTGTGGGAGCGGGCAACCCCGCTTCCACTGTGCCTTGCGTCAGCCTTGACGTTTTTGCAACCACCCCAGGAACCCGCTTTTACGGATCGGCTCCGGCTTGGCCATCAGCGCCAACCGGCTGTTCTGCTGGCGCACCGCTTGCAATTTGTTCAACGCCCGACCCACTTCTACACGCGCCTCCATGCATTGGCGGGCCAGGGATTTGTCGATCCGGTAAATGATGCACGAGGTCAATGTGGTGAACGTGGCCTGGGACGGTGAGTCCGTGAGGATGCTCTGCTCGCCCATCACCTCGCTCGGGCCCATGCGCCCGGCTTCGGTGTGTCCACTGCCATCGGGTACGCTGGCACTGACGACACCGGTGGCAATCACCATCAGGCTGTCCGGCACATCGCCCAGTTCCAGTACCACCTGACCTGCGGCGTATTGCTGCGCAACCATCGAGCGCGCCATTTCGTCGCGTTCCGCGTCACTCAGGGAGCGGAAGACTTTGACTTCATCCAGCAACGCCCGGGCCCGGGTAGTGGGTTCGATCACGCCGTCGAGCTGACGGGAAATCCCCGCCGCTTCAAGGTGTCGATGAGCCAGGTCGAACAGTTGGTTGCGCACCTCACTCTTCTTGCCCAACTCGGCAATGAAGCCGCTGGCGACGTACTCCGACATGGATTCGCCAGCTTCCTTGAGCACGGCTTTCGGCGCCGGATTGAGCAGCAGGCTGCTGCTGCCTTGCAGGGTGCGATCCAGGGCATCCAGCACGCGGCGCGGACGGATGTGATTGGGCACCTGGAGGCTGATCGACACCCCGTGCATGTTGCTCGGCCGGCTCAGGTTGACGATTTTCGCCTTCGCCGCCACCGAGTTAGGCACTACCGCCGTGCTGCCAGCACTGGTCAACAGGTGCGTGGCGCGCCAGTCGATGTCGAGCACTTTGCCCTCGATGCCATCGATCACCACGAAGTCATCCACCTGATACGGCTTGGTGGTGTTGAGCACGATCCCGGAAAACACATCGGCCAGCGTACTTTGCAGCGCCAGACCGACGACGATCGCGAACACACCAGAGGTCGCCAGCAGGCCTTTGACCGGCAACTCCAGTACGTAACCGGCGGCGGCAACGATGGCCACCAGAAACACCAGCGCACCGATGACGTCCTGCAGCAGGCGACCGCTGTGGCCGATGCGGCGCATCAGGATCAAACCGATCACTTCGGTCAGCACCCGCGCCGCATACAGCCACCAGAGAATACCCAGGGCCGTTGCGCCCAACTGCAGCACGCTATCGTCGGCAAACAACGGGGCCTGCAACGGGCTGACACCGGCATTGATGATCAGCGCGCTGAACCCCATGAACAGCCCCAGGCGCACCCCGACACGCACCACGCGATGCTTGAATGGCGCGATGTGCCAGAGCAGGGTGTCGATGACCAGTAGCAAGGCACTCAAGGACAACAGGTGGGCGAGGACAAAGGACATGGAGAACCCCGGAAGGCTGGAGTGATAATGCAAAATTGCTCTTCGTAGGCGCCGGCAAGCCGGGCGCCTACGAAAAACGCAGAAGGTACATCCTCAATTCAAATGAGTCTTCAATTCCAGCGCCGCCTGCCGCACCGCCGCTTGCACCTCCGGGATCTGGCTCAGCGGGTTCAACAGCCCGAAGTCATGAATCATCCCGTTGTACCGCACCGCCGTGACCGGCACGCCGGCCGCGTCCAGGTGACGGGCGTAGGCTTCACCTTCATCGCGCAGCACGTCGAACTCGGCGGTCTGTACCAGCGCGGCCGGCAAACCCTTGAGCTGTTCGGCGCTGGCCTGCAATGGCGAGGCGTGGATCTGCGCGCGCTCAGCGGGGTTGGTGGTGTAGCTGTCCCAGAACCAGTTCATCATGCCCTTGGTCAGGAAGTGGCCCTCGGCAAATTGCTGGTACGAGCCGCTGTCGAAAGCGGCGTTGGTCACTGGCCACATCAGCAGCTGGAAGCGCAGGGCCGGTGCTTTCTGTTCTTTGCCATCAAGGCCACGACCGCCGCCATGTTGCCGC
>NZ_JAEKEG010000164.1 GCF_016651255.1 Pseudomonas sp. TH10
CAGGGCCTGAGGCAGCGGCGCGATGGTCGACACGGGTGCCAGGGCCGGCGCAGGTGCTTCTACCAGCACTACCCTGGCCTGCTCAACCTGAACCTCTTCAACCGCAGCCACTACCGGAGCAACAACCGCCTCTGGCTTACGCGCATCCGGACCTGCTCTTCAAGCACTGCCGCCTGGAAATCGTCCAAAGTAGCTTCGACTTCGACCGCTTCAACAGGCGCTTGAACTTCAACCGGCAGGTCTCCGGTCGCGTCCATCAGCAGGCTGTCCAGGTAGGACTGCAACGCCAGTTGCGGACGTGACGTGATCTTGACCGGCCGATTCACTGACACACCTCCACCGTAGGAGCTGCCGCAGGCTGCGATCTTTTGACCTGGTTTTTGTCGAGGACGCCGCCAAGAAGGATCAAAAGATCGCAGCCTGCGGCAGCTCCTACGCAGGCAGGTTTCGATCTGCTGATCTGGTTTTTTCAAGGATACCGCCAGGCAAGATCAAAAGATCGCAGCCTGCGGCGGCTCCTGCGGGGATCGGGTTCATCTAGGCCACCTGCGGAACAAGTTGCTGCGCCAACAGATGCTTGAGCAGCGCGCGGTAAGCCAGTACGCCACGGCTCTTGCCGTCGAATTGCGAAGGCGTGACGCCGGCACGGCTGGCGTCGCGCAGACGGGTATCGACCGGGATATAACCCTGCCAGATCTCGTCGGGGAATTTGTCACGCAGCACACGCAAGGTATGCATAGATGCCTGCGTACGGCGATCGAACAGGGTCGGCACAATGCTGAACGGCAACGCTTGCTTGCGCGAGCGATTGATCATCGCCAGGGTGTTGACCATGCGTTCCAGACCTTTGACAGCCAGATGCTCGGTCTGCACCGGGATCACCAACTGCTGGCTCGCCGCGAGGGCGTTAACCATCAGCACCCCCAGCAGCGGCGGGCTGTCGATCACCGCGTAATCGAAGTCTTGCCACAACTGCGCCAGACTCTTGGCGATCACCAAGCCCAAACCACTCTGCCCCGGCGACTGACGCTCAAGGGTCGCCAGCGCAGTGCTCGATGGCAGCAGCGAGATGCTCTCATGGCTGGTGGGCAACAACAGTTGACCCGGCAACCCGGCGGGGACGCTGCCCTTGTGCAGAAACAGGTCGTAGTTGCTGTGTTCCAGACTGTCGGGGTCGTAGCCGAAATAACTGGTCATCGAGCCGTGCGGGTCGAGATCGACCACGACCACGCGCTTGCCCGCCTCGGCCAGCAATCCGGCTAAAGCGATGGAAGATGTGGTTTTACCGACACCACCCTTTTGATTGGCGACTGCCCAGACTCTCATTCGGTTCGTTCCTCCCGGCCGATATCCTCGACCGAGACATAGCTCAGCGTGTTAATGCGGGTGACGGAGAATTGACGGCACTCTCGCGTCCCGGCGTCTTGACCGGGGTCGGTGCAGTTTGTGTGCCAGCACGCTTCAACGCTGCGTCCGGTTGCGCATTGGCGGTTCCGGTGCCCGTAAGACTGCGGCGTACATCGAGATTTCGTGACACCACCAAGACTACGCGACGATTTTTCGCCCGGCCTTCAGCGGTGGCGTTGTTGGCCACTGGCTGGAATTCGCCATAGCCCACCGAGGCCAGGCGTCCAGGGTTAACGCCCTGCATCGCCAGCATGCGCACGATGCTCGCCGAACGCGCCGAGGACAGTTCCCAGTTGGTCGGGTACTGCGCGGTGCGGATCGGCTGATCGTCGGTGAAACCTTCGACGTGGATCGGGTTGTCGAACGGTTTGAGAATCGCCGCGACCTTGTCGATGATGTTGAAGGCGATGTCGCTCGGCATCGCATCGCCGCTGCCGAACAACAGGCTGGAATTGAGTTCGATCTCGACCCACAACTCGTTGCCGCGCACGGTCATCTGGTTGGAGCTGATCAGGTCGCCGAAGGCGGCACTGATATCATCGGCAATGCTTTGCAGAGGGTTGTCACCCGCCTGCGCGATGCCGGCGTCGACCTGCTCGCTGTCCTTGACCAGCGGCTTGGCCGGGGTCACGGTCTTCGGTCGCTCGTCGCCGATCGGGATCGGTTTGAGCGCGCGGTCGGAGTCTTTGAAAACGCCGACCAGCGCTTCGGAAATTTCCTTGTACTTGCCTTCGTTGATCGACGAAATCGAGTACATCACCACGAAGAACGCGAACAGCAATGTGATGAAGTCTGCGTAAGACACGAGCCAGCGCTCGTGATTGACGTGTTCTTCCTGGTGGCGACGACGAGCCATGAGGTCAGTCCCTTAATCCATGAAGCCTTGCAGCTTCAACTCGATGGAGCGTGGGTTTTCACCTTCGGCGATCGACAAAATACCTTCCAACAACATTTCGCGATAACGCGACTGTCGCAACGCGATTGACTTCAGCTTGGCGGCAACCGGCAACAGAATCAGGTTGGCACTGGCAACACCGTAGATGGTTGCCACAAACGCCACGGCAATGCCGCTACCCAGTTGGGTCGGGTCGGCGAGGTTGCCCATCACGTGGATCAGGCCCATTACCGCGCCGATGATGCCGATGGTTGGCGCGTAGCCACCCATGCTTTCAAAGACTTTGGCGGCTTCGATGTCGCGCGCTTCCTGAGTGTAGAAATCCACCTCGAGGATGCTGCGGATAGCCTCCGGCTCTGCACCGTCCACCAGGAGTTGCAAGCCCTTGCGCGAGTAGTTGTCGGGTTCGGCATCGGCCACTCCCTCCAGACCCAGCAGGCCTTCCTTGCGCGCGGTGAGACTCCAGTTGACCACGCGGTCGATGCCGCCAGCCAGATCCACACGCGGCGGAAAGAAGATCCAGGCAAGAATCTGCATCGCGCGTTTGAACGCGCTCATCGGCGATTGCAGCAGTGCGGCACCAATGGTGCCGCCCAGTACGATCAGCGCCGCCGGGCCGTTGGCCAGCGCACCGAGGTGACCACCTTCAAGGTAGTTGCCGCCGATGATGGCGACGAACGCCATGATGATCCCGATAAGGCTTAAAACATCCATCAGATACACGCCTCGACGATGTGCTTGCCGATATCGTCCAGGCTGTACACCGCATCCGCGAGGTCAGCTTTGACGATAGCCATCGGCATGCCGTAGATCACACAGCTGGCTTCATCCTGCGCCCACACGGCGCTGCCACCCTGCTTGAGCAGACGCGCACCTTCACGGCCGTCGGCGCCCATGCCGGTCAGTACCACCGCCAGAACTTTGTCGCCGTAGGACTTCGCGGCGGAACCAAAAGTGATGTCCACGCACGGCTTGTAGTTCAGACGTTCGTCGCCCGGCAGAATCTTCACCGCGCCACGGCCATCGATCATCATTTGCTTGCCACCCGGCGCCAGCAACGCCAGGCCCGGACGCAGGATGTCGCCATCCTCGGCTTCCTTGACGCTGATGCGGCAGAGCTTGTCGAGACGCTCAGCGAAGGCCTTGGTGAACGCCGCCGGCATGTGCTGGATCAGCACGATCGGCGCCGGGAAATTCCCCGGTAGTTGCGTCAGCACACGTTGCAGCGCGACAGGGCCGCCCGTCGACGTACCGATGGCAACCAGTTTGTAGGCCTTGCGTTTCGGTGCCGGCGACGACGGGGACGGGGCCGGCGCGCGCGAGGCAATCGGTGCCGGTGCCGGACGCGCAGGCGCACTGCTGCTGTAACTGCCAATGCTCGACGGAGCGGGCGCAGGTGCGGCTATGGGCGCGGATATGGGCGCGGCAACGGGGGCCGGTGCACTGTAGGCACTGGCACGCCGATTACTGCGCGAGATGCTATGGACCTTTTCGCACAGCAGTTGCTTGACCTTCTCCGGGTTACGCGAGATGTCTTCGAAATTCTTCGGCAGGAAATCCACTGCGCCCGCGTCCAGCGCATCGAGGGTTACCCGGGCGCCTTCGTGCGTCAGCGAGGAGAACATCAATACCGGGGTCGGGCAGCGCTGCATGATGTGCCGCACTGCCGTGATGCCATCCATCATCGGCATCTCGTAGTCCATGGTGATCACGTCCGGCTTGAGCGCCAGGGCCTGGTCGATCGCCTCTTTGCCGTTGGTCGCCGTGCCGACGACCTGGATGTTCGGATCCGCCGAAAGAATTTCCGAGACGCGGCGACGGAAAAACCCGAATCGTCCACTACCAGGACTTTGACTGCCATAAACACTCCATTAGGTGCAGCGGAACGTTGTCGCCCCGCTGCCCCGGATTCAAATACGCCGTGCGGCGTAACGCTTGAGCATGCTCGGAACATCGAGAATCAGTGCAATGCGGCCGTCACCGGTGATGGTGGCGCCGGACATGCCCGGAGTCCCCTGGAGCATTTTGCCCAATGGCTTGATGACCACTTCTTCCTGGCCGACCAGTTGATCGACGACGAAGCCGATCCGCTGAGTACCTACCGAAAGGATCACCACGTGGCCTTCACGCTGCTCTTCGTGAGCGGCGGAAGCGACTCAGCCAGCGCTTGAGGTAGAACAGTGGCAACGCCTTGTCGCGCACGATCACCACTTCCTGGCCGTCGACGACGTTGGTGGTCGACAGGTCGAGGTGGAAGATTTCGTTGACGTTGACCAACGGGAACGCAAACGCCTGATTGCCGAGCATGACCATCAGGGTTGGCATGATCGCGAGCGTCAGCGGCACCTTGATGACGATTTTCGAGCCCTGGCCCTTGGTCGAGTAGATGTTGATCGAACCGTTGAGCTGGGAAATCTTGGTCTTCACCACGTCCATGCCGACGCCACGGCCGGACACGTCGGAGATCTCGGTCTTGGTCGAGAAACCCGGGGCGAAAATCAGGTTGTAGCACTCGGTGTCGCTCAAGCGATCGGCTGCATCCTTGTCCATCACGCCGCGTTTTACCGCGATGGCGCGCAGGACGTTCGGGTCCATGCCTTTGCCGTCATCGGAAATCGACAGCAGGATGTGGTCGCCTTCCTGTTCGGCCGCCAGTACCACGCGACCGCCACGGGCCTTGCCCGACGCTTCGCGTTCTTCCGGCGACTCGATACCGTGGTCGACGGCGTTGCGCACCAAGTGGACCAGCGGGTCGGCCAGAGCCTCGACAAGGTTTTTGTCGAGGTCGGTTTCTTCGCCCACCAGTTCCAGGTTGATCTCTTTCTTGAGCTGACGCGCGAGGTCGCGAACCAGGCGCGGGAAGCGCCCGAAGACCTTCTTGATCGGCTGCATCCGCGTCTTCATCACCGCGGTTTGCAGGTCAGCCGTGACCACGTCGAGGTTCGACACGGCCTTTTGCATGGCTTCATCGCCGCTGTTGAGGCCTAGGCGCACCAGACGGTTACGCACCAGCACCAGTTCGCCGACCATGTTCATGATTTCGTCGAGGCGCGCGGTATCGACCCGCACGGTAGTCTCGGCTTCAGTGGCCGGCTTTTCCGCCGGCGGCGTGGCCGGTGCGCGAGCCGGGGCAGGCCTGGCGGCTTCGGCTTTTGGCTCAGGGGCTTTCGCCACCGGCTTGGCGCGCTGCGGCCTTGGCTACTGGCGCGGCTACAGCAGCGCTGGCAGCGACCGTAGCCGTGCCGACTTCGGAGAACTTGCCTTTACCGTGCAATTCGTCGAGCAGCGCTTCGAATTCGTGATCGGAGATCAGGTCGCTGCCCACTGCGGCGGCGACTGGTGCTGCCGCTACGGGCGCCGACGCAATCGCCGACTCCAGCGCTTCGACGGCGAAATTACCCTTGCCGTGGAGCTGATCGAGCAGTGCTTCGAATTCTTCGTCGGTGATGTCCGAGCTGTCGCCTGCGGCCTTGGGTGCAGCCGGTGCGGCAGGTGCCGCCGGGGCAACCACGGCGTCAATGGCGAACTGGCCTTTGCCGTGCAACTGATCGAGCAACGACTCGAACTCGGCATCGGTGATTTCATCGCTGGCCGCGCCATCGGCAGCCTGCGCAGGTGCAGCGGCTGCCGGGGCTTCAGCTTGCGCCTTGACGGCATTCAGCGAGTCCAGCAGTTGTTCAAATTCGTTATCGGTGATGTCGCCCGAATCGCCTTCGACGACCAGCTCTTCGATCATCTCGGCCACCGGCGATGCCGGGGCTTCGTCCGCCGATTGCGGTTCGGCCAGACGCGCCAGGGCGGCCAGCAGTTCCGGGGTAGCGGCGGTGATAGGCGCACGTTCACGGACTTCGCTGAACATGCTGTTCACCGCGTCCAGTGCTTCGAGGACAACGTCCATCAGTTCTGCATCAACGCGACGCTCACCCTTACGGAGGATGTCGAACACGTTTTCGGCGATGTGACAGCACTCCACCAGCTCATTGAGCTGAAGGAAGCCGGCGCCCCCTTTTACAGTGTGGAAACCGCGAAAAATTGCGTTGAGCAGATCTGCGTCATCCGGGCGGCTTTCCAGCTCGACCAGTTGCTCTGACAGTTGCTCAAGAATCTCGCCGGCCTCAACCAGGAAATCCTGAAGGATCTCTTCATCGGCGCCGAAGCTCATTAATGGGGTGCTCCTACAGGTCTAAAAACCCAAAAAACCTACAATTCCAAAACTCTAGAATCCAAGGCTGGATAACAAATCGTCCACATCGTCCTGACCGGACACAACGTCTTCTCGTTTATCGGCATGAATCTGCGGACCTTCACCCTGCGAGAGATGTTTTTGTGGATCTTTTTCTGCAAGCATCGCCGCACGGTCATGTTCGATGCCCGCAAAGCGGTCCACCTGACTGGCCATGAGCACAAGCTTGAGCAAATTGCTTTCGACTTCGGTGACCAGTTGGGTCACACGCTTGATCACCTGACCGGTCAGATCCTGGTAATCCTGGGCCAGCAGGATGTCGTTGAGATTGCTCGACACCGCACGGTTGTCCGTGCTGCTGCGCGACAGAAAACCGTCGACCCGGCGCGCCAGTTCGCGGAACTCTTCAGCCCCGACCTCGCGACGCATGAAGCGACCCCAATCAGCGCTCAAGGTCTGGGCTTCATCAGCCAGACTGTTGACCACCGGCGTGGCGCTTTCCACCAGATCCATGGTGCGGTTGGCCGCGGCCTCTGTCAGCTTGACCACATAGCCCAGGCGTTCGGTGGCGTCGGTGATTTGCGACACTTCCTCGGCCTGCGGCATGTTCGGATCGATCTGGAAGTTGACGATCGCACTGTGCAGTTCACGTGTGAGCTTGCCGACTTCCTGATACAGGCCGCGGTCACGGGTCTGATTGAGCTCATGGATCAGTTGCACAGCGTCGCCGAACCTGCCTTTTTCAAGGCTCTCGACCAGTTCGACCGCGTGTTTTTTCAGGGTCGACTCGAAATCGCCCTGTGAAGATTCGTTATGCTCCATAGCTCCCCCGCGCGTTCATCAGCCGATGCGTTCGAAAATCTTCTCGATTTTGTCTTTCAACGCCTGAGCCGTGAAAGGTTTGACTACGTAGCCGTTTACACCGGCCTGAGCGGCTTCAATGATCTGCTCGCGCTTGGCTTCAGCGGTCACCATCAGTACGGGCAGATGCTTGAGTTTTTCATCGGCACGCACGTGGCGCAGCAGGTCGATACCGGTCATGCCCGGCATGTTCCAGTCTGTTACCAGAAAGTCGATGCTTCCGCTGTTGAGCACCGGAATGGCGGTAGTGCCATCGTCGGCCTCGACGGTATTGGTGAACCCAAGATCCCGCAGCAGGTTCTTGATGATCCGCCGCATCGTTGAGAAGTCATCAACGATGAGGATTTTCATGTCTTTGTTCAATTCGACCTCCAAGCAGTCTTAAACGCGCCCAGCACCTGGACGCGCCACTTCAATCAATCGGCGCAGCACTCGAAGACTGTCTGGAGCACAACAGAGCAAGACCGGTGCCGTTCATCACCGCACCAGCCTCGTTCGCAGTGTCCCCACACTGCCTTCAGCGCGCTCGCCACTCCCCCAAACGCCCCCGCAAGCGGGCCGCGCACTGGCTGTGTAACTGGCTGACCCGCGATTCACTGACGCCAAGGACTTCACCGATCTCCTTGAGGTTCAGCTCTTCGTCGTAGTACAGCGCCAACACCAGTCGCTCACGCTCCGGCAAATTGGCAATCGCGTCCGCCAGCGCCGCCTGGAAGCGTTCATCTTCCAGATCGCGTGACGGCTCAAGATGAGCACTCGCGCCATCCTCGTGCAGCCCTTCGTGTTCGCCGTCCTGCAACAGGTCGTCGAAACTGAAGAGGCGGCTGCCCAAGGTGTCATTCAAAATCCCGTAGTAATCGTCGAGACTCAATTGGAGTTCGGCCGCAACCTCGTGATCTTTAGCATCACGGCCGGTTTTAGCTTCAATTGCACGAATCGCGTCACTGACCATACGGGTATTGCGGTGAACCGAGCGTGGCGCCCAGTCCCCTTTGCGCACTTCGTCGAGCATCGCGCCGCGGATTCGAATGCCCGCGTACGTTTCGAAACTGGCGCCTTTGCTGGCGTCATATTTGGTCGAGACTTCGAGCAGGCCGATCATCCCGGCCTGGATCAGGTCTTCGACCTGCACACTCGCCGGCAACCGTGCCAGCAAGTGATAGGCAATGCGTTTGACCAGCGGCGCGTAACGCTCGATCAGCTCGTACTGAGCGTCACGTGCCGACTTTTTGTAGTAATTCATACCGCTAGCGGTCATAGCACGGGCCCTGCCGTTTGCTGCACGAGACGCTCGACGAAAAACTCGAGATGGCCGCGCGGGTTGGCGGGCAGCGGCCAGGTGTCGACCTTTTGCGCAATCGCCTTGAACGCCAGCGCGCACTTGGAACGCGGGAAGGCTTCATACACCGCGCGCTGCTTCTGCACTGCCTTGCGCACGCTTTCGTCGTAAGGCACGGCGCCGACGTATTGTAGAGCGACGTCGAGGAAGCGATCCGTGACCTTGGTCAACTTGGCGAACAGGTTGCGACCTTCTTGCGGGCTCTGCGCCATGTTGGCGAGGACGCGGAAGCGGTTCATGCCGTAATCGCGGTTGAGCAATTTGATCAGCGCGTAGGCGTCGGTGATCGAAGTCGGCTCATCGCACACCACCAGCAACACTTCCTGGGCGGCGCGGACAAAACTGACTACCGAGTCACCAATACCCGCAGCGGTGTCGATCACCAGCACGTCGAGATTGTCGCCGATGTCGCTGAACGCCTGAATCAGGCCAGCGTGTTGCGCAGGGCTCAGGTGCACCATGCTCTGGGTGCCGGAAGCAGCCGGCACGATGCGAATCCCGCCGGGCCCCTGCAACAGGACGTCGCGCAGTTCGCAGCGGCCTTCAATGACGTCGGCCAGCGTGCGTTTAGGGGTTAACCCCAGCAGAACGTCGACGTTCGCCAGTCCCAGGTCGGCGTCCAGCAACATGACCCGACGGCCAAGCTCTGCCAGCGCCAGGGACAAGTTCACTGACACGTTAGTCTTGCCGACGCCACCTTTGCCGCCGGTCACCGCGATCACCTGTACGGGATGCATGCTGCCCATGTTATTTCTTTACCTTGTCTTGCATAGACGGAGGCCACATTACTGGCTGCGCGTTCACAACCTGAACAATGCATGGCAGACCATCGATGTAGGTACAAAAACTGTTCATGAATACCTCAGCCTACCTGCTTGGTCGGGCTGTGATAGATATCAGCGAACATGTCAGCCATGGCTTCTTCGCTGGGTTCTTCCTGCATTTGCACGCTGACGGCGCGGCTGACCAATTGATGACGGCGCGGCAGATGCAGATCATCCGGAATCCGTGGGCCATCGGTCAGGTACGCGACCGGCAATTCATGACTGATCGCCAGGCTCAACACTTCGCCAAGGCTGGCCGTTTCATCCAGTTTAGTCAGGATGCACCCGGCGAGCCCGCAACGCTTGTAACTGTGATAAGCGGCGGTTAGAACCTGTTTCTGGCTGGTGGTTGCCAGCACGAGATAATTTTTTGCACGGATGCCACGTCCGGCCAGACTTTCGAGCTGCATGCGCAGGGCCGGATCGCTGGCTTGCAGGCCGGCGGTATCGATCAGCACCACGCGCTTGCGCAGCAGTGGATCCAGCGCTTGCACCAGCGACTGGCCCGGATCGACATGGGTTACCGGCACATTGAGGATGCGGCCCAGAGTCTTGAGTTGTTCCTGCGCGCCGATGCGGAAGCTGTCCATGCTCACCAGCGCGACATTCTGCGCGCCGTACTTGAGCACGTAACGTGCCGCGAGCTTGGCCAGCGTGGTGGTCTTGCCCATGCCGGCAGGGCCGACCATGGCAATCACACCGCCCTCTTCCAGCGGCTCGACTTCCGGTACGGCAATCATCCGCGCCAGGTGCGCGAGCAGCATGCGCCAGGCCTGACGGGGTTCTTCGATATCGGTAATCATCGACAGCAAGTCGCGCGACAACGGCCCGGACAGACCGATGCGTTGCAGACGGCGATACAGATTGGCTTGCGCCGGACGGCTGCCTTGCAGCTGATTCCAGGCCAGGGTGCCGAGCTGAACTTCCATCAACTCGCGCAGGCTGTTCAATTCAAAACGCATCGAATCCAGTGCACGTGGATCCACGCCGCCGGAGGACTGCGCAGGCGCCGGAGCTGGACGCGCCGGGGCGGCGTAGGTCGGTTCGCTCAACGGTTCGGCGGCGGTCAGCGGCAGGCCAGCGAACAGCTGGCGATTGGTCGCCTTATCGCTCTCGGCTTCGCCGCGCAGGCTCAACTCGGCCTGGGCGGTAACGATGCGCGACTGCGTCTTGCGCAGTTCGTCTTCGAGTTCCATGTTCGGAACCCGTGGCGCCAGCGCCGACAATTTGTAATCCAGTGCCGCCGTCAACTCGACACCGCCGGCAATGCGGCGATTGCCAATGATGGCGGCATCAGCGCCCAGCTCATCACGAACCAGCTTCATGGCCTGACGCATATCGGCGGCAAAGAAACGCTTAACTTGCATAAACCACTACCTCAGCCGTTGGGCCCTACTGTCGCAACGATGGTCACTTGCTTGTTGTCCGGTATTTCCTGGTAGGCCAGCACGTGCAGTCCAGGGACTGCGAGGCGGCCAAAGCGCGAGAGCATCGCGCGCACCGGGCCTGCTACCAACAGGATCACCGGCTGACCTTGCATTTCCTGACGCTGCGCCGCTTCGATGAGCGAACGTTGCAGCTTCTCGGCCATGCTTGGCTCCAGCAGAACACCCTCTTCCGAGCCTTGTCCTGCCTTCTGCAGACTATTGAGCAATATTTGTTCCAACCTTGGCTCCAAGGTGATCACAGGCAGCTCGGACTCAGTGCCTACAATGCTTTGGACGATGGCGCGCGATACGCCGACCCGCACAGCGGCCACCAACGCGGCGGTATCTTGACTCTTGGCGGCGTTGTTGGCGATGGCTTCGGCAATGCTGCGAATGTCGCGTACCGGCACGTGTTCGGCCAGCAGCGCTTGCAGCACTTTGAGCAGTTGCGACAGCGAAACCACGCCCGGCACCAGCTCTTCCGCCAGTTTCGGCGAGCTTTTGGCCAGCAATTGCATGAGTTGCTGCACTTCTTCGTGGCCGATCAGCTCGCTGGAGTGCTTGTACAGAATCTGGTTTAAGTGCGTCGCTACCACGGTGCTGGCATCCACCACCGTGTAACCCAGCGACTGTGCCTGCGCGCGCTGGCTGATTTCGATCCACACCGCCTCCAGGCCGAAAGCCGGATCTTTGGCGTTGATACCGTTGAGCGTGCCGTAGACCTGGCCTGGGTTGATCGCCAGCTCGCGATCCGGGTAGATCTCGGCTTCGGCGAGGATCACGCCCATCAGGGTCAGGCGATAAGCGCTCGGCGCCAGATCGAGGTTGTCGCGGATGTGCACGGTTGGCATCAGGAAGCCCAGATCCTGCGAGAGCTTCTTGCGCACGCCCTTGATCCGCGCGAGCAACTGCCCACCCTGATTGCGGTCGACCAGCGGAATCAGGCGATAGCCCACTTCCAGGCCAATCATGTCGATCGGCGTCACGTCGTCCCAGCCCAGTTCCTTGGTTTCCTGGGCGCGGGCCGGCGACGGCAGCAGTTCCTGTTGGCGCTTGACCTCTTCCAGGGCCTGCACCTTGACGCCGTTCTGCTTCTTCCAGAACAGGTAGGCACCACCTGCCGCCAGCGCCGCCATGCTCAGGAAGGAAAAGTGCGGCATGCCGGGCACCAGCCCCATCACCGCCATCAAGCCGGCGGCCACGGCCAGGGCCTTGGGCGAGGCGAACATCTGGCGATTGATCTGTTTGCCCATGTCTTCCGAACCGGAAGCACGGGTCACCATGATTGCCGCTGCGGTGGACAACAGCAGTGATGGCAATTGCGCCACCAAACCGTCACCGATGGTCAGCAGCGCGTAAACCCGACCGGCGTCGCCGAAGCTCATGTTGTGCTGGAAGATACCGACGGCCATACCGCCGATAAGGTTGATGAACAGAATCAGCAGGCCGGCAATCGCATCACCACGGACGAATTTGCTGGCACCGTCCATCGAACCGTAGAACTCGGCCTCTTGGGCAACTTCGGAGCGACGCGCCTTGGCCTGGTTCTGGTCGATCAAACCGGCGTTGAGGTCGGCGTCGATCGCCATCTGCTTGCCGGGCATCGCATCGAGGGTGAAACGTGCGCTCACCTCGGAAATCCGTCCGGCACCCTTGGTCACCACGACGAAGTTGATGATCATCAGGATCGCGAACACCACGATACCGACCACGTAGTTGCCGCCGATCACCACCTCACCGAAGGCCTGGATCACCTTGCCCGCAGCGGCGTGACCGTCCTGGCCGTGGAGCATCACCACGCGTGTGGAGGCCACGTTCAACGCCAGCCGTAGCAGCGTCGCCACCACGCAGGATGGTGGGGAACACCGCAAAATCCAGCGGCCGCAGCGCGTAGACGCACACCAGCAGGACCACGATGGACAACGCAATGTTGAACGTGAAGAACACGTCCAGCAGGAACGGCGGCATCGGCAA
>NZ_JAEKEG010000165.1 GCF_016651255.1 Pseudomonas sp. TH10
GCCCTGAGCAATCTCAATGCGATAACATCACCCTGGTGCGCCTGTCTGCCAATGACCGAAGTGATGCGGCCATTCAAGTTAATTGGCAGCGACCATCACCCTTGCATGCTGACCCGGCGCTGAGTTCAACAGCCAACATCAAACAAGCCGTCATTGTGACGGCTTTTTTGTGCCAGTCCTTTCACCTCCCAGCATGATCGGTACAGAATCAGCTTCACTTGATCCACGGTGTAATCAACCATGCAGCGACTCTTCGACGATCTTCAGTTGGGCAGCATTGAGCTGTTTTGCCTGGCTGCCGAGGCTGGCAGTTTTACCGCAGCGGCGCTGGTCGCGGGGGTCACGCCGGCGGCGGAGAGTCGCTCGGTGTCGCGCATGGAAGAGCGCCTTGGGGTGCGGTTGTTCGCGCGTACCACCCGCAGCGTCAAGCTCACCGACAGCGGCCGGCGTTATTACGAAGAATGTCGCCAGGCGCTGGCACAGTTGGTGGAGGCGCAGCGCGAGGTCATGGGCCAGCAGCAGCAACCTTCAGGCACCTTGCGCATCAGCATTCCCACCACGTATGGCCATCACCGCATCCTGCCGTTACTTCCAGCCTTCAGGGCGCGCTTTCCCGATGTGAAGGTGCAAGTGCACATCAGTAACCGCAATATCGATTTCGTTGGCGAAGGTTATGACATGGCGATTCGCGTGCGGGCCATCCCGGACTCCGGCCTGATCGCCCGACCACTTGAAGATGCCGCCCTGGTGATGATTGCCAGCCCCGACTACCTCAAGCAGGCGGGCGTGCCGCAGACCCTGGACGACCTGTCACGGCACGAATGCATTCAGTACGAATTACCCAGCAGCGGCCGGCGCATTGCCTGGTTGTTCAATGACGGTGGCACGCCTGTCGAGCTTCTGGCCCAAGGCAATCTCAGTTGCTCCGACGACGTGCTGGGCGGCGTGACCCTGGCAAAGCACGGCGCGGGGTTGTTTCAGACTTATCGCTTTATCGTTGAAAAGGAGTTGGCCGACGGTTCGCTGGTGGAAGTGCTCAAACCCTACGGTGGACGTTCAAGGCCGTTTACCCTGCTCTATCCCCAGAGTCGCCATGTACCACTGCGGCTGCGGGCGTTCATCGATTTCCTGGTGGAGCAGCTGCCGCGATGAAAAGTCGTCCGATCACCGCACACAAATGCTGACGGGCGCACCTCGTCAATTGACCATGGTAACCATCTGGTACATTTTATCTCCACAGGCTGAAACCTTCGGCCAAAGCCAAAAACAATAAGTGGAGTCACCCCCTCATGCCCCCTATCGTTCTGGTGCTCAACGGCCCGAACCTGAACCTGCTCGGCACTCGAGAGCCGGCGACTTACGGTCACGAAACCCTGGCGGACATCTCTGCACTGTGCGGTCGCGCGGCCGAAGAATTCGGCCTGGCCGTGGAATTTCGCCAGACCAATCACGAAGGCGAACTGCTCGACTGGATTCACGCTGCTCGCGGTCGTTGCGCCGGGATCGTGATCAACCCGGCCGCGTGGACGCACACCTCGGTAGCCATTCGCGATGCCTTGGTTGCCAGTGAATTGCCGGTGATCGAAGTGCATCTGTCGAACGTCCATGCACGCGAGCCGTTCCGGCATCACTCGTTCGTCTCGGCCATCGCCACAGCAGTGATGTGCGGGTTCGGCAGCCATGGCTATCGTCTGGCCCTGGAACATTTCAGCCAGCGGCTGAAGGGGCAAACAGCATGAGTCGCCACAACGTGATACTGGCCGGGCTGATCGGTGCTGGCATTCAGGCCTCGCGCACCCCAGCGCTGCACGAACACGAGGGCGATGCCCAAGGCTTGCGCTACCTCTATCGCCTGATCGATCTCGACCAGTTGCAACTCGACAGCGGCGCCCTGCCCGACTTGCTGCTGGCCGCCGAGCGCATGAACTTCACGGGGCTGAACATCACCTTCCCCTGCAAGCAAACCATCATTCCCCTGCTTGACGAACTGTCGCCGGAAGCCCGGGGAATTGGCGCGGTAAATACAGTGGTGCTGAAGGAAGGTAAACGCATCGGCCATAACACCGACTGCCTGGGATTTGCCGAAGGTTTTCGCCGCGGCTTGCCGGGCGTTGGCGTGGCACGCGTGGTGCAGATGGGTGCTGGCGGAGCCGGTGCGGCGGTGGCCCACGCGCTGCTGAGCGAAGGCACACAGCTGCTGAGCATTTTTGATGTGGAGATCCGTCGCGCCCAAGCCCTGGCAGATAATCTCAACCAGCATTTCGGTGCTGGCCGCGCGGTTGCCGGGCAAGATTTACCTGGCGCACTGGCCGTGGCCGACGGCCTGGTGAACACCACGCCCATGGGCATGAAAAAACTGCCGGGCACGCCGGTGCCGGTGGAATTGCTGCGCCGGGAATTGTGGGTGGCGGAGATCGTGTACTTCCCGCTGGAGACTGAACTGCTGCGCCAGGCCCGCGCCCTGGGATGCCGGACCCTGGACGGCGGCAACATGGCGGTGTTTCAGGCGGTGAAGGCGTTTGAGCTGTTCAGTGGCGTGGCGCCCGATGCGCAGCGGATGCTGGCGCATTTCCAGGGGATGGTCGGGTAAACACAGAAAAATCAGATCGCAGCGTTCGGCAGGGGCTGCGATCCTGGGTTCATGCCTTGCAGGTAGCGCAACACCGACTCGCAGATCATCTCGCGATGCCGCTGCTTGATGCTTTCATCCGGCAGATCGATCTGAAAAATCTCGCCAAACGTATGCCGGTTCGACACGCGATAGAAGCAGAACGAGCTGATCAGCAAATGCACGTCCAGAGCATCCAGCCCGCTGCGGAATACTCCCTCCTCAACACCGCGACGCAGAATCTCGCCAAGCGAATCGAGGATGGTGTTGTTCATCGCCTTGATCGCGTCGGAACGCTTCACGTATTCAGCGTTGTGAATATTCTCGATGCTGACGATGCGCACGAAATCGACGTTGCGGTCGTGGTGATCGAAGGTGAACTCCACCAACCGCCGAATCGCCACCACCGGCGACAGTTCGTCGAGGTGCAGTCGGTTTTCGGTGGTGCGGATGTCGCCGTACAACTTTTCCAGCACCTCGACGTAGAGCTGTTCCTTACTGCCGAAGTAGTAATAGATCATGCGTTTTGAGGTATGGATACGCTCGGCGATCGCGTCGACGCGGGCACCGGACAAACCCTGCTGGACGAATTCGACGATCGCCTCTTGCAGGATGTTCTCGCGGGTCTTTTCCGGGTTGTTCTTGCGACTCTTGCGCGGCTCTACCGCTGGTACGACGGAAGCTGCGGGGAGTTCTGGGATCATTGTCATTGCGGGCTCACGGCCATCACTGCACAGGCGGCGATTATGAGCCGCGCGGCACAGTGAAGGAAGCCGCGCGGCATGGGTTTGCACAGGAGCTTACCAATTTCCTACAACTTTGCCTGACGCACGGCCCCGCTGCGTGATTTGGCCATCGCTGCCAGACGTACGGCGACGTTCGCCGCACCATAACCGGCATAACCGTTTTTACGCTGGATGATCTCGAAGAAAAAGCGTCCTTCGAACGGCTCGGTGTAGACGTGGAACAACTCACCGCCCTGCACGTCACGGTCGTAGAGCACGTTGTAATACGCCAGTTCGCTGAGGAATTCGTCGTCGAAATCGAAACGTGCGGCGAGGTCGTCGTAATAGTTGAGCGGGATATCCAGCAGCGGCACTCCGGCCTCCTTGGCGCGACTAACTTCAGCGAAGATGTCGTCGCAATCGAAGGCGATGTGATGCACACCAGAACCGCGATAACTCGACAAGGCGTGGGATATCGCAGTGTTGCGGTTCTCTGAGATGTTCAGCGGCAACCGGATCGAACTGTCGCGGCTGCGCAGCGCGCGGCTCTTCACCAGACCGTACGGGTCGGGCAGCACTACTTCGTCGTCGGCCTCGAAATCCAGCAGGCTTTTATAGAACAGCACCCAACTGTCGAGGCTGTCGGCGGGCAGCGCCATGGCCATGTGGTCGATGCGCTTCAGGCCGCCACGGGCCGTCGCGTTTGTCAGCAGGTTGAAATCGGTGCCGTAGACATCGGCCTGTTCATCCACCAGATAAATCAGGCTGCCGTCCGGCGCGCGCACTGCCGCCAGTTCCAGTTCATTAGGGCCGACCAATCCGCGATAGGGCTGGCCCTTGTAGGCGACCGCGCGAGCCAGGGCACTGCCGCTGTCTTTCACCCGCACGGCGGTGGCGCACAGCGAAGGACCGTGGGCTTCAAAAAAACTGTGGGCGAAGGAGTAAGGCTCGGAGTTGAGGATCAGGTTGATGTCGCCTTGACGCAACAGGCTCACGCTCTTGGAGCGATGCTGCCCCGCCTTGACGAAGCCCAGCCGCTCCAGCCAATGGGAAAGCTTGGCGCCAAGGCTTTCGTCAACAGCGAATTCGAGAAATTCGATGCCGTTGTACTCGCTGGCCTTGGGCGTTTCGAACAGAATTTCAGGGCTGGCCACCGGCTTGGCCTCCTGCGCCAGGCGCTCGCGGGTTTTCTCTTCAAGATACAGCAGCGAGCGCAGGCCATCGGCGGCGTTGGCCCGAGGTGGCGCGGCGCGGAAGCCGTCGTTGAAAATCTCCAGCGAGAGTGGCCCGGTGTAACCGCTCTTGATGATCGGTGCGAGGAAGCCGGGAAGATCGAATTCACCCTGGCCTGGGAAGCAACGGAAGTGCCGGCTCCATTCCAGCACATCCATGGCCAGGATCGGCGCGTCGGCCATCTGCACAAAGAAGATCTTGTCGCCGGGAATCTCGGCGATCGCCGCGAGGTCACCCTTGAGTGACAAGGTGTGGAAGCTGTCGAGCAGCACGCCGAGACTCGGATGATCGGCCTGACGCACAATGTTCCAGACCTGCTGCCAGGTGTTGACGTGCCGTCCCCAGGCGAGCGCTTCGTAGCCGATGCGCAGGCCTCGGGCACCTGCGCGCTCGGCCAGCAGGCGCAAGTCGTCGACCAGAATCTGTTCATCCCCAGGGAGTCGGCCGAGGCGTTGCTGCACACCAGCACCAGGTCGGTACCCAGCTCCTGCATCAGGTCGAATTTGCGCTCGGCCCGCTCCAGGTTGCGCGGCAGGCGGTCGCGGCGGCATCCTTCGAAGTCGCGAAAAGGCTGGAACAGTGTGATGGCGATGCCGAGATCGGCACACATCTGTTTGATTTCCCGCGGACTGCCGTCGTAGTACAGGAGATCGTTTTCGAAAATCTCCACCCCGTCGAACCCGGCGGCGGCGATGGCTTCGAGTTTTTCCGGCAGGGTGCCGCTCAAGGAAACGGTGGCAATGGAACGCTGCATGCTTCAACTCCCGGTGGTGGAGATCTTATTGGGGGTATTGCATGCTCCCAGCGTAGGAGCTGCCGATTGACACGAGGCTGCGATCTTTTGATCTTGCGATCAAAACAAAGTCAAAAGATCGCAGCCTCGTTTCACTCGGCAGCTCCTACAGGGGGACCGCATTTTCTGTTGGGGGAATTATTAGGCTGGCAGTCTCGCACAGCAATTCAAAGTGTACTAGCCGGTTAGTTTTGCGTGCGATTATCGAACACAATGGCGTTTTGGCGAATTGACGATTTTTCGTCCGCTGCCCACCATCAACTCCACATTGGGTGCGGTCACAGGTCGGCCCGATGAACATAGATTCAAAACACCACATAAAAATAATCGGTGGCTTAAATGACTCCTTCTCAAAGCTCTTCCGTGGAGCGTTCCTCCATGATTCCTGCCACCGGTGGCATTGGCGACAAAGTTCGAGGCGCCATGGCAGTCGGCAAGACCCGTTGGGGCATGCTGGCACTGGTGTTTTTCGCCACCACCCTGAACTACATCGACCGCGCCGCACTCGGCGTCATGCAGCCAATCCTCGCCAAGGAAATGAGCTGGACGGCGATGGATTACGCCAACATCAACTTCTGGTTTCAGGTCGGTTACGCGATCGGTTTCGTCCTGCAGGGCCGGTTGATTGATCGGGTCGGCGTAAAGCGGGTGTTTTTCTGCGCCGTCCTGTTGTGGAGCCTGGCGACCGGCGCGCATGGCCTGGCCACTTCGGCGGTCGGTTTCATGGTCTGCCGGTTCATCCTCGGGCTAACCGAAGCGGCCAACTATCCGGCCTGTGTCAAGACCACCCGGCTGTGGTTCCCCGCCGGTGAACGCGCCGTGGCCACCGGGATCTTCAATGCCGGGACTAACGTCGGCGCGATGTTCACCCCAATGCTGCTGCCGCTGATTCTGCACGTCTGGGGCTGGCAGGCGGCGTTCCTGTGCATGTCGGCACTGGGCGGGATCTGGCTGTTGTTCTGGGGCTTGAAGTACTTCAACCCGGAAGATCACCCGAGCGTTAAACAGTCGGAACTCGATTACATCCAGCAGGAAGTCGAACCGGAACAGGCCCGCGTGCCGTTCTCGAAAATCCTCCGCATGCGCGGCACCTGGGCCTTTGCCCTCGCCTACTCGCTGACTGCACCGGTGTTCTGGTTCTACCTGTACTGGCTGCCGCCGTTCCTCAATCAGCAATACAACCTGGGCATCAACGTCACCCAGATGGGCATTCCGCTGATCATCATCTACGTCACCGCCGATTTCGGCAGTGTCGGTGGCGGCATTCTGTCTTCGTTCCTGATCGGTCGCGGGATGAACTCGATCAAGGCGCGGTTGCTGTCGATGTTCCTGTTCGCCTGCTGCATCATCGGCGTGGTCATGGCGGCAGGCTCCGCGAACCTGTGGGTCGCCGTCGCCGCCATCTCCCTGGCCATCGGCGCGCACCAGGCATGGACGGCGAACATCTGGAGCCTGGTGATGGACTACACGCCCAAGCACATGATGAGTACCGTGTTCGGTTTCGGCGGCATGTGCGCCGCGATTGGCGGGATGTTCATGACCCAGCTGGTCGGCCACATCCTCACCATCACCAACAACAACTACACCGTACTGTTCACCATGATTCCGGCGATGTACTTCATCGCGCTGATCTGGATGTACTTCATGGCGCCGCGCAAGATCCCTTCCGTTATCGACTGAAATCTCCTGCGGCAGGCCTGATTCCAGGCCTGCCCACGCTCTCTAGCGGCGACTCTGCTGCCACACCGCTGCCAACCCGCTGCAACAGATCACCGCAATCCCGATGATCGTGGTCAGGGTCGGCGTGTGGGAGAACAGCAGCCAGCCCAGCAACCCGGCGAAGACGATCTGGCAATAACCGAAAGGCGCCAGCAACGCCGGGGCCGCGTAGCGGAATGCCTGGGTCAGGAACAAGTGCGCAGTCATCCCGCAAGCCCCCAGCGCCACCATGAGCAACCCATGACCCAGGGTTGGTACCTGCCAGAAAAACGGTACCAGCGCGCTCATCACCAGGGTGTTACACAAACCGGCGAAGAAGTTGCTGGTGGTCGGGCTGTCGATCTCGCTGAGCTTGCGGGTCAACAACTGGTAAAAACAGAAAAACAGCGCCGAGCACAAGGGCAGCAGCACCGCCGGCGTGAACAGCTCACCACCCGGGTGAACGATGATCAACACGCCGATGAATCCGCAAATCACCGCGATCCACTGGCCGCGGGTCACGTGCTCGCGCAGCAGTGGCACCGACAGAGCCGTGACCAGCACCGGGGCCAAAAAGTTGACTGCCGTAGCTTCCGCCAGGGGGATGTACTGCAGGCCGGTGGTAAAAAACAGACTGGTGCCGAGCAGGCACAAGGCCCTGACCAGCTGCAGCAGCGGGCGTTTGGTACGCAGCACGCGCAAGCCCGACTGCGGCAGGAAGATCCCCGCCATCAGCAAGGTGTGCACCACATAACGGGCCCACACCACCATGACGATTGGATAGAACCCCGACAGGTATTTTGACAACGCGTCGTGACTGGAAAACAGGAAGGTCGCGACAACGATCAGCAAGATGCCCTTGAAGGGTTGGTTGACGCCGGAGAGCGGAGTGCTGATACGTGACGTCAAGGCGATGCTCTCTGAAAGGAATAACAAGCCAACGGATCAATATTTTAGAACGTTGTTCCATTTTTTCAAACCAACAAGCCGAGAAAGCGTGCGAAAAGCGTACAGATTTTCCATCACGGCCATTGCGCTCGCCTGGAACAATCAACCGTTGAAAAACTCCGACGCCTGGCTGGCCGCCGACAGCTCTTCGGTGAACTGCAACAGCAGCGGCGCCAGATCGTGTAACCGCGCACCCGGCAACCGAGCGCTGGGGCCGGCAATACTCAGCACGCCTATCACCCGTGCATCCAGCGGATGGCGCACCACTGCGGCAATGGCCGAGGTCCCCACCGCCGAACTCTCCTCTACCCAGGCATAACCCTGTTCGCGTCCCTGGCGCAGATGCTCCAGCAGTTCAATGTTCGAACGCGGCGCATTCGGCCCGGGTGCTGGCAATGTGTCGCCGGCCTGGCGTTCAACCAGCGCCAAGGCTTCGGCATCGGACAGGCTCGCCAGCCACGCATGCCCCGAGGCGGTATAGAAAAGTGGGGCATCGCGCCCCATGTCGGGGTCATAACGCAAGCCGGAACGCGCGCCCTGGGATTTGGCGATCCAAGTCAGTCGCTCCCCCGAGATCACCCCCAAGCGAACCAGTTCGCCCGTTTCCTCGGCCAGCCGATCGAGTACCGGCTGGACGATATCCCCGCCGCTGCGAGACAGGTAGCGAAAGCCCATGGCGACCAGCCTGGTCGATAAGTGATAGCGCAGATTATCCGGATTCTGCCGCACATAACCCAGGCGGATCAGCTCGGTCAGCAAACGGTGGGTGGCACTCTTGGGAATCCCCAGCTGTTCGGACAATACCTGCATCGGTACGCCCCTGGGTTCACCGGTAAGGGTTTCCAGCACGCTGAAAACGCGTTCAATCTGACTGCCGGCCATGAAAGGGTCCACGAGAAAGGTTTTATCGATTCTAAAAGACAATGCAGGAAATGCGAAATCTGGAACCGGTCTGCCCCGAAGCTGTCAGACGACCGGACTGGCGCGGCTCCTGCACACCAGCAACACTCATCACCACGCATCTTCACCAGATTAAGGAAAGAGGGCTCACCCATGCTATGGAAAAAGGCCGACGCAGCGACAACGTGGTCGACGCCCGTGGAGATGACGTGGGCGGTGGTGGCGGCGGGATGCGCTTCGGTGGCGGCAAAGGGTTGAGCCTGACGGCGATCATCCTGATTGTCGGCATAGGCTGGATCACCGGCCAGGACCCACTGCAGATTCTCGGGCAATTGACCGGGCAGATGAGCGAACAGTCGGCACCGGCCAATGACGAAGGCGCAGAATTCGTGCGCTCGATTCTCGGAGATACCGAAGACACCTGGGGCCAGATTTTTCAGCAGGCCGGCCGGCAGTACAAGGACCCGACCCTGGTGATGTTCAGCGGCAGGGTCAACTCCGCCTGCGGGATGGCCACCTCGGCCACCGGGCCGTTCTACTGCCCGGCGGATCAGAAGGTCTACCTGGACACCAGCTTCTTCCAGGAAATGTCGCAGCGCTTTTCCGCAGCCGGTGACTTCGCGCAGGCCTATGTGATCGCTCACGAAGTTGGCCACCATGTGCAAACCCTGCTCGGCGTCTCGGCAAAAATCCAGGCTGCTCGCCAGCAAGGGCGGCAAATGGAAGGCGATGGCGGCTTGCTGGTACGCCAGGAACTTCAGGCTGATTGCCTGGCCGGCGTGTGGGCCAATAATGCCCAGCAACGGCTGAACTGGCTCGAACCCGGCGACATCGAAGAAGCCTTGAATGCGGCCAACGCCATTGGCGACGATCGCCTGCAACAGCGCGGCCAGGGGCGCGTGGTTCCGGACTCGTTCACCCATGGCACTTCGGCGCAACGGGTACGCTGGTTCAAAACCGGGTTCGCCCAGGGCCAGATCAGCCAGTGCGACACCTTCGCCGCGAAAAACCTGTAGATGAACAAGTGGTGGCTGGTCCTGTTGATCACCTGCACCAGTTCCCAGGCTGCCGACCACGGTGTGCGGGACATCAGCCCCGGTCGCCTGTTGTTGAAGGAAGGCGAAATGGCCGTCGGTATCGGCCCGGCACCGGCGACCATCGAACGGGTGCTGATCATTATCCATGGCCGGCTACGCAACGCCGAAACCTACCGCAAAACCGCCGAACACGCGGCCGAGCAAGCGGGACAGGCGTCGACCACGCTGGTGATCGCCCCGCAATTTCTCAATGAAACCGACGTCGCGCTGCATCCATTGGCCGACACGGTTTTGCGTTGGCAAGGCAATGAATGGATGGCCGGTGGATTGTCCACGGCGCCTTTTGCCCTCAGTTCGTACGGGGCAATGGACCAGATCATCGGCCGGTTCGCTGACCGGCAACAGTTCCCGGCGCTCAAGGAAGTGGTGATCGCCGGACACTCTGGCGGCGCTCAGGTGGTCCAGCGTTATGCGCTGCTGGGTCATGATCAACCGGAACTCGACGCCGCCGGAGTTCGGGTGCGTTATGTGATTGCCAACCCGTCCTCCTACGCCTATTTCGATGAACGTCGGCCGGTGGCGTTCAGCCATGCCGGCTGTGCGGATTACAATCGCTGGAAATACGGGCTGGCGGATCTGCCCGCGTATGCCGAGGGCCAGACGCCCGCGGCGCTGGAGGCCAGTTACGTCAAACGCGATGTCGTTTACTTGCTGGGCCAGCAGGATATCGATCCGAATCATCCTGCCCTGGACAAAAGCTGCGAAGCGAAAGCCCAGGGTGCGAATCGTTTGGCGCGCGGGCGCAATTATTTTGAGTATTTGAAGCGCGACCATCCCCAGGGTTTGAATCAGCAACTGATCGAAGTGCCCGGCGTCGGGCATGATGGGGATGGGATGTTTACCTCACCTGAGGGGCGCAGGGCGCTCTTTGGTCAGTAGCACTTGCAGTGCGGCGAATGCAGCCATCGCGGGCAAGCCTGCTCCCACAGATTTGGCGTATCCACCTTTCAATAGCGGCACCGCTTACTCTGTGGGAGCAAGGCTTGACCGCGATGGGGCCCTCAAGCCGAAAGCATTTCGCGCAACGCCACACAATCCACCGCATGCCAATCGGTCAACTCCGGCCACGGATTATCCGGCAAGTTCACCAGCACCGTGCGCGCTCCGGCCGCTCTCCCACAATCCAGGTCAAACCGGTAATCGCCAACCATCACCATCTCGCTTGTCGGGACCTTCCACGCATCGGCTAATTTGAGCAGGCCTCCTGGATGAGGCTTCGGCGGCGCTTCGTCGCGCCCCAGCACATCCTCGACCGCAAAGCAGTCGGCCAGGCCGATCGCCTCCAGCGTGACGTGCGCCAGCTCGCGGGCATTGCGCGTCAGGATACCCAGGCGATAGTCGCGTCCGGCCAACTCGCGCACCAGTTCCACGGCACCCGGTGCGGGTTTGGAACCCAGGGCCAGGTCACGCTCGTGCTCCAGCAACCACGCATGCTTGGCGGCGGCTTCCTGCGCCGGCAGGGCCGCGAGATGAGTCAGGATGTCGTCTTCGGCGGGGATGGCCAATGCCACGCGGATAGCCGCGAAGTCATGCACGGCCACCGTCAGGGTGCCGTCCATGTCGAACACCCAGTGCCGCACCGCCGCGAGGCTCATGCCCAGTCCTTGCGGTGACGGATCAGGCCTTCCTGGGTCACCGAGGCCACCAGTTGCCCGGCGCGATTGAACACGCTGCCCCGGGAGAAACCGCGGGAATTGCCCGCCCAAGGGCTGTCCATCGCGTACAGCAGCCAGTCATCGGCACGCAGGTCGGCGTGGAACCACAGCGCGTGATCAAGGCTGGCCACCTGCATGTCCTGATGCCACACCGACTTGCCATGGGGCTGCATCGAGGTGGTCAACAGGCCGAAATCCGAAGCATAGGCCATCAGATATTTATGCAGCGCCGGGGTATCGGCCAAGGCGCCGTCGGCGCGAAACCAGACGTACTTGACGGGATCTGAGGGTTGCGGGTTGTAGGGGTCTTCCTCGGTCACCGGACGGAATTCGATGGGCTTGGGGCACAGCAGCTTTTCGCGCATGTGTTGCGGAATCAGGTGGGCACGCTGCTGGGTGAGTTCGAGCTCCGACGGCAGGTTTTTCCGGGCCGACCACCACCGGCATCTGTGCCTGGTGCTCGAAGCCCTTTTCGTCGTACTGGAACGAAGCGCTGCAGGTGAAGATCGGATTGCCCTTCTGGATCGCCGTGACGCGGCGGGTGCTGAAACTGCCGCCGTCGCGCACGCGATCAACCGAATACACCACCGGCAACTTGGCGTCGCCCGGACGCAGAAAATAGCCGTGCATCGAGTGCACATGGCGCGCTTCTTCAACCGTCTGACTGGCCGCCGACAACGACTGGCCGAGTACCTGACCACCGAACAACTGACGAAAACCCAAATCCTGGCTGCGGCCGCGAAACAGGTTGAAGCGGCGCACGAAAACGCGAAAGCGTTTCACGATAAATGCGAAAAACCCCGGTA
>NZ_JAEKEG010000166.1 GCF_016651255.1 Pseudomonas sp. TH10
AACACCTTCGCCAGCACAATCTTCGGCCCTTTCATCTTCTTGATGATGATCCGCAGCCCTTCGACTTCCAGCACTTCTTCCTCTTCCGGTACCCGTTTCAGGGTTTCGTAGATCAGCCCGGCGAGGGTTTCCGCTTCGATGTGATCGAGGTCGATACCGAGCAGGCGTTCAACCTTGAACAACGGGGTGTCGCCACGCACCAGCAACTTGCCGGGCTGATAGGCAAGAATGCCGCGCTCAGCCTTGCGGTGTTCGTCCTGGATGTCGCCGACCAGCACTTCCAGCACGTCTTCCATGGTCAGGTAGCCGATGATGTTGCCGTCAGCCTCCTCGACCACGGCGAAGTGCGAGCCGCCCTTGCGGAACTGCTCCAGTAGCTGCGACAGCGGCATATGCCGCGACACGCGCTCCAGCGGACGGGTCAGCTCGGCCAGGTTGAACGACTCGGGAATATGGTCCAGTGCCGCCAGTTCCAGCAGCAGGTCCTTGATGTGCAGCAGGCCGACGAACTCCTGACGCTCGCTGTCGTACACCGGATAACGGCTGAACTTGTGGCGACGGAACATCGCCAGGATTTCTTTCAGCGGCGCGTTGAATTCCAGCGTGATCAGGTCTTCGCGGGAGTTGGCCCAGTCGACCACTTCCAGCTCGCCCATTTCCACCGCCGAAGCCAGTACGCGCATGCCCTGATCGCTCGGATCCTGGCCACGGCTGGAGTGCAGGATCAGTTTCAGTTCTTCGCGGCTGTAATGGTGTTCGTGGTGAGGGCCGGGTTCACCTTGGCCGGCGATACGCAGAATCGCGTTGGCGCTGGCGTTGAGCAGGTAAATCGCCGGGTACATTGCCCAGTAGAACAGGTACAGCGGCACCGCCGTCCACAGCGACAGCAGCTCGGGTTTGCGAATCGCCCACGATTTTGGGGCCAACTCGCCGACGACGATGTGCAGGTACGAAATGATGAAGAACGCAGTGAAGAACGACACACCTTTGACGATTTCCGGCGATTGCACGCCGACCGCGCTGAGCAACGGCTCGAGAATATGCGCGAACGCCGGCTCACCGACCCAGCCAAGGCCGAGCGAGGCCAGGGTGATACCCAACTGACACGCCGAGAGGTACGCATCGAGCTGACTGTGTACGGTGCGCAGGATGTGCCCGCGCCAGCCGTTTTTATCAGCGATGGCCTCGACCCGGGTCGAGCGCAGTTTGACCATGGCGAACTCTGCCGCAACGAAGAAGCCGTTGAGCAAAACCAGGATCAGAGCAAAAAGGATCATGCCGAAATCGGCGAATATTGTTGCGAGGGACAAGCCAGGGGAAGGGTCCATGATGGAGTTTTGCGGGTTCCGTGTGATTCGAAAGAAGTAATAGCCGCGCCTGAAAGGCAGGCACAAGTCAGCCAATGTAGCGGCTGACTGGGCGATTGCCTAGTGGCGCGTGCTGGCCGGTATCAGTCGGCGGCGTTGATGGTCAGGGATTTGCTGACCTGAGCCGGGGCGAAATGGCAGGTGAACGTGCTGCCGTGACCGGGCACGCTGCTGATCTCCATGCGCGCGCGATGGCGCAACAACACATGTTTGACGATGGCCAGGCCCAGGCCGGTGCCGCCGGTGTTGGAGTTGCGGCTGGAGTCGACGCGATAGAAGCGTTCGGTCAGGCGCGGCAGGTGTTTGCTGTCGATGCCGATCCCGGAATCCTGCACGCTCAGGTGCGCACCTTGTTCGTCGCCCCACCAGCGGACGCGGATGTTGCCCTCGGCCGGGGTGTACTTCACCGCGTTGAACACCAGGTTGGAAAACGCACTGCGCAATTCCGCCTCGCTGCCCTTGAGCAGCAGGCTGGCGTCGGCTTCGAGGGTGATGCGCTGGTTTTTCGAACCGGACAACTGCTGCGCATCGCTCTTGATCGATTGCAGCAATGTATCGACATGGATCGGCTGGTTGTCCGACGGGTAGTCGGTGGCTTCGAGCTTCGCCAGCAACAACAGATCATTGAGCAGCGTCTGCATGCGCCCGCCCTGTTGCTGCATTTGTTGCAGGGCTCGACTCCAGCGCGGGTTAACGTCTTCTACGTTGTCGAGCAGGGTTTCCAGATAACCGCAGATCACTGTCAGCGGGGTGCGCAGTTCGTGGGAAACGTTGGCGATGAAGTCTTTGCGCATTTGCTCAAGCTGATGAATGCGCGTGACGTCGCGCACCAACATCAAGTGTTCATTGTTGCCATAGCGGGTGAGATACAACTGAATGCGCACGCGATCATTGGTCGGCGAAGGGATTTCCAGCGGCTCGGCGTAACTTTCCTGCTCGAAGTATTCCTTGAAGCGCGGATGCCGTACCAGGTTGGTTACCGGTTGGCCGCTGTCTTGCGGGGTCTTGAGGCCGAGCAGGGTTTCGGCGGCGCGGTTCCACCATTCCAGGTTGCCGTCGCTGTCGAGCATGATCACCGCGTCTTTCAGCGCAGCGGTGGACTCCTGCACCCGGTCGATCACCGCTTGCAGGCGCCCACGCACGCGTTGGTCGCGGCGTTGCAGGTGGTAGATGCTGTCGAACACTTCGCCCCACAGGCCATAGCCGTCGGGCGGTGCTTCGTCGGGTTGGTGCTGGCGCAGCCACTCGTGCAGGCGCAGCAATTGCTTGAGCGTCCAGCCCAGATAAATACCCAGACCCGCCGCGAGGCTCCAGCCGTAATAGCCGGTGATCAGGCCGATCACCAGACACGCGGTGACCAGCAGCAGCATGTGGCGAATCAGGGTGCCATGCCAGTTTTGATTCACGGGGCGTCCTTAAACGCAGCTTCAAGTTTCAAGCCGCAAGCTGCAAGGCACAGCGGCTCGTTGTTTCTTGCCGCTTATAGCTAGAAGCGTGCAGCTGTTTTTTTACGCTTTGGTGGAAAACCGGTAACCGGTACCGCGCACGGTTTGTACCAGATTTTCATAGGCGTCGCCGAGGGCCTTGCGCAGACGGCGGATGTGCACGTCGACGGTGCGTTCTTCAACGTAGACGTTGCCGCCCCAGACCTGATCCAGCAACTGGCCACGGGTGTAGGCGCGCTCCTGGTGGGTCATGAAGAATTGCAGCAGCCGGTATTCGGTCGGGCCCATCTCGGCCGGTTTGCCGTCGATGGTCACACGGTGGCTGATCGGGTCGAGCAGCAAGCCACCGACTTCAATCGGCGCTTCGCCATCGGTCGGTCCGGCGCGGCGCAGCACAGCTTTGAGGCGGGCGACCAGTTCACGCGGGGAAAACGGTTTGGTGATGTAGTCGTCGGCGCCGACTTCCAGACCCTGGATCTTGTTGTCCTCTTCGCCCTTGGCGGTAAGCATGATGATCGGGATGTCCCCGGTCAGCTCGTCACGTTTGAGGCGGCGGGCCAACTCGATGCCGGAAGTGCCGGGCAGCATCCAGTCGAGCAGGATCAGGTCCGGCTTGCGGTCGACGATGATGGCGTGCGCCTGCTGCGAGTTCTCCGCCTCGAGGCAGTCATAGCCGGCCATTTCCAACGCAACGGCGATCATTTCGCGAATGGGCGCTTCGTCGTCGACGATCAGAATGCTCCTGCCAACCATGCCTTAATCCTCTTGTCATTTAACTGTCTTGCGCCGCATTAGATAACGGAATTATTGCAGTCGTGTGACAGTATTTTAGTCCGGCGGCGATTGTGCAAATCCTGAACTAAGCTCTAAGTCCGAATCCTGACAACCACAAAAGAAGGTTTCCATGAAGCACATCGCGCAATCCTGGAAGGCACTATTGGTTAGCGCAGCGCTATCGCTGCCGACAATGGCCTTCGCGGCAGACCCGGGCATGGTCAAGGACGGCATGTTGGTCGACCATAAGGGTATGACGTTGTACTCCTTCGATAACGACACGGGTGGCAAATCGGCCTGTACCGGTAAGTGCGCAGAAAACTGGCCGCCGCTCAAAGCGACCGAATCCGATAAGCCCGAAGGAAAATGGACCGTTATCAGCCGTGACGACGGCACGATGCAATGGGCCTTTGACGGCAAACCGCTGTACTACTTCGTTCAAGACAAGAAGCCAGGCGACATGACTGGCGACAAGAAAATGGACAAGTGGCACGTCCTTCAAGGGCCGAAGATGTAGGCCATCTTCCGTAAGAGCGAGTTTGCTCGCGAAAAACTTGAACGATGACCCGGTGTTTTAGCGGGTTCACGCGTCGATCTCGGGTTCATCGCGAGCAAGCTCGCTCCTGCAAGGGGCGTGTGTTCGTCAGCGCAACGCGTAATCCAGGACGATGCCTATAAAAATCGCCAACCCGGCCCAATGGTTGTGCAAAAACGCCTTGAAGCAGCGCATCCGGTCGCGATCGCGGGTGTACCAGAACTCCCACACATAACAACCGGCAGCCACCAGCAGACCGAGGTGGAACCACACCCCCAGCTCGAATTTCGCCCCGGCCAGCAACAGGCAACCCAGCGACAACGCCTGCAAGCTCAGAATGATCACCCGATCCGCCTCACCGAACAGGATCGCCGTGGATTTCACGCCGATCTTCAAGTCGTCATCGCGGTCGGTCATCGCGTAATAGGTGTCGTAACCCACCGTCCACAACAGATTGGCGATCCACAGCAGCCAGGCCGCCGCCGGCAGTTCGCCGGTCTCGGCGGTAAACGCCATCGGCATCCCCCAGGAAAACGCCGCGCCCAGCACCACTTGCGGGTAGTAGGTGTAGCGCTTCATGAACGGGTAAGTGAAGGCCAGCGCCAAACCGCCCAGCGATAGCCAGATCGTTGGCGCATTGGTGCACAGCACCAGCAGGAAACTCACGCCCATCAGCAGCGCGAAGAACACCAGCGCCTCTTTCGAACTGATCTTGCCGCTCGCCAGTGGTCGTTGTGCGGTGCGTTTGACGTGCCCGTCGACCTTGCGATCGGCCCAGTCGTTGATCACGCAACCACCGGCGCGGGTCAGTATCACGCCAAGGACGAAAATCACCACGTTGGCCAGCGACGGCGAGCCTTTGCCGGCAATCCACAGCGCCCACAACGTCGGCCACAGCAGCAGATAAATGCCGATCGGCTTGTCCATCCGGGTCAACTGAATGAAATCCCAGGCGCGCGGGTTCAAACGGTTCAGGGACTTGAGCAGGCTCTGATACATCAGCAATTCTCCGGATGGGCGCGGGCGGCGCTCCACAGGCTCGGCAAGAAGATTTCTGCAACCAGCACGCTCAGCGCGCCACGGTCGAACCGCGAACGGCGGCCCCACAGCTGCGGTGCTTTGGCGGCAGGCGGCAGCCATGCTTCAGGGTAGTGACACACTTCGATGGCGCGGCGTAGGAAGGCCTGATCGCAAAACAGCAGTTCGCCCAGCGAACGGCTGCCCAGTTCATCCATGTGCAAACCGTCGCCCTGCAAAGCGGCGCGTGAGGCCACGCTGCGGGCAAACACCCAGGCCTCGTCATGCCCGCGCAAATACACTTCGCGCACCCAGCCTTCGCTGCCTTCGGCCAGGTTCAAGGCCGCGCATTCGTCGGCGCGCAGGATGTCCCAGCCCTCGAATAACGGGGTCACGCTGAAGCCATCGTTGGACAGCCGCGTCAGTCGGCGGGTCAGCGAGCCTTCGTCGAACAACCAGTTCAGGGTCAACGAATCGGGGAGGGGCGTCAGTTGGCTTTGAGTCAGCCAGAGCGGGGCCGGGCAGGCATTTGAATGTTGCACAATGAGTCATTATTGGCCGCAAATGAGGCGGCGAGCTTACCATGGCGCGTTGCGATTTTGATTGATCCGGAGCGCCATTGCGCCGAACAGGCTTGCATCTGCCCGGCTCCATCAGTACAAAACGCCCTGAGCCGGATGGCAGCGCAACACCCATCGACCCTCCGCGCCGGTAATAAGCCTGAACCCTGAGGAAGTACCTGAATGAAAAAGTGGCAATGTGTGGTTTGCGGCCTGATCTACAACGAAGCCGATGGCTGGCCGGATGACGGCATCGCGCCGGGCACCCTGTGGCAGGACGTCCCCGAAGACTGGCTGTGCCCGGACTGCGGCGTCGGCAAGATGGACTTCGAAATGATCGAAATCAACTAAGACATTAGGGGAGTAGAGAATGAACGCACCTGTCGTGATCGTAGGCACCGGGCTGGCTGGCTACAACCTGGCCCGGGAGTTTCGCAAACTCGATGGCGAAACCCCGCTGCTGCTGATTACCGCAGATGACGGACGTTCCTACTCCAAGCCGATGCTCTCCACCGGCTTCGGCAAAAACAAGGACGCCGATGGCCTGAGCATGTCCGAGCCAGGCGCCATGGCCGAGCAGCTGAAGGCCGAGGTGCGCACCCATACGCGCATCAGCGGCATCGACCCGGGCCACAAGCGTCTGTGGATCGGCGAAGAGTCGGTGATGTACCGCGACCTGGTGCTGGCCTGGGGCGCAGAAACCGTGCGTGTACCCATCGAAGGGGATGCCGCAGACTGCGTGTTCCCGATCAATGACCTGGAAGATTACGCGCGCTTTCGTGCAGCCGCTGTCGGCAAGCGCCGGGTATTGCTGCTGGGCGCCGGGCTGATCGGCTGCGAATTTGCCAACGACCTGATGCTCGGTGGCTACGAGGTGCAACTGGTCGCCCCGTGCGAACAGGTCATGCCCACTTTGCTGCATCCCGCCGCCGCTGCTGCGGTTCAGGCCGGCCTGGAAAGCCTCGGTGCACGCTTCCATCTCGGCCCTGTGCTCAACCGCCTGCAACGCGTGACGGACGGGCTGGAAGCGCACCTGTCCGATGGACAGGTGATTCCCTGCGACCTGGTGGTCTCGGCCATCGGCTTGCGCCCGCGCATCGATCTGGCAGCGGCTGCCGGCGTGCAGGTCAATCGCGGCGTCGTCGTCGACCGGCACCTGAAGACGTCCCACGCCAATATCTACGCGCTGGGCGACTGTGCCGAGGTCGATGGGCTGAATCTGCTGTACGTGATGCCCCTCATGAGCTGTGCGCGAGCGCTGGCACAAACCCTGGCAGGAAACCCCACCGCCGTGAACTACGGTCCGATGCCGATCACCGTAAAAACTCCGGTGTGTCCGCTAGTGGTTTCGCCACCGCCACGGGGCAGCGAAGGCGTCTGGAGCGTCGAAGGGCAGGGTGGCGACATCAAAGCCCTGTGCCACAGCGCCGACGGTCAGTTGCTGGGTTACGCGCTGACGGGCGCGGCGGTCATGGAAAAACTTGCCCTGAACAAACAGCTTCCGGCCCTACTGGCGTAAATACCGGTCGTTCTGTCGGAATCACCCCGGTTTTGCCCCCACAAAGGTCGTAGTGAGACTGGCGCAGGCCTTGTCCGCGTGCCATTCTCACTCCCGTCTGCCGCAGAGTAGAGCCTGCGGCGCCTTGGGCGCTGTTCCAACGAGAACAGCACGGACATAACAACAAAAAACCGTCAAAGGGGCTTCACTAATGCGTAAACCAGAACTCGCCGCTGCAATCGCTGAAAAAGCAGATCTGACCAAAGAACAGGCCAACCGCGTACTCAACGCCGTTCTCGAAGAAATCACCGGCGCTCTGCACCGCAAGGACAGCGTCACGCTGGTGGGCTTCGGCACCTTCCTGCAACGCCATCGCGGTGCGCGCACCGGCAAAAACCCGCAAACCGGTGAGCCGGTGAAAATCAAGGCCAGCAACACTGTTGCGTTCAAGCCAGGCAAGTCGTTGAAGGACAGCGTTAATCCGTAATTGCGACGAACTCCTTGGGTGAACCGGGAGGGGCGTTGGAAAAAGGGCATGCCGATTAGATCGGGTGCCCTTTTTTATGGGGCGCGGGTGAGTGGTGTCGGGCATGACGGTCTGTAGTCCGGAGATCGGAAAAGCCCAAAGAGTTGTGGGGCTTAACATCAAAGGATCGCGGCCTTCGGCAGCTCCTACAGGGGGTTTTCATGGGTGACTTGGTAGTCATTGGCGTCAAAAATAGGGTCATCTTCCGCTAAAGTTACGCGATGGTGGCGTTCCTGGGTGAAGCCGCTACACTGCCCCCGCCGTTCATTTTCCTTTTGAGGCTGTGCGCATGAAATTTCGTTTTCTCCTGTGGATGCTGGGTCTGTTGATGGGTAAGGCCAGTCGGAAAAATCCTGCGTTCCAGCAGCAGTTGGGCGACAAGGATCTGGTCTTTCAGCTACAAACACTGGACGGAAAAGTGGCCCGGCACTTTCGCGTGAAGGATCAACGCATCACCAGCAAGGCCGGCGTGGTCGCGGAGCCGGCGTTTGCGATTGCCTTCAAAGATGCGGCGTATGGGTTTGCCACGATGCAGGCGAAGAACAAGCAATTGGCGTTCATGCAGGGGATTCAGGACAAGTCGATCCAGATCAAGGGCAACCCGGCGCTGGTGATGTGGTTTCAAGGGCTGACCAAGTATCTGAAACCGCGCAAGGCAAAGCCCAAGGCTTGAGACGCATTGATAGCTTGGGAGCGTTACAACACTTCAGACCGAGTTGAGCCCATCGCGGGCAAGCCTTGCTCCCACAGGATTGTGAATCACCCTGTGTGGGGGCAAAGCTTGCTCGCGATCGCTTTCAGGGCTGGCCGAATTGCGAAGCCAGTTCACGCAACAACACTTCCGCATCCAGCACTTTACTGGTCACATCATTGGCCTTCTCGCGGCTCAGGCCCAGGCGGTCCAGCAGGGCGTCGGGGATTTCCTCGACCGGACCTGAGCCGATGCCGCGGCTGCGCAGCAGGCGCACGGCCAGGCACACCAGGTTCGGGTACTCGGCGTAGACGCCGTCGTAGCTTGGGTCATGCTGGAAGCGCAGGGCGGTGGCCAGTTCGTCGGGCATGTCCCAGTAGCGCATCAGCCAGGCGCCGATTTGCTCGCGGGTGATGCCCAGCAGGTGTTGCTCGATGTAGCTATGGCACAGGTGCGGGTTGACCTCCAGGTGGCGGCAGATCAGCGAGAAGTGCGGCGGAAAGACGTGGGCCAGCAGCAGATAGCCGAAGTTGTGCAGCAGACCGGCGAGGTAGGTCAGGCCGGCTTCCGGGCGCTGCGCGCGCGGCATGGCGCGGGTCAGGCCCTCGATGACAGCGGCGGTGTAGATCGACTGCTGCCAGTACGGCGTGGTGTGTTGCGGGTGATCTTTGGGCAGGCTCAGCGTCTTGCCGAGGGCCAGGCCCAGCGCCAGATTGATCACCAGATCGAAGCCGAGCACGCGGACGATGGCGTCTTCCACCGAACGAATCTTGCCCGGCGAGGCGTAGTACGGCGACGCCGCCCAGCTCACCACTTGTGCGGCCAGCGCCGGGTCGGTTTCGACCACGCCGGTGATGTCGTCGATGGTGGCATTAGGGTCAACGCGCAGCTTGATGATTTTTTGCGCGGTTTCGGCCAGCGGCGGAATCTCAATGGTCGCTTCCAGGCGCTGCTGAATGCGTCGCGCGGTGAACGCTTGCACGGCCTGGGTGATTTCCTCGCGGTCATCGTCCGGGCGGTCGAGGTTGGGGCGAATGCTGCTCAGGGCTTCGCCGAAGTTGGCGGCGCTGGCCTTGGTCAGCATGGTCTTGAAGTCTTCGCTGGCGATTTCCAGCAGCAGGCCCGGCTCACCGGAGTTGATCAGCAGCTTCGGTTCGCGCAGCAGGCTTTCTTCGTACAGGCATGGCGCTGTAGTCAGCGCCGGCAGGCCCGGCAGCAGGCTCAGGCTATGTTTGCCGAGCATCTTTTCCAGACGCTCGGTGGACACCGCAGTCAAACGCCGGCCAGTCAATTCGGCGAGGCGATTGAGGTCGAGCAATTGGCTCTGTGGAAACAGCACCATCAGCGCGCCCACGGCGTCGTCGAGCAATACGGCTTGTACCTTGCGCGAGGCATTGAGGCCGTGATGGTCGAGCACTTCTTCGTAGGCGATACCCAGCTTGCCGAGCAACAGCCGAATTACCGACGGCGCGTGCAAGGGTTCGGGGGCGAGAGCTGCGTCAGTCATGGTGTGTATCCGTTTTTGAAACAATGGCAGGAGTATAACCAGCTCTGTCGGAACGAGCTGTCAGAAACTGCGACGGTGCTCACACTTGGCCGTATTGCTGCCCATGACGCAACCAGCGATCCAGCAACGGGCTGACGTGATCCGGCCACCGCTCAAGCAGCGCTTGCGCGGCGTCGCGTACGGCGGGCAACAAGTCGGCATCGCGCATCAGGTCGGCGACTTTGAATTGCAGCAGGCCGGTCTGGCGGGTGCCGAGCATTTCGCCGGGGCCGCGTAGCTCAAGGTCTTTTTCGGCGATGACAAAGCCGTCGTTGGTTTCGCGCATGATGCCCAGGCGCTGGCGGCCGATCTGCGACAGCGGCGGGTGATACAGCAGCACGCAGTGGCTGGCGGCGCTGCCCCGGCCGACTCGACCGCGCAACTGATGAAGTTGCGCGAGACCCAGGCGCTCGGGGTTTTCAATGATCATCAGGCTGGCGTTCGGTACGTCGACGCCCACTTCAATGACCGTGGTCGCCACCAGCAACTGCAGGTTGCCGGCCTTGAATTCGGCCATGACTGCGGCTTTTTCCACAGGCTTCATGCGCCCGTGAATCAACCCGACCTTGAGCTCGCCGAGGGCGGCGGTGAGGTCTTCGTAGGTAGTTTCGGCGGCCTGGCAGGTCAGCTCTTCCGATTCTTCGATCAGCGTGCAGACCCAGTAGGCCTGCCGACCTTCGGCGCAGGCCCCACGAACCCGCTCAATCACCTCCACGCGCCGGGTGTCAGTGATCAACACAGTGTTTACCGGGGTGCGCCCGGGAGGCAGTTCGTCGAGGACCGACGTATCGAGGTCGGCGTAGGCGCTCATGGCCAAGGTGCGCGGGATCGGCGTGGCGGTCATGATCAACTGGTGTGGGCACATGCGCCCGCCGACGCCTTTTTGCCGCAGTGCCAGGCGTTGCTGCACGCCGAATCGATGCTGTTCGTCGATGATCACCAGTGCCAGGTTCTTGAACTGCACTTCGTCCTGGAACAGTGCGTGGGTGCCCACCACCATCGGGGTGCCGCTGGCGATCTGCTCCAGCGCAGCCACGCGGTTTTTGCCCTTGAGCTTGCCGGCCAGCCACGCCACTTCAATGCCCAGCGGTTCGAGCCAGCGCTTGAAGGTGATGAAGTGTTGTTCGGCGAGAATCTCGGTCGGCGCCATCAGCGCGACCTGATAGCCAGCCTCCAGGGCTTGCAGCGCGGCGAGGGCGGCGACCACGGTTTTACCGGCGCCCACGTCGCCCTGAATCAGCCGCAGCATGGGTTCATGCTGGCTGAGGTCGTAGGCGATTTCGTTGCCAACTCGTTGCTGGGCCCCGGTCGGCGCGAAGCCGAGATTGGCCAGGTACCTGGCCGGCAGTTTTGTCGCCTTGGGCATCGCCGGTGCTCGCAGCGAGCGCATGCTTTCGCGCAGGCGCTGCTGGGACAGTTGATGGGTCAGCAATTCTTCGAAGGCCAGCCGGTGCTGGGCCCAGTGATGCCCTAGCGCGAGTTCGTCGACATCGGCATCGGCGGGCGGGTGATGCAGGTAGCGGATTGCATCGGCCAGCGGGGCGAGTTGATAGTCCCGGGCCAGTTCGGTCGGCAGCCAGTCGGGCAGGCTGCTGGGTCCCAGCATCGTCAGCGTTTGCATGCACAACTGGCGCAGGCGCGCTTGGGTCAGGCCTTCGGTGAGCGGGTAAACCGGCGTCAGGGTTTCATCCACTGGCGGCGGCTCGTCGCCGGTGATGGCGCGATATTCCGGGTGGTAGATTTCCAGTCCTGACGCGCCGGGCCGCGCTTCGCCGTAGCAGCGAATCCGCGTGCCGCGCTTGAGGCCTTCTTTTTGCGCGTTGCTGAAATGGTAGAAGCGCAGGCTGAGGCCGCCGGTGCCGTCCTGCAAACGCACGACGAGGCTGCGACGACGGCCCATGACCACGTCGGCGCCGCTGACGGTGCCTTCGACCACGGCATCCTGTCCCGGTCGCAAATGGCCGATCGGCACCACGCGGGTGCGATCCTGATAACGCAGCGGCAGGTGAAACAGCACGTCCTGGAGGTTCTCCAGACCGACCTTGGCCAATTTCTCGGCCATGGCTTCACCGACACCCTTGAGTGCCGTCACCGACACTTGCGACAGCTCAGTCATGGCAGCGGCTTAGCCGGCAACGACCGGCGCTGGCGGCTTGGCCACCGAACACAGGCGAATGGAGTCGGCGAGGATCTCGATGGCTTTCGGCCGTGGAAAGCTGGCGCGCCAGGCGATGGCTACCGTGCGGAAAGGCACCGGCGGCGACAATGGGCGCACTTCGATCACGCCCGGGGCGTAGTGATGGCTGTCGACGGCCGACAGCGGCAGGATCGAAATACCCAGCCCCGACGCGACCATGTGGCGAATGGTTTCCAGCGAGCTGGATTCGACCGTGGTGTGCTTGGCGCCGTCGTTGCCTTTGGTCAGGGTCGGGCAGGCTTCCAGCACCTGATCGCGGAAGCAGTGACCTTCGCCGAGCAGCAGCAGGCTCTTGTCGTTGAGCAGGCCGGCGTCGATGGTTTCCTTTTGCGTCCACGGGTGCTGAGCCGGCATCAAGACGTAGAACGGCTCGTCGTAGAGTTGCAGGGTCAGCACGTCGGCTTCGTTGAACGGCAGGGCGATGATGATCGCGTCGAGCTCGCCGTTGCGCAGTTTGTCGCGCAGCACGTGGGTAAAGTTTTCTTCGATGTACAACGGCATCTGCGGGGCGACCCGGTGCAGTTGTGGAATCAGGTGCGGGAACAGGTACGGGCCGACCGTGTAGATCGCGCCGACTTTCAGCGGCGCGGTCAGCTGGTTCTTGCCGGCCTGGGCCAGTTCGCGGATGCCCTGAGCCTGCTCCAGCACTTTCTGCGCCTGGGCGACGATACCTTCGCCAACCGGAGTCAGGCGCACGGCGCTCTTGCTGCGCTCGAAAATCAGCACACCGAGTTCGTCTTCAAGCTTTTTCACGCCCACCGACAGGGTCGGCTGGCTGACGTGGCAACGCTCGGCGGCGTGGCCGAAATGCTGCTCTTGGGCGAGGGTAACGATGTAGCGTAATTCTGTGAGAGTCATAGCAAGCGTCCATGAAGATGCGGGCCAAGCATACCGGCTGCAATCGATAGACGCACGTTATGTAGGAGCGAGCTTGCTCGCGAAAAACCTGAGACCGCTGCGGGGTGTCAGTCTTCAAGCGTTATCGTTCGATTCCTTCGCGAGCAAGCTCGCTCCTACAGGGTTTCAGGGTTGCTTAGCGGCGACCCTTTTCCAGCGAGTAGACGAAAGGCGCATAGAGTTCAATCGGGCCGTTTTTCAACATGTCGGCCGGTGGCTTGGGCAGCGGTTGCGCGCGGCGGATCATTTCCAGGGTAGCCCGGTCCAGATCGGCATTGCCGGAGCGGCCCACCAGTTCGAACGACAACACATTACCTTCAGCATCGACCACGAAGCGCAGACGGTTCAAGCCTTCTTTGCCCCGTGCCTGAGCACTGGCCGGGTACTTTTTGTACTTGGCCAAATGCGCGAGCAGAGTGCCTTGCCAACTGGCTTTGGCAGCCATCTGGGCAGGCGACGGGCCTGGCGCAGGCTGGGCGGATTTCTCCGTCGGTGCCTGAGTCGGTTGGGTGTCGGCCGGTTTCTCCTCGGAAGGTTTCTCCTTCGGCGGATCAGGCTGCTTCTTCTCGACAGGCTTCGGCGGTTTAGGCTTTGGCTTCGGTTTTGGTTTGGGCACCGCAATTTCAGCTTTCGGTGCTTCGGCCAGTTTCGGGATCGGCAACTCTTCAACCGGAGCCGGTGGCTGCGGCGGTGTGACGACTTTCGGCGGAGCAGGCGGTGGCGGGGCCGGTACTGGGGCCAGCTCGACCATCATTGCCTGCGGTGGCAATTCGATGGGCGGGCGAGCGGTCCAGTTCAGTGCCAGCGCGATGGCCAGCGCGTGCACGCCCAGCACCACGGCCAGGCTCCCGCTGTAACGCGTCAGCTTATGGCGCGTCGTGATCATTTTTTGGCTGCCGTCTCAAGACCCACCAGACCGACCTTCAGGTAACCGGCGGCGCGCAGTTTATCCATCACGCTCATCAGGTCGCCGTAATCCACGCCCTTGTCGGCCTGGAAGAAGATGGTGGTGTCTTTCTTGCCCTGAGTCTTGGCGTCGAGGAAGGCGCCGAGGGTTTCCGGCTTCACTTCGTCTTCGCCGATGTACAGGCGTTGATCAGCCTTGACGCTGAGGAACACCGGTTTCTCTGGCCGCGGCGCCGGTTTGGCGGTCGAGGCAGGCAGGTCGACTTTGATGTCCACGGTGGCCAATGGAGCCGCCACCATGAAGATGATCAACAGCACCAACATCACGTCGATGAACGGAGTGACGTTGATTTCGTGGTTCTCGGCCAGATCGTCGTCTGCGCCTTCTTTCAAATGCAAGCCCATGGCTGATTACCCCACTTTGACCATGTGCGGCTGCGAGCTGCGCTCAGGCTGGTGGTCCAGATCACGGCTGACCAGCAGCAGCACTTCGGCCGATGCATCGGAAACCTGTGCCTTGTAACCGGCGATGGAGCGGGCGAACACGTTGTAGATCACCACGGCTGGAATCGCAGCAACCAGACCCAGTGCGGTGGCCAGCAGCGCTTCAGCGATACCCGGTGCTACCACGGCAAGGTTGGTGGTCTGGGTTTTGGCGATACCGATGAAGGAGTTCATGATGCCCCACACGGTACCGAACAGACCGACGAACGGTGCGGTGGACCCGATGGTGGCAAGTACGCCGGTGCCGCTGCTCATGTTGCGACCGCAAGCTGCCACGAGGCGTTCGAGACGGAAGCTCACGCGTTCCTTGATGCCTTCCTTCTCGCGGCTGTTGACCGACAGGCGCATCTCTTCGAGCGCGTCGTGCACCAGCAGGTTGGCGAGAGTGCCTTCCTTGCCCGCCGTCGCGCTGGCCTCTTTAAGGGTGGTGGCTTTCTTCAGGGCGGCGATTTCGCCACGCAGACGACGCTTGGCACCCATCAGCTCGAAGCCTTTGGCGATCCAGATGGTCCAGGTGATGATGGAAGCGATGGCCAGACCGATCATCACGATTTTCACGATGATGTCGGCGTTCTGGTACATGCCCCAAGGCGACAGGTCGTGGGCCATGCCCAGGCTGTTGTCGGCTTCGAGAACTTCCGGCACGTCAGCAGCATCTACAGCTTGTACCGGATCGGTAGCGGCCGGGGCGGCTGGTGCGGCAGCAGGCACGCTCTGCTCAGTGGCTGTTGGTGTCGCGGGCGCTTGTGCATCGGCGAAAGCGGCAGTCGGTGCCAGCATCAGGCTGAGCAGCAGAGCTGCCACCGCGCTCCAGGCGCGAGGTCGAGTGGTTGGCGAAGCGGGGATTTGATTACGTGTCATGCTGGCCGGACCTGAGATAGAAAAACGTTGATGCTCTTCCAGGCCTCGTAAGGCCGAGAACAAAAGTGGCAGGCATTATTGCAAGTAATTCTTGTTAACAAAAGTAATAGAGTATCTTTTTTTCCTTGATTGCTAGCCGCTCGTCCTTCGCCGGCGCTAGTCTATGCCTTTGCGATGGGAGTTTTTTGATGTCTGCGCCTTCTGTTTTGATTGCCGGTTGCGGCGATGTGGGTAGCCGCCTGGCCACGCAATTGCTGGCTCGCGGCTGGGAAGTTCACGGTCTGCGCCGGGATGTTTCTCGTTTGCCTGAGGGCGTGATTGGCGTGGCCGGTGACTTGTTTAATGAAGACTGCCCGGCGACCTGGCCGATTGGTGCGGTGGATTACCTGGTGTATTGCGCCGCAGCCACCGATCACGATGAGGCGGGCTACCGCGCTGCTTACGTGCAGGGTTTGCAGAATGTACTGAGCTGGCTGGACGACTATGGGCAGGTGCCGGATCGACTGCTGTTTGTTTCCAGTAGCAGTGTTTATGGCCAGCAGGACGGGGGCTGGGTCGATGAAACGTCACCCACCGTAGCTGGCGGTTATTCCGGCCGGCTGATGCTGGAGGCGGAGCAAGTAGCGCTCCAGAGCGGCATTCCCGCGAGTGTCGTGCGCCTGACCGGTATTTATGGTCCGGGCCGTGAGTGGCTGCTGACCCAGGTTCGTCGCGGCTATCGCGTAGCGATCGACCCGCCGTTGTATGGCAACCGGATCCACGCCGACGATGCGGCGGGGTTGCTGGCGTTTCTGCTGGAACAGGATCAGCAGGGTGTGGGCCTCGATGACATCTATATCGGTGTCGATGACTCACCGGCGCCGCTTGCCGAGGTGGTGGGCTGGTTGCGCGAGTATCTGGGTGTGACCGAATGGGCCGAGGACGCGAGCGTGCGTCGGGCGGGGAGCAAGCGGTGCAGTAATG
>NZ_JAEKEG010000167.1 GCF_016651255.1 Pseudomonas sp. TH10
TCCCGTTAGTGCGAGATAGGTCGACATTACCTTGTCGTATGCCGGAAAGAATGCAGGGCCCGTGCCGGATTAACGAAGCCGATGAGCCGCGCAGGAAAAAACTGGCGAAAGGTTGTTCAAAAATCCACCAGTCCCGGTATGATCGCGCGCCCTGATGCACACACGCCTGGTAACTCCCGATGATGAAGCCCAACCTGATTGCCGCCGCCGAGATCGATCGTCTCGATACGTGGGCAAAATATTCAGCCCCGATGTGCGGCTCCTGCGTGTCCAGCTGCTGCACGCTGCCGGTTGAAGTGAAGATCAAGGATCTGGTGCGCATCGGTGTGGTCGACGAGTTCGAACTGGGCGACCCGCCGAAAAACATCGCCAAGCGTCTGCAAAAGGAAGGCCTGGTCGAACGCTTCAATCAGAAATCGGGGATCTTTACCCTGCAGCGCATGAGCAACAACGATTGCTACTACCTGGATCGTAAGAGCCGCCTGTGCACCATTTATGACAAGCGCCCGGATACCTGCCGCAATCACCCGAAAATCGGCCCGCGGCCGGGTTATTGCGCGTACAAGCCGAAGGAAGTGGTGCGCGAGACCAGCAGCTCGCGGCGTACCCTTGAGAAGTTCTGATCCAGAATCTCGCTGACTGACCGGGCCTCATCGCTGGCAAGCCAGCTCCCACAGATAGTGCGCTGATTTGAAATAGCGCAGAACCCTGTGGGAGCTGGCTTGCCAGCGATAGCATCGGCCCTGACAACACCGAAATCCCAGACAAACAAAAACGCCCCCGGTCTCTCGACCGGGGGCGTTTTCATTCAGCCGGAACTAATGACTCAGTTCTTGGCTTTCTTGGCAGCGCGGGTACGCTCGCTTTCGTCCAGGATCTTCTTGCGAAGACGGATGGACTTAGGAGTAACTTCGCACAGCTCGTCTTCCTGGATGTATTCCAGAGCCTGTTCCAGAGTGAACTTCACTGGTGGAACCAGAGCGATGGTTTCGTCTTTACCCGAAGCACGCATGTTGTCGAGCTTCTTGCCCTTGGTAGGGTTAACGCCCAGGTCGTTGTCACGGCTGTTCTGACCAACGATTTGACCGTTGTAGATCTCTTGACCGTGTTCTACGAACAGCTTGCCACGAGCCTGCAGGGTTTCCAGCGAGTAGGTCAGTGCCTTGCCGGTTTCAACCGAAACCAGAACGCCGTTCTGACGGCCGGACATGTGGCCCGACTTGACGGTGTCGTAGCGATCGAAGATCGAGGTCAGGATGCCAGCACCGTTGGTCAGGGTCAGGAACTGGTTACGGAAACCAATCAGACCACGAGCAGGGATGTTGTATTCCAGACGAACACGGCCCTTACCATCCGGAACCATGTTGCTCAGGTCGCCCTTACGCAGACCCATCTCTTCCATGACCTTGCCCTGAGCTTCTTCAGGGATGTCGATGGTCACGTTTTCGAACGGTTCTTGCTTGACGCCGTCAACTTCACGAATGATTACTTCAGGACGGCCCAGGGCCAGCTCGAAGCCTTCGCGACGCATGGTTTCGATCAGTACCGAGAGGTGCAGCTCACCACGGCCGGAAACCTTGAACTTGTCAGCGGTGTCGCCTTCTTCAACGCGCAGAGCAACGTTGTAGAGCAGCTCTTTGTCCAGACGGTCCTTGATGTTACGGGACGTCACGAACTTGCCTTCTTTACCGCAGAAAGGCGAGTCGTTTACCTGGAAGGTCATCGAAACGGTTGGCTCGTCAACGGTCAGAGGCTTCATCGCCTCGACAGTGTCCGGGTGGCACAGGGTGTCGGAGATGAACAGCGAGTCCATACCGCTGATGCAAACGATATCGCCTGCTGCAGCTTCTTCAACGTCAACGCGGTGCAGACCGTGGTGACCCATCAGCTTCAGGATACGGCCGTTACGGCGCTTGCCGTCGGCACCGATCGCCACAACCGGAGTGTTCGGCTTGACGCGACCACGAGCGATACGGCCAACGCCGATAACACCCAGGAAGCTGTTGTAGTCCAGAGCGGAGATCTGCATCTGGAACGCGCCATCACGGTCAACGGCCGGAGGCGGAACATGGTCGACTACCGCTTGGTACAGCGGGGTCATGTCTTCAGCCATGGCGGTGTGATCCAGACCGGCAATGCCGTTCAGGGCCGAGGCGTAAACAACCTGGAAGTCCAGTTGTTCTTCGGTAGCACCGAGGTTGTCGAACAGGTCGAAGATCTGGTCCAGAACCCAGTCCGGACGCGCGCCTGGACGGTCAACCTTGTTGATTACCACGATCGGACGCAGGCCGGCTTCGAAAGCCTTCTTGGTCACGAAACGGGTTTGCGGCATAGGGCCGTCTTGAGCGTCAACCAGCAGCAGAACGGAGTCAACCATCGACATTACGCGTTCAACTTCGCCGCCGAAGTCGGCGTGGCCCGGGGTGTCCACGATGTTGATGTGGTAGCCGTTCCAGTTGATGGCGGTGTTTTTCGCCAGAATGGTAATACCGCGCTCTTTTTCCTGGTCGTTGGAGTCCATCACGCGCTCGTCGTTGAGCTCGTTGCGCTCCAGAGTGCCGGATTGACGCAGGAGTTTGTCTACCAGGGTGGTTTTACCATGGTCAACGTGGGCAATGATGGCGATGTTGCGTAGATTTTCGATCACTTGTGTATCTCGATCAGAGGATTCGGTTTGCTGACAAGTCTTGGCAGCGATTAGCAGTAGTGTCCGGCATGGCCGTTACAGCTTGACGGCGGTGTCGGGGGGCCGGTGACGCAGGCCACAGGCAAACAGCCCCGGGCACTTAGCTCGGTCGATAAACGCGCACATTGGCATGCCCCTCACTGAGCAAATGGTGAGCATGCAGGCGACTCATCACGCCTTTGTCGCAATACAGCAGGTACTGGCGAGTCGGATCCAGCTCCTTGAAACGAGCGTTCACTGCGTAGAACGGCATCGTCTGTACTTCTACGCCAGCGAGTTCCAGCGGCTCATCCTCGGCGGCATCCGGGTGACGGATGTCGATCACGATCTGGCCGGCCAGTGCTTCGCTGACTTCTTCAATCTGTACGTCCTGGCCCAGTTCGTCGATCACTCGATCGATCGGCACCAGTTTGGCGTTTTCGAGCGCTCGCTCGAGCACCGCCATGTCGAATTCTTTCTCTTCGTGTTCAACGCGCCCGCGTTTGGCGGCGGTCTTCGGATTGACCGAGATAACGCCGCAGTACTCCGGCATGTGCCGGGCGAAATCGGCGGTGCCGATCTCGTTGGCCGTGTCGATGATGTCCTGCTTGTGCGCGACGATCAGCGGCCGCAGGACCAGTTTGTCAGTCACGCAGTCGATCACCGACAGGTTCGGCAGCGTCTGGCTCGACACCTGGGAGACCGCTTCGCCAGTGACCAGAGCCTCGATTTGCAAGCGGTCGGCGATGTTGGACGCAGCGCGCAACATCATACGCTTCAAAACTACGCCCATATGACTGTTATCGACTTTCCCGAGAATTTCTCCCAGTACTTCCTCGAACGGTACACTGACAAATAACACGCGTTGGGAGCTGCCGTACTTCTTCCAGATGAAGTGCGCGACCTCCATCACCCCCAATTCATGGGCCCGCCCGCCCAGGTTGAAGAAGCAGAAATGGCTCATCAGCCCGCGGCGCATGATCTGGTAGGCGGCCACCGTTGAATCGAAGCCACCGGACATCAGCACAAGCGTCTGCTCCAGGGCACCCAGCGGATAACCGCCGATGCTGTTGTGCTGGTTGTGGATCACGAACAACCGTTTGTCGCGAATTTCGATACGAACTTCGATTTGCGGCTCTTTCAGAGAGATTCCGGCGGCGCCGCACTGACGACGCAGCTGGCTGCCGACGTATTTCTCGACATCCATGGAGCTGAATTCATGCTTGCCGGCGCGCTTGCAGCGCACCGAAAAATCTTCCCGGCCAGGGCATCACCGAAGTGCAGCTTGCACTTGGCGACGATGTCGTCGAAGTCGCCCAGCGGATACTCGTCGATCTGCAGAAAGTGCGCGATGCCCGGCATGCAGGTCAGGCGCTCACCCATCTCTTTCAAGGCTTTGGGGTCGGTAACGCGGGTTTCCAGCTCGAGATTGTCCCACACACCGTTCACCACCACGGCCGGGTCCAGGTCGCGGAGCACGGTGCGGATGTTCTTGGCCAACTGGCGGATGAATTTCGTCCGGACAGGTCGGCTTTTGATGGTGATCTCGGGGAAGACTTTTACGATTAGTTTCATGAAAACAGCGCGCGCTGGGCCAGCCGAAAAAGGGGGCGCGGATTATAGCGGAAATTGCTCAAGGTTTAACCAGTTAATATGCAGAACCTTTGTCGCGCACCAAAACGGGTCATTTGTGTGAAAATGCGCCACATAAAGGGGCGAGTTTTGCCGTTTATGAACGCCATACATCTATATAAGCGTGAAATTGGGGCAAAAAACCCATGCTGGGGCACTGGCATGCAATTTGCTCCCTTGTGAGGCAGGTTGCCTTGGCAGAGTATCTGCGCCGGCATCACCAAAATTCCAAGGGCTATCCACTACCAAGCCCGAAGCCACCCGGAGGACACTATGTCGAAGTCGGTTCAACTCATCAAAGATCATGACGTCAAGTGGATTGATCTGCGCTTCACGGACACCAAAGGCACTCAGCACCACGTGACCATGCCGGCTCGCGATGCGCTGGATGACGACTTCTTCGAAGTCGGCAAAATGTTCGACGGTTCCTCCATCGCTGGCTGGAAAGGCATCGAAGCCTCCGACATGATCCTGCTGCCGGACGACGACACTGCCGTTCTCGACCCGTTCACCGAAGACGCCACCCTGATCCTGGTGTGCGACATCATCGAACCTTCGAGCATGCAAGGCTACGACCGCGACCCACGTGCGATCGCCAAGCGCGCCGAAGAGCACCTGAAAGCCACCGGTATCGGTGACACTGTGTTCGCCGGTCCAGAGCCAGAATTCTTCATCTTCGACTCGGTTAAATTCAAGTCGGACATCTCCGGCTCGATGTTCAAGATCTACTCCGAGCAAGGTTCGTGGATGTCCGACCAGGACATCGAAGGCGGCAACAAAGGTCACCGTCCAGGCGTCAAAGGTGGCTACTTCCCGGTTCCGCCGTTCGACCACGACCACGAAATCCGTACCTCCATGTGCAACGCACTGGAAGAAATGGGCCTGACCGTCGAAGTTCACCACCACGAAGTGGCAACTGCCGGCCAGAACGAAATCGGCGTCAAGTTCAACACCCTGGTGAAGAAAGCCGACGAAACCCAAACCCTGAAGTACGTTGTACACAACGTTGCTGACGCCTACGGCCGCACCGCGACCTTCATGCCGAAGCCACTGTACGGCGACAACGGTTCGGGCATGCACGTACACATGTCGATCTGGAAAGACGGCAAGAACACCTTCGCAGGTGAAGGCTATGCCGGCCTGTCCGATACCGCTCTGTACTTCATCGGCGGCATCATCAAGCACGGTAAGGCCCTGAACGGCTTCACCAACCCGGCGACCAACTCCTACAAGCGTCTGGTGCCAGGCTTCGAAGCCCCGGTAATGCTGGCCTACTCGGCTCGCAACCGTTCCGCTTCGATCCGTATTCCTTACGTGTCGAGCCCGAAAGCCCGCCGTATCGAAGCACGCTTCCCGGATCCGGCTGCCAACCCGTACCTGGGCTTCGCAGCTCTGCTGATGGCCGGTCTGGACGGTATCCAGAACAAGATCCACCCAGGCGACGCTGCTGACAAAAACCTGTACGACCTGCCGCCTGAAGAGGCGAAAGAGATCCCACAAGTTTGCGGCAGCCTGAAAGAAGCCTTGGAAGAGCTGGACAAGGGCCGCGCGTTCCTGACCAAGGGCGGCGTGTTCTCCGACGACTTCATCGACGCTTACATCGCGCTGAAATCCGAAGAAGAAATCAAGGTTCGCACCTTCGTACACCCACTGGAATACGAGCTGTACTACAGCTGCTGATCCGGTAGCGCCAGCACTCGCGGCGTGACAAAAAGAGGCCTCCTTCGGGAGGCCTTTTTTATGCGTACAAGATCAAAAGATCGCAGCCTTCGGCAGCGCCCACAGGCGCGTAGGAGCTGCCGAAGGCTGCGATCTTTGCTCCTGCTTTTTCATACCGAAATATTAACGAGTTGGGTCAAGCGCCAGCCCTGACCTATGCTGCAACCCATCGCTTTCGTTTCTGGTCGATTTCATGGGTCGCACCTTTTCATACATCCTGCTGGTGATCGCCCTGCCCGCCGCCGCGCAGATCTACAAGTACACCGACGCCAACGGCAACACGGTGTACAGCGATCACTCGCCGGACGGGGTCAAGGCGCAGCCGGTGGAGTTGCCGCCGCTAAACAGCGTCGAATCACAACCACCTGCTGCGCCGCCTGTTGACGCCGTCACTGACGAACAGCCGCGCAGCGCATACGAAGTGCTGGAATTGACCAACCTGCCCACCAGCGAAGCGTTACGCGCCAATAACGGCACCTTCACCGTGAACGTGTTGATCAAACCACGCCTGCAGGGCCCGCATCTGTTCCGGCTGCTGCTGGATGACCAGCCCTACGGCCAGCCTGGCAACGTGCCAGTCCTGCAGTTGGTAAACATCGATCGTGGCACCCACAGCCTCGCGGTACAGGTGATCAGCGGGGAAAACGTCGTGCAGCAAAGCCCGACCGTGACCTTCACCGTGCAGCGAGTCCACAAGCCTTGAAAGGGTGGCTGTTGGCCGGACTGCTGATTGCGCTGCCCGCGTCGGCAGAAATATTTACCTACGTCGATGCCCAGGGCAATCGGGTCTTCACCGATCAGCCCGGCTCCGGCAACGCGAAGCGCGTACCGCTGGTGCCGGGTAATCGCATGTCCGCCAATCCGGGCAACGCCAAACCGGCGACACCCAGACAACAAGCCGCAGCGCCCTCCCTTTTTCGCTACGACCTGCTGAGGGTGCTGGTACCCGAACCTGACGCCACGCTGCGCAGCAGCGCCGGTGAACTGATCGTCAGTGTGACCAGCGAGCCCGGCCTGCAACGGGGTCACCGGTACCGCCTGCTGCTGGACGGCAAACCCACCGCCGAACCCGGCCTCAGCCCGGTTTTTGCCCTGACCAACGTCGATCGCGGCAGTCACAACCTGTCCGTTGAAATCCTCGACCAGCAAGGACGCACCGTAGAGCGCACCGCCAACCAGCCCTTTCATATGCTGCGAATTTCCCTTGCCCAGAAACGCCAGGTCAAACCCTGCGCCCTTACCGACTTCGGCCAGCGCCCGGAGTGCCCGCTCAAGGACAAACCCGAAGAGGAGAAAAATCCCTTTCTGAAGTTCTTTTAGCCCTCAGCCTGCTTGCGCACTATATTGGTGCGCGCAGAGGCGCAGTACCCACTTCTCATCCCATTTTGGTTCGAAACTACCCGTCGAAGCTGGCAAAACGCCACGCAAAAGAGCGTCAAACGCCTGTTTCAGGCGATCGACGCTTCTTTTCAGAGCCTTGGTTTGTTTTTTGCATTTTCCAGTCACAAACGCTTTTTCTTGCGCACGCCCTGCTCCAAAAGAGGTCCTGATGACCATTAGCGACGCAATCCACCGTTTGCTGCTCGACAACCTGACCACCGCCACCATTCTGCTCGACGCACAACTGCGCCTGGAGTACATGAACCCGGCGGCAGAAATGCTCCTGGCAATCAGCGGGCAGCGCAGTCACGGGCAATTCATCAGTGAATTGTTCACCGAGTCCACCGAAGCGCTGAATTCCCTGCGCCAAGCGGTAGAACAAGCGCACCCGTTCACCAAGCGCGAAGCGATGCTCACCGCCCTCACCGGCCAGACCCTGACCGTGGATTACGCTGTGACGCCGATTCTCAGCAACGGCGCGACCATGCTTCTGCTGGAAGTCCACCCGCGCGACCGCTTGCTGCGGATCACCAAGGAAGAGGCGCAAATTTCCAAGCAGGAAACCAGCAAGATGCTGGTGCGCGGCCTCGCCCATGAGATCAAGAACCCGCTCGGCGGCATCCGTGGCGCGGCGCAGTTGCTGGCCCGCGAACTGCCGGAAGACAGCCTGCGCGACTACACCAACGTGATCATTGAAGAGGCCGACCGTCTGCGCAACCTGGTCGATCGCATGCTCGGTTCGAACAAACTGCCGTCGCTGGCGATGTGCAATATTCACGAAGTGCTCGAACGCGTCTGCCATTTGGTCGAAGCCGAAAGCCAGGGTTGCATCACCTTGGTGCGCGATTACGACCCGAGTATTCCCGACGTACTGATCGACCGTGAGCAAATGATTCAGGCGGTGTTGAACATCGTGCGCAATGCGATGCAGGCGATCAGCAGCCAGAACGAGTTGCGCCTGGGCCGCATCAGCCTGCGCACCCGCGCCATGCGCCAGTTCACCATCGGCCATATCCGCCATCGTCTGGTGACCAAGATCGAGATCATCGACAACGGCCCGGGGATCCCCGCGGAACTTCAGGAAACCATTTTCTTTCCCATGGTCAGCGGCCGTCCGGACGGTACCGGGCTGGGCCTGGCCATTACCCAGAACATCATCAGCCAGCACCAGGGCCTGATCGAGTGTGACAGCCATCCAGGCCACACCACGTTCTCGATCTTTCTGCCACTGGAACAAGGAGCCACATCGACATGAGCCGTAGTGAAACCGTCTGGATCGTCGATGACGACCGTTCTATCCGTTGGGTTCTGGAAAAGGCCTTGCAGCAGGAAGGCATGACCACGCAGAGCTTCGACAGCGCGGATGGCGTGATGAGTCGCCTGGCCCGTCAGCAGCCGGATGTGATCATTTCCGACATCCGTATGCCGGGTGCCAGTGGCCTGGATCTGTTGGCGCGGATTCGCGAGCAGCACCCACGGCTGCCAGTGATCATCATGACCGCTCACTCCGATCTGGACAGCGCTGTCGCGTCCTATCAGGGCGGCGCGTTCGAGTACCTGCCAAAACCGTTCGACGTCGACGAAGCCGTATCGCTGGTCAAGCGGGCGAACCAGCACGCCCAGGAGCAGCAAGGTCTTGAAGTCGTTCCGACCCTGACCCGCACTCCGGAAATCATCGGTGAAGCGCCGGCGATGCAGGAAGTGTTTCGCGCCATCGGACGCTTGAGCCACTCCAACATCACCGTGCTGATCAACGGCGAATCCGGCACCGGTAAAGAACTGGTCGCCCACGCCCTGCACCGCCACAGCCCACGCGCGGCTTCGCCGTTCATCGCGCTGAACATGGCGGCGATCCCCAAGGATCTGATGGAATCCGAGCTGTTCGGCCATGAGAAAGGCGCGTTCACCGGTGCAGCAAACCTGCGTCGCGGGCGCTTTGAGCAGGCTGACGGCGGCACACTGTTCCTCGACGAAATCGGCGACATGCCGGCGGACACGCAAACCCGTTTGCTGCGCGTTCTGGCCGACGGCGAGTTCTATCGTGTTGGCGGGCATGTGCCGGTCAAGGTGGATGTGCGCATCATCGCGGCGACTCACCAGAACCTGGAAACCCTGGTGCACGCGGGTAAATTCCGCGAAGACTTGTTCCACCGCCTCAACGTCATCCGCATCCACATTCCACGACTGTCGGACCGCCGCGAAGACATCCCGACCCTGGCCAAGCACTTCCTCAGCCGCGCCGCGCAGGAACTGGCAGTGGAGCCCAAGCTGCTCAAGAGCGAGACCGAGGAGTACCTGAAGAACCTGCCGTGGGGCGGCAACGTGCGTCAGCTGGAGAACACCTGCCGCTGGATTACGGTGATGGCTTCCGGTCGCGAAGTGCACATCAGCGACCTGCCGCCAGAACTGCTGAACCTGCCGCAGGACTCGGCACCGGTGACCAACTGGGAGCAGGCGCTGCGCCAGTGGGCAGACCAGGCACTGGCCCGAGGCCAGTCGAGCTTGCTCGACAGCGCAGTGCCGGCGTTTGAGCGGATCATGATCGAGACGGCGCTCAAGCACACGGCTGGGCGTCGACGTGATGCGGCGGTGTTGTTGGGTTGGGGGCGTAATACCCTGACTCGCAAGATCAAGGAATTGGGGATGAAGGTTGATGGTGGGGATGATGATGAGGGGGAAGAGGGCTAAGTACCCTGTAAATCATCGTCGCTGCATAGATCCATTCGCGGGCAAGCCCGCTCCCACAGAGAACCCGGTGTTTTCACGATTGCGTGAACAACACTGGCCCCTGTGGGAGCGGGCTTGCCCGCGATGCTTTTGGCCCCACCGTGCACCGACTGAATGCACCGTGAACCGCAATCGCGCACGAATGCTGATTTAGAACCCCGCCTGCTTTCGCAATCGAACCCTGACCGAAAAAACACGAAAGCCCCGAATTCCGGGGCTTCCGCGTTTCTGAGCGGTTTTTTTGTTTCATCAGATTAAAAACTGGCACGCCCCCTGCAATACCTCTTTCAGGTGATTCGATTCACCACCCGTTTCGGGGACCTTGGTACAGGCAGGCCGGGGATTCCCCTCTTTACACCGGGCTCACACCGCACAAGCGACGAGCCCAAACAGTTTTGGGGCCCTTGATACAGGCAGGTCAGGGGTTCCTTCTTTACACCGGGCTTTCGTCGCCATGCGCGAGCCCTGCCGTTTTGGGATCCTTGGTACAGGCAGGCCGGGGGTTCCCTCTTTACACCGGACCGACGCGTCACGCGAAGTCCACGCCGTTTTGGGAACCCTGATACAGGCAGGTCAGGGATTCCCGCTTTTATTGCTCGCGCAGATGAATCTCCAGCCGCCAGCGGTCATCGACCTCGCTGCCGGCCCAGTCGCCCTGCAGCGGCCGCGCCGCCAGCACCGTCAGCAACAACCCACCATCACTCAAACGCACTCGCCAGTTCACGCTTTTATCATTGAGCTTGAGCTGCCCTTTCTGCGCCTTGCCTTCGGCCGCGAATAGCAGCGCAAGGCTGCCGTCGACGATCTCGCCATGGGTCTTGGGTTCGTTGCTGAACCACACCACCAATCCGTCACTCGTCACCTCGACCTGTTGCAGCACGGTCGGGTCCGGCGTGGTCAGGCGGCCGATCATCAAACCGATCATCAAGCCGACAATCGCCAGCGAACCGATCACGCGCGGGAATAGTTTCGAACGGTTGTCCACAGGCGGCGTAGAATGCCGCTCATCTTTACCTTCGGAGCCGTGCATGTTTCACGTCATCCTTTTTCAACCAGAAATTCCGCCGAACACCGGCAACGTTATCAGGCTGTGCGCCAACAGTGGCTGCCACCTGCATTTGATCGAACCGCTGGGTTTCGAGATGGACGACAAGCGTCTGCGCAGGGCGGGCCTCGACTACCACGAGTATGCCACCCTGCAACGTCACGCGGATCTCGCCAGCTGCCTGGAAAGCCTCGGTCACCCGCGCCTGTTCGCCTTCACCACCAAGGGCTCGCGACCGTTCCACGATGCCAGCTTCGCCGAGGGCGATGCGTTCATGTTCGGTCCGGAAAGCCGTGGCCTGCCGCCAGAAGTACTGGACGCTCTTGCGGCCGAACAGCGCCTGCGCCTGCCGATGCGCGAAGGCTGCCGCAGCCTGAACCTGTCCAACACCGTCGCAGTCGCGGTGTATGAAGCCTGGCGCCAGAACGACTTCAAGTAACCCGAAGATTATTTTCGCCTGACAGAAACAATCGCGGGCAAGCCCGCTCCCACAGGTTTTGCTCAATCCTGTGGGAGCGGGCTTGCCCGCGATTGCAGCAGCGCCGCTTATTGAACGGTTGGCGTCTCGCCGCTTTCCTGCATGCGCTGCAGTTCTTGCGCGTACAGGGCGTCGAAGTTCACCGGGGCCAGCATCAGCGCCGGGAACGAGCCACGGGTGACCAGGCTGTCCAGGGTCTCGCGAGCATACGGGAACAGGATGTTCGGGCAGAACGCACCCAGCGTGTGGCTCATCGAAGCCGCATCCAGGTTCTTGATCAGGAAGATACCGGCCTGTTGCACTTCAGCGATGAAGGCCACTTCGTCACCGTTTTTCACGGTCACGGACAGGGTCAGTACGACTTCGTAGAAATCGCCTTCGAGTTCTTTCTGGCGAGTGTTCAGATCCAGACCAACGGTCGGATCCCACTGCTGACGGAAGATCGCCGGGCTTTTCGGGGCTTCGAAGGACAGGTCGCGAACGTAGATGCGCTGCAAGGAGAATTGCGGTGCGGTGTCTTCTTCGCTGGCTGCAGTGTTCTGTTGGTCAGTCATCTCAGATCCTTTCTGATCTTGGGTCTTTTAGGGAGTGCTGTACGTGGGTGCAGCCGTTCAGGCCTTGAGCAGCGCGTCGAGCTTGCCGGCGCGCTCCAGGGCAAATAAATCGTCACAACCGCCGACGTGCTGGCTGCCGATCCAGATCTGCGGCACGGACGTGCGCCCCGCTTTCTGGGCCATGGCGGCACGCACCTGCGGCTTGCCATCGACCTTGATCTCTTCGAAGGCCACACCTTTGTTCGCGAGCAGTTGCTTGGCTCGCATGCAATAAGGGCAGTAATCGCTGGAGTAGACGATGACTTCGCTCATTTATTTCACCAGCGGCAGGTTGTCGCCTTTCCAGCTGGAGATCCCGCCGGACAGCTTGGCGGCGGTGAAGCCGGATTTCATCAGTTCGCGGGCGTGGGTGCCAGCAGTCTGGCCCAATGCGTCGACCAGAATGATGGTCTTGGCCTTGTGTTTTTCCAGCTCGCCGATACGCGCAGCAAGTTTGTCCTGGGGAATGTTCACGGCGCCAACGATGTGGCCGGCGGCGAAATCCTTCGCTGGGCGGATGTCCACCACCACGCCTGCTTCTTTGTTGACCAGCGCGGTCAGTTCGCCGGTGCTCAGGCTTTTACCGCCGCCCTGCATCGTGTGCGCCAGCAGCAGAGCCAGCAGTACGACGAAGATACCGACAAGAATGTAGTGGTTAGTGGCAAATTCAATCAGGTGAGCAACCATCGAAGGAGGTTCCAGGGCGTTAAAATGTCGGCCAGTATACACAGCCACTATGGTCGGCCAAACCCCGTCCGGCGGTGACGCGGTCGGAACTTAGCTTTAAACTCCAACTCCCTTTTCCATCGCCCTCTTCTTTATTAGCCACGAGTGGATTCCATGACTACCACGCCTAAACCTTTGGTTCTGATGATTCTCGACGGCTTCGGTCACAGTGACAGCCACGAGTCCAATGCCGTTTATGCGGCAAACAAGCCTGTACTGGATCGCCTTTGCGCCACCGTGCCGAACGGCTTGATCTCGGGCAGCGGCATGGACGTCGGCCTGCCGGACGGGCAGATGGGCAACTCCGAAGTCGGCCACATGAACCTCGGCGCCGGTCGCGTGGTGTATCAGGATTTCACCCGCGTGACCAAGTCGATCCGCGACGGTGAGTTCTTCGAGAACCCGACCATATGCGCCGCTGTGGATAAGGCCGTGGCCGCCGGCAAAGCCGTGCACTTCATGGGCCTGCTGTCCGATGGCGGCGTGCACAGCCACCAGGATCACCTGATTGCCATGGCCGAACTGGCGTTCAAGCGCGGCGCCGAAAAAATCTACCTGCACGCCTTCCTCGACGGTCGCGATACGCCACCGAAAAGTGCTGCATCGTCGATCGAACTGCTCGACGCGACCTTCCAGGCGCTCGGCAAGGGCCGCATTGCCAGCATCATCGGTCGCTACTTCGCCATGGACCGCGACAATCGCTGGGACCGCGTAGCCCAGGCTTACAACCTGATCGTCGATGGCAACGGCGAGTTCAATGCCGCCACCGCCCAGGAAGGCCTGCAAGCCGCCTACGACCGTGGCGAGAGCGACGAATTCGTCAAGGCCACCTCCATCGGTGAGCCGGTCAAGGTCGAAGACGGCGATGCCGTGGTGTTCATGAACTTCCGCGCCGACCGCGCCCGGGAACTGACCCGAGTGTTCGTCGAGGACGATTTCAAGGAATTTGCCCGCGCCCGCCAGCCGAAACTGTCCGGTTTTGTCATGCTGACCCAATATGCCGCCAGCATTCCTGCCCCATCGGCTTTCGCCGCAGGCAGCCTGGACAACGTACTGGGCGATTACCTGGCGAAAAACGGCAAGACCCAGCTGCGCATCGCCGAAACCGAGAAATATGCTCACGTGACCTTCTTCTTCTCCGGCGGGCGCGAAGAACCGTTCCCGGGCGAAGAGCGCATCCTGATCCCGTCGCCCAAAGTCGCCACCTACGACCTGCAGCCGGAAATGAGCGCACCGGAAGTCACAGACCGGATCGTCGACGCCATTGAAAACCAGCGTTATGACGTGATCGTGGTCAACTACGCCAACGGCGACATGGTCGGCCATAGCGGCGTATTCGATGCAGCAGTCAAGGCGGTTGAGTGCCTGGACCTGTGCGTGGGCCGAATCGTGGACGCGCTGGAAAAAGTGGGCGGCGAAGCGCTGATCACCGCCGACCACGGCAACGTCGAGAAAATGGCCGATGAAGAAACCCACCAGGCGCACACCGCGCACACCACCGAGCCAGTGCCGTTCATTTATGTCGGCAAGCGCGACCTCAAGGTGCGTGAAGGCGGCGTGCTGGCGGACGTGGCACCGACCATGCTGAAACTGCTGGGCCTGGAAAAACCGACGGAAATGACCGGCACCTCGATTCTGGTGTAATTCGCCCGATCAAACACCGTAAACCCTGTGGGAGCTGGCTTGCCAGCGATAGCAATCTGACAGCCAACAACTATGTTGAATGAGCAGACGCCATCGCTGGCAAGCCAGCTCCCACAGTGGTTTATGGAGTTTTCGAAATGGAATTCGCTGTATTGCTTGGTCCAGTTATCACACAGGCCCAATTGGGCGTTTTTTTTGCAGCCTCGGGCGGGCATACTAGGCCGTCCCTTACCCTGGTGCCGCCCGCCTCTATGCTCCGCGTCCTGATCGCCCTCGCTCTGACCTGCCTGCTCCAACCGGCCTTCGCTGACGAGCGCGCGCAAACCCAACAGCAGTTGGACGCCACGCGTCAGGACATTGCCGAGCTGAAAAAACTGCTGGGCAAGGTCCAGGAAGAAAAATCCGGCGTGCAGAAGGAGCTCAAGGGCACCGAGACCGAGCTGGGCAAGCTACAGAAACAGGTCGACGCCCTGCAGAAAGAACTGCAGAAAAGCGAATCCGAGCTGCAGCGACTCGATGCAGAGAAAAAAAAACTCCAGAGCGCGCGCACTGAACAGCAGCGATTGATCGCCATTCAGGCCCGTGCGGCCTATCAGAACGGTCGGCAGGAATATCTCAAACTGCTGCTCAACCAGCAGAACCCGGAAAGATTCGCCCGCACCCTCACCTATTACGACTACCTGAGCCAGGCCCGCCTGGAGCAGTTGAAAAACTTCAACGAAACCTTGCGCCAGCTGGCCAATGTCGAAAAAGACATCGACATGCAGCAGGCTCAATTGCTGGTGCAGAAAAGCACGCTCGATAGCCAACGCGACGAACTGGAAAATGTCCGCAAGGAACGCCAGCAAGTCCTCGCCAAGCTCAACGATGACGTGAAAGCCCGCGACCAGAAACTGGCCGCGCGCGAGCAGGATCAGGCAGACCTGTCTAAAGTCCTTAAAACCATTGAAGAAACCCTGGCCCGTCAGGCCCGTGAGGCAGAAGAAGCGCGGCAGAAAGCGCTGATCGCCCAGCAGGAAGCGGAAAAAAAGCGTTTACGTGAGGCGCAGGCTGAAAACAGCGACGCCCCACGCAAACCAGCCAGATCAACACCCGGCGCGCTGGTTTCCAGCAGCGGCGAGACCTTCGGTGGCCCTTTTGCTGCAACGCGGGGAAAACTTCCTTGGCCGGTTGATGGTCGACTGCTGGCACGCTTCGGCGAAAGCCGTGGCGACGACGCCCGCACCAAGTGGGATGGCGTGATGATCAGCGCCTCCGCCGGCAGCCAGGTGCATGCCGTACACGGTGGTCGCGTCGTCTTCGCCGACTGGTTGCGTGGTGCCGGGCTGCTGGTGATCCTTGATCACGGCAACGGTTTTCTGAGTCTTTACGGTCACAACCAGACGCTGCTCAAGTCGGCCGGTGACGTGGTAAAAGCCGGTGAGTCGATCTCCACTGTCGGTAATAGTGGCGGTCAGGACACACCAGCGCTGTATTTCGCAATTCGTCAGCAGGGTCACCCGAGTGATCCGGCGCAATGGTGCCACGCGCAAGGATAGGCGTTGAGTCACCAATTTTAGGAGTTCGTTCGACATGCTGCATTTGTCCCGTCTTACCTCGCTGGCCCTGACGATCGCCCTGGTGATCGGCGCGCCTCTGGCGTTTGCCGCTCAACCGGCCCCGGCCGTCGCTCCGGCAGGCACTGCCGCGACCTCCAAGGCCCCGCTGCCACTGGATGAGTTGCGCACCTTTGCCGAGGTCATGGACCGGATCAAAGCGGCCTACGTCGAACCGGTGGACGACAAGACCCTGCTGGAAAACGCGATCAAGGGCATGCTCAGCAACCTCGATCCGCACTCGGCTTACCTCGGCCCTGAAGATTTCACCGAGTTGCAGGAAAGCACCAGCGGCGAATTCGGCGGCCTGGGCATTGAAGTCGGCTCCGAAGACGGCTTTATCAAAGTCGTCTCGCCAATCGATGACACGCCAGCATCGAAGGCCGGCATTCAGGCTGGCGACTTCATCGTCAAGATCAACGGTCAGCCAACGCGTGGCCAGACCATGACCGAAGCTGTCGACAAGATGCGCGGCAAGATCGGCCAGAAAATCACCCTGACTTTGGTACGTGACGGCGGCACGCCATTCGACGTGACCCTCGCCCGCGCGGTGATTCAGGTGAAGAGCGTGAAAGCGCAGCTGCTTGAATCGGGCTACGGCTACATCCGCATCACCCAGTTCCAGGTCAAGACCGGCGAAGAGGTCTCCAAGGCCCTGGCGAAGATGCGCAAGGACAACGGCAAGAAGCTCAACGGCATCATTCTCGACCTGCGCAACAACCCGGGCGGCGTGTTGCAGGCAGCGGTGGAAGTGGTCGACCACTTCATCACCAAAGGCCTGATCGTTTACACCAAGGGCCGCATCGCCAACTCCGAACTGCGCTTCTCGGCCACCGGCAAAGACGAAAGCGAAGCGGTGCCGATGGTCGTGCTGATCAACGGTGGCAGCGCCTCGGCCTCGGAGATTGTCGCCGGCGCCTTGCAGGATCAGAAACGCGCCGTGGTCATGGGCACTACCAGTTTCGGCAAGGGCTCGGTGCAAACCGTGCTGCCACTTAATAACGACCGCGCCCTGAAGATCACCACGGCGCTGTACTTCACGCCGAATGGCCGCTCGATTCAGGCTCAGGGCATCGTCCCGGACATCGAAGTGCGCAAGGCGAAGATCACCAACGAAGCCGACGGCGATTACTTCAAGGAAGCCGATCTGCAAGGTCACCTGGGCAACGGCAATGGCGGCGAAGACAAGCCGACCGGCTCCGGCGGCAAAGCCAAGGCGATGCCGCAGGATGATGATTACCAGCTGGCCCAGGCGCTCAGCCTGCTCAAGGGTTTGAGCATCACCTCTGGCCGCTGAGATGTGCGTGCGGTTGCTGCTCGCCCTGTTGTGCTGCCTGGCGGGTGTTGCTCACGCGACGCCCGCCGCCGCCACGGCGCACAAGGCCTACATCAGCCTGATCATTGACGACCTGGGGCAGAACCTGCCCCGGGATCGCCGCGTGCTCGCGCTGCCTGGTCCGGTGACCACGGCAATCATGCCCGACACCCCGCACGCCACCGAGTTTGCCCGCGAAGCCCATCGCGCGGGCAAGATCGTCATCCTGCACATGCCCATGGACCCGGCCACCGGGCCTTATGCGTGGCACCCCGAACTGCCCATCGAAGAACTCGAAAAACGCCTGAACGCCGCGTTCAAAATGGTTCCTTACACCGCTGGCATCAATAACCACATGGGCAGCCGCATGACCGCGCAACCGGTGGCGATGGCGTGGTTGATGGGTGAGTTGCAGCGCCGACACAAATTCTTTGTCGACAGCCGCACCAGCGCGCAGACCGTCGCTGCGCAACAGGCGCAGAAGATCGATCTGGCGAGTGTTTCGCGGGATGTGTTTCTCGATGACGAGCGTACTGAGGCGGCAATCTACACGCAGCTACAGACGGCAATCAGCCTGGCGCACAAGCAGGGTTCGGCGGTGATGATCGGCCATCCGTATCCGCAGACGCTGGCGGTGCTGGAGCGAGAATTGCCGAAGCTGAAGGCCCAAGGGATTGAGTGGATTGATATTCGGCAGATGATCAGTGTGCGCAGTAACAAAGCCACTGCGGCACATGGGAAGGATGGCGTTTATCGCTAAAAGATCGCAGCCTTCGGCAGCTCCTACACGTCGGGGCGTTCGGCAACTCCTACACGTGGGTGCGTTCGGCAACTCCTTCACGTGGGTGCGTTCGGCCGCACCTGCAGGGTGGTGCGTTCGGCGTAGGAGCTGCCGAAGGCTGCGATCTTTCGATTTACCTAGAGATAGCGCGCCATGATCTCATCCACCACGCCTTCCTTGCGCAACTGATCCAGCGCGGCCTGCAGTTTGGCAACGGTGGTATCCGGCACGTCTTTGTTCAGCGCCAGATACAGCTCGGCGCTGTTAAATCGCAACACCGTCTTCAGCCCCGTCACGCCATCCTGCCGCGCCAGATAGCGCCCGGCCGGATCGCCCGTGGCCCATAGATCAATCTGGCCACTGACGAGTTTCTTGGCGTTGTCCTGATCACGCAACACCACCACCGGCTTCAAGCCTTGCTTGGTCAGCGTCTCGGCAATCGCATCGCCCTTGTAGGCGCCGATCTTGTATTTGCGCGCATCGTTGAGAGTTTCGAGGGTGATCTTGCTGTCGGCCTTGGCCAACATGATCCAGTCGTCCGGGCCGATCGGCCCGACCCATTTGAAGAGTTTTTCGCGATCCGGCAGGCGCGCCATCACGAAGGCCCCGTAGCCGGGATTTTCCAGCGCAAGTTTGTAGACGCGCTCCCATGGGAAACGCAGGGTCAGGCTATAGGTAATGCCGGCGCGCTGGAACATCTCACGGACGATATCGGTGGCGATGCCGTTGATGTTCTCACCCTGGGCGAAGTTCTTGCCGTTCTTCGCCATGTTGTACGGCGGGAAGTTTTCGGTGAGGAGCACCAGATCGGTGTCAGGACTGTTTTCGGCCCGGGCGTTGTTGATGAGCAACAACGAGGCACTGGCGAGAACAAGAAGCAGGCGTTTGATCATGTCGGGCTACCGAAATCCATGGCGTGCCCAAGAGTGCCTTGGGTACGCCATGCTGTCCACTGGCCTGTACGGTTTAGCGCATCACGATGCCGCGTTTGGCCATGTAAGCCTTGGCTTCCTGCACGGTGTATTCGCCGAAGTGGAAAATACTCGCCGCCAATACCGCGCTGGCGTGGCCTTCGAGAATGCCGTCGGCCAGATGCTGCAGGTTGCCGACACCGCCGGACGCGATCACCGGAATGCCCAGCGCATCGCTGATGGCGCGGGTCACGCCGAGGTCGAAACCGTTTTTCATGCCGTCCTGGTCCATGCTGGTCAACAGGATTTCACCGGCGCCCAGGCCTTCCATCTTCTTCGCCCACTCCACCGCGTCGAGGCCGGTTGGCTTGCGCCCGCCGTGGGTGAAGATCTCCCAGCGCGGGGTTTCGCCCGGGCCGGAGACTTTCTTCGCGTCAATGGCGACAACGATGCACTGCGAACCAAAATGCTGGGCAGCTTCGCCGACAAATTCCGGGTTGAACACGGCTGCGGTATTGATCGAGACCTTGTCCGCGCCGGCATTGAGCAAGTTGCGAATGTCCTGCACGGTACGCACGCCGCCGCCTACGGTCAGCGGAATAAACACCTGGCTGGCCATGCGCTCGACGGTATGCAGCGTGGTATCGCGGCCATCAACGCTGGCGGTGATGTCGAGAAAAGTAATCTCGTCGGCACCCTGCTCGTCATAGCGACGGGCGATTTCCACCGGGTCACCGGCGTCGCGGATGTTCTCGAACTTCACGCCTTTGACGACCCGACCGTTGTCCACGTCCAGGCAAGGGATGATGCGTTTGGCCAGCGCCATGGTCAGTCCTCAGCCTTTGTACGAATCGCAGAAAGCTTGCGCTTCGGCGACGTCGAGGGTGCCTTCGTAGATCGCTCGGCCGGTGATGGCGCCGATGATGCCCGGCGCTTTGGCGTCGAGCAGCGACTTGATGTCACCGAGATTGTGGATACCGCCGGAAGCGATCACCGGAATCTTGGTCGCAGCGGCCAGCGCAGCGGTAAACGGTACATTGCAGCCCTGCATCATGCCGTCTTTGGCGATGTCGGTATAAACGATCGAGGACACGCCGTCGGCTTCGAATTGCTTGGCCAGGTCGATGACGTTCACGGTGCTGATCTCAGCCCAGCCATCGGTGGCGACAAAACCGTCTTTGGCATCCAGACCGACGATGATCTTGCCCGGGAACGCACGGCACGCTTCAGCGACGAATGCCGGATCTTTCACGGCTTTGGTGCCGATGATCACGTAGCTGACGCCAGCCTTGACGTAGTGCTCGATGGTTTCCAGCGAGCGGATGCCGCCACCGATCTGGATCGGCAGGTTCGGGTAGCGTTTGGCAATCGCCGTAACCACTTCACCGTTAACCGGCTGACCTTCAAAAGCACCGTTCAGATCGACCAGATGCAGACGACGGCAACCGCCCTCCACCCACTTGGCAGCCATGCTCACCGGGTCATCGGAGAACACTGTGGAATCTTCCATGCGGCCCTGGCGCAGACGTACGCAGGCACCGTCTTTAAGATCGATAGCGGGAATAATCAGCATCTGGCAAACCTTCAAATTCGATTGTTCAGCTTCGCTCGGAAATCAGTTTTTTTCGAGCGCCCACAGGTCGCTTTCGATGCTTTCAAACCGCTCCTTGAGGTGGGTCTGCACATCGAAAATCGCCCTGTTGTAATAGTGCGGAGCAATTTCGCGGGTAAACAGCTCAAGAATCTCCGCCGCCTCGAACGACCCGAGGTCGAGTTCGAAACGATCTTCCATGAAGCGTTTGATCTTGTGATTGGCCTCGCTCTCCTGCTCGGGAGTGAGGGTCAGGATCGGCGGCTTGGACTTCTTGGCGGCCATTTACCAGCGACCATCCCACGCGGCGAAGTTCTGCAGCAATTGCAGGCCATGGGTATGGCTCTTCTCCGGGTGGAACTGCACGGCAAAGCGCGAGCCATCAGCCAGCGCCGCAGCGAAATCGACGCCGTAATGACCGCCACCCACCACTTGCCGCGCGTTGGCAGCCGCAATGTAGTAGCTGTGCACGAAGTAGAAACGCGCCATGTCCGGGATGTCATGCCACAGCGGGTGGCTGACCTTCTGCTGCACCTCGTTCCAGCCCATGTGCGGGACTTTCAGGTGCTCGCCGTCTTCATGCAGATCTTTGCCGAAAAACTTCACCGCGCCCGGAAACAGGCCGATGCAGTCGACGCCGTCGTTCTCTTCGCTGGTGTCGAGCAAGGCTTGCATGCCAACACAGATGCCGAGGAACGGACGATCCTGACTGACTTCACGCACCAGCGAGTCGAAACCGAGGCGACGGATCTCCGCCATGCAATCGCGAATCGCGCCGACGCCGGGGAACACCACGCGGTCGGCTTCGCGAATCACATTGGCATCGCTGGTGATCAGCACTTTGCCGGCACCGACATGCTCGAGGGCCTTGGCCACCGAGTGCAGGTTGCCCATGCCGTAGTCGATAACTGCAACCGTCTGCATTACAGAACGCCTTTGGTCGACGGCATTTGCCCGGCCATGCGTTCATCCAGCTCCACAGCCATGCGCAGCGCGCGGCCGAAAGCCTTGAACACGGTTTCGATCTGGTGGTGAGTGTTGGTGCCGCGCAGGTTGTCGATGTGCATGCTGACAAGCGCATGGTTGACGAAGCCCTGGAAGAATTCCTGGAACAGGTCAACGTCGAAGCCGCCCACGGTAGCGCGGGTGTAAGGCACGTGCATCTGCAGGCCTGGACGACCGGAGAAGTCGATCACTACGCGCGACAGCGCTTCATCGAGCGGCACGTAGGCGTGGCCGTAGCGACGGATGCCCTTTTTGTCGCCGATGGCTTTGGCAAACGCCTGGCCGAGGGTGATACCGACGTCTTCCACCGTATGGTGGTCGTCGATATGCAGATCGCCCTTGCATTCAATATCCAGGTCGATCAACCCGTGACGGGCGATCTGATCCAGCATGTGCTCAAGAAAAGGAACACCGATATCGAATCGGGCCTTTCCGGTGCCATCAAGGTTGATCGAGGCTTTGATCTGGGTTTCCAGAGTGTCGCGCTCGACAGAAGCCTTACGTTCGGCCATCACCAGCTCCGCAAAATCATTGGGCGAAAAAGGCAGCCATTATAGGCACGCGGGGCCGAAACAGAAACACGAGAGGTGATATCCCTGACAGACAGAAGCCCCGGTTGTCGCGGGTAGACATGTGCATACAAGCCATTACAGGCAACGTAAAAACAAATGTGGGAGCGAGCCTGCTCGCGAATGCGGTGGGCCAGCCAACATTTATGTCGACTGACATTCCGTCTTCGCGAGCAGGCTCGCTCCCACAGGGAACTGCGTTTTACCCATTACTTAGTGAAACAGTACCGCCGTTTTCTGCAAGGTCACCCACACACCCCACGCCAACGGAATACCCACCACCAGCCACGCAGCAATCGCCAATGGCTTGCTGCCCGGCGCGGCTTTCCACTCCAGCACGGTGGTTGCATCAGCACCTTTGTCGTGGCCCAGCGCCTGTTCGGCAGCCAGTTCGGCGTCGGTCATGAAGTACTTGTCGGCCACCGGGCGTACCAGCATGTTGCACAGGAAGCCCAGCACCAGCAGACCGGCGAGGATGTACAGCGTGATGTCGTAAGCCGCGGCGCGTTCCACGCCGATGCTCAACTGATACTCACGCAGGTAGTTCACCAGTACCGGACCGAGCACACCGGCCGCAGCCCAGGCAGTCAGCAGACGACCGTGGATCGCGCCGACCATCTGCGTACCGAACAGGTCAGCCAGATACGCCGGAACAGTGGCGAAACCGCCGCCGTACATCGACAGAATGATGCAGAACGCCGCCACGAACAGCGCAACGTTGCCCAAATGGCCGAGGTTCGGGATCAGCGCGTACAGGGCAAAACCCAGGGCGAAGAACACAAAATAAGTGTTTTTGCGGCCCAGATAGTCCGAGAACGATGCCCAGAAGAAGCGGCCACCGATGTTGAACAGGCTCAGCAGTCCGGTAAACCCGGCCGCAATCGCGGCAATCGAAGCCAGTTGGCCGGCGTCCAGTTGACCGAACGGCAGATCCACACCGATCAATTTACCGCCAAAGACTTCCTGCAACAGCGGCGACGCCATGCCCAGAATGCCGATACCCGCCGATACGTTCAGGCACAGGACCAGCCACACCAGACGGAATTGCGGGGTTTTCCACGCAACGTTCACGTGCACGTGACGGTGAGTGATCATCGAGTTCGAAGCTTTTTTCGCCGGCGCAGTCCAGCCTTCAGGCTTCCAGCCAGTTGGCGGTACGCGATACGACAGGGCGCCGCCGATCATGAACACGAAGTAGATCGCGGCCATCACCAGGAAGCTCTGCCATACGCCGACGCTGGTTGGCGAAGCGAAGTGGCCCATCAGCGCTGCGGCCAACGGCGCACCGACCATCGCGCCGCCACCGAAGCCCATGATCGCCATTCCGGTGGCCATGCCGCGTTTGTCCGGGAACCACTTGATCAGGGTCGACACCGGCGAGATATAGCCCAGGCCCAGACCGATACCGCCGATCACGCCGGAGCCGATCCACATCAGCCAGATTTGGTGGGTATAAATCCCCAACGCCGAAATCAGCAGACCACCGCACCAGCAAAGTGCCGATACAACGCCAGCCTTGCGTGGCCCGGCGTGTTCCAGCCAGCCACCCCAGATCGCTGCCGAGCAGCCGAGGAAGATGAAGAACAGGGTGTAGATCCAGCCGAGCATCGAGATCGGCCAGTCGCATTGCGAAGAGAAGACTTGTGCGATGAAGCTCATGTCCGGTGCGCAGGCCACTGGCGCGGTGATGCCCAGTGCCTTCGACAACGGCAACCAGAACACCGAAAAACCGTAGGCCATGCCGATGCACAAGTGAATGGCCAATGCGGCCGGTGGCACCAGCCAGCGGTTGAAACCGGGCTTGGCGATGATGCGTTCCTTGGACAGGAACGCAGGCTGGTCGGCTTTGAGACCGTCCGCCGTAATGCTCGTGCTCATTGTGTATCCCCCAATTATTAGTATGGTTCGCCAGCCACTGTTCACCCTCGGCCTTATGCACGCAGGCATGACCGTTTTTTAAGGTGAAGCTCCTTGAAGGCGCGACGTTAAGTCGCAGAAGGACGGACGAACCGGCAAAGGTTACCATTTGCAGGTGACAGAAAAACCAAACTGATATCACCTTTTTCATGTCATCTGATCTCCTCCCTGCTGGAGCCGCCATGCCGATCGTTGTCGAGTCGCTCAAAGAAGCCAACTATCAGGATCAGCAAGACTTGCAGAAGATCTATCGGGATGCGCCGCAGTGGCTCTTCGCACCCTTTGCCTCGCAGCAGCAGTTGATCGAAGCCTGCCTGGGCGATGGCTCGCTGATCGCCGGGCGCTTCAATGACCGCTTGCTGGGTGCCGCCCGCCTGCAACGGCACCAGAACGTCTGGCACCTGTCCCAACTGTGCGTGCGCAAGATCACCCGTCGACGCGGCGTCGCCGAGCGCCTGGTGGACGAGGCGCGGAAAATGGCCCGCGACGCCGGCGCCACCTTGCACCTGCTGGCCCCCGCCGGCCATCTTGACGCCCAGGCGCTCGCCGCCAAGCTGAAAGTGTCGCTGGATGAACTGACAACGTGATCGCCGACCGATCGTCGTCCCCGGAGCGCTATACTCCCCGGCTGTATTTCGAATTTGACTAACTACAAGGACTCGCCCATGAAAGCGTTCGGCAAAATCCTGGGTCTGGTACTTCTCGGGCTATTGCTGATCATTGTGGCTCTGGGGTTTGCCCTGACCCACCTCTTTGATCCCAATGACTATAAAGACGAGATCCGCCAGATAGCCCGCGACAAGGCCCACATCGAGCTGACGCTCAATGGCGACATCGGCTGGAGCCTGTTCCCGTGGCTCGGCCTGGAATTGCACGACGCCAGCGTCGCCACGCTGGTCAAACCTGCCGAACCGTTTGCCGATTTGCAGATGCTCGGCCTGTCCGTGCGCGTGCTGCCGCTGCTGCGCCGCGAAGTGCAGATGAGCGACGTGCGCGTCGAAGGCCTGAACCTGCGCCTGAACCGCGACAAGGACGGCCATGGCAACTGGGAAGACATCGGCAAGGTGCCTGCCACTCAGGCCACGCCACCTGCCACCCCCGGTGAGCCTGCCAGCGAGACCACGGCCCAGGCGGAAAAACCCGCCCAGCCCATTCGCCTGGACATCGACAGCCTGACCGTCAATAACGCCCGGGTTGAATACAGCGACGAAAAGACCGGCAAGCAGTTCAGCGCCGAAAGCATCCAGCTCAGCACTGGCGCCGTGCATGACTCGACCAATATTCCGGTCAAACTCACGGCGTTCCTTGGCACCAATCAGCCTGTCCTGCGGGTTCGCACTGAACTGAACGGCGAACTGCGTTTCGAACGCGCCCTGCAGCGCTACAAGTTCGAAGACATGAAACTGACCGGGGAACTGGCTGGCGATCCGTTGCAAGGCAAGACCATGACGTTCTCCGCGCAGGGCCAGTTGTTGCTGGATAAAGCTGCGAACGTCGCCGAATGGACAGGCATCAAGATCTCCGCCAACCAATTGCGCGCCTTGGGTGAGCTGAAAGCCAATGACCTCGACAAGACCCCGCAGATCACCGGCGGCGTCTCCATCGCCCAGTTCGATCTGGCTAAATTCGTCGACAGCATCGGCCAGAAACTCCCGGCCATGGCCGAAGGCAGCCTGAGCAAGGTCGAATTGGTCAGCCGTGTTGCCGCCACACCAACCAGCGTTGCCTTCGACAACATCAACCTGAAACTCGACGACAGCAGCTTCAGCGGGCGCATCGCCGTCGAAGACTTCGCCAGGCAATCGCTGCGTGCTGTGCTCAAGGCTGACACCTTCAACGTCGACCGTTACCTGAAACCAAAATCTGCCGAAGCCAATAGCGCAACTCAAGTGCGCCAGGCCGAAGTGGCCAGCACCGAAGCCAATGCCATGGCCGGGGCAGGCAGCACTCCGTTGCCGGATGCGCCGAGCAAAACCGCCTGGAGCACCGAGCGCCTGTTGCCCGTGGAGCGCCTGAGCAAACTCGATCTCGACGCCGACCTGACGTTCGGCCAACTCACCCTCGACAAACTGCCGATCCGCAACGCGGCCCTCAAGGCTACCGGCCAAAATGGCCTGCTGACCCTGGAAAACCTGCGCGGCGAATTGTACGAAGGTAACTTCGAAGCCAAAGGCACCCTCGATGTGCGCCAACAGGTCCCGGCGCTGAACCTGCAGACCCAGATCAACAAAGTGCCGGTGGAAAAAATCCTTGAAAGCCAGGGTAAAAACCCGCCGGTCAAAGGCCTGGTTACCCTCAACAGCAACCTGACCGGCAGCGGTAACAGCCAGAAAGCCCTGGTCGATACCCTCAACGGCACCGCCAGTTTCGCGATCAATAATGGCGTGCTGCTCAATGCCAACCTTGAACAGCAGCTGTGCAAAGGCATCGCCACGCTCAACCGCAAGACCCTCAGCGGCGAGCCGCGCGGCAAGGACACGCCCTTCCAGGAGCTCAAGGGCAACCTGACCTTGCGTAACGGCATTGCCAGCAACCCGGACCTGAAAGTGCGCATCCCCGGCATGACCGTCAACGGTGATGGCGACATCGACCTGCGCGTGCTGGGCATGGACTACCGCGTCGGCATCATCGTCGAAGGCGATACCAGCGCCATGCCGGATCCGGCGTGTCAGGTCGGCGACAAGTTCGTCGGCATCGAATGGCCACTGCGTTGCCGTGGCCCGCTGGAACTCGGCGCCAAGGCTTGCCGCGTCGACAATGAGCGTCTCGGTCAGGTCGCGACCAAAATTGCCGGCAACAAACTGAGCGAGAAGATCGACGAAAAACTGGGCGACAAAGTCAGCCCGGAACTGAAAAACGCATTGAAGGGGCTGTTCAAGCGATGAGAGCGGAGCAGTTTTCAACGGCGGTGCTGGAATGGTTCGACCGCCACGGCCGCCACGATTTGCCTTGGCAGCAGGACATCAACCCGTATCGGGTATGGGTGTCGGAGATCATGTTGCAGCAGACCCAGGTCAGCACCGTGCTGAATTACTTCGACCGTTTCATGGCCGCGCTGCCGACGGTCGAAGCCCTGGCTGAAGCGCCGGAAGACGAAGTGCTGCACCTGTGGACCGGCCTGGGCTACTACACCCGCGCGCGCAATTTGCAGAAGACCGCGAAGATTGTCGTCAGCCAGTACGGCGGCGAGTTTCCGCGTGACGTCGAAAAGCTTACCGATCTGCCGGGCATCGGCCTGTCTACCGCTGGCGCCATCGCAAGCATCAGCATGGGTTTGCGCGCGCCGATTCTCGACGGCAACGTCAAACGCGTGCTGGCGCGCTTTACCGCGCAAGAGGGCTACCCCGGCGAGCCGAAGGTGGCCAAGCAGCTGTGGGCCAACGCAGAGCGCTTTACGCCGCACGATCGGGTCAACGCCTACACCCAGGCAATGATGGATCTCGGCGCCACACTCTGCACGCGCAGCAAGCCGAGCTGCCTGCTGTGCCCGCTGGAGCGTGGTTGCGAGGCGCACATGCTCGGCCTCGAAACCCGCTACCCGATCCCCAAGCCGCGCAAAGCCATCCCGCAGAAGCGCACGCTGATGCCGATGCTCGCCAACGGCGACGGCGCGATTCTGCTTTACCGTCGCCCGTCGAGCGGTTTGTGGGGCGGCCTGTGGAGCCTTCCGGAGCTCGACGACCTCGACGACCTGCAACATCTCGCCGATCAGCACTCGCTGACCATGGGCGAGCAGCAGGCGCTGCCCAACCTCGTCCACACGTTCAGCCATTTCCAGCTGTCCATCGAACCCTGGCTGGTTCAAGTGCAGGAGGCCACCCATCACGTGGCCGAGGCCGACTGGCTCTGGTATAACCTCGCCACCCCGCCGCGCCTGGGCCTTGCCGCCCCGGTCAAGACCTTGCTCGAACGCGCGGCCGCCGTATTGAACGCAGGAGAGTCGTCATGACCCGCACCATCATGTGCCGCAAGTACAAAGAAGAATTGCCTGCCCTGGAGCGCGCTCCTTTCCCGGGCGCCAAAGGCCAGGACATTTTTGACCACGTCTCGGCCAAGGCCTGGGCTGACTGGCAGAAACACCAAACCCTGCTGATCAACGAAAAGCGTTTGAACATGATGAACGCCGAAGACCGCAAATATCTTCAGGGCGAAATGGACAAGTACTTCTCCGGCGAGGAATACGCCAAGGCCGAAGGCTACGTTCCGCCCGCAGAGTAAACCCCCGAAAATCGGGGGTCGGATCGTAAGCGACGGAATTAATTTAAGAAATTTTAAAAAAGTCGTTGACGTAAATCCGAAAAACCCTTTTAATGCGCCCCGTTGCCCAGATAGCTCAGTCGGTAGAGCAGGGGATTGAAAATCCCCGTGTCGGCGGTTCGATTCCGTCTCTGGGCACCAAATACCGAAAACCCTGAATCGCAAGATTCAGGGTTTTTTTATGCTTGCGATTTGACCGGCGCAGCCGTGATGTACTTTCCCGCACACCCCGGCCTCGGCCTGGATTGTCCAAATGCCGCCCGAAGACTATCGTTGTCAGCTACCCGCACTGGTAAGACGCCGATGAATTTGCAGGACATGCCGTCACTGGCACCCAGCCACATCGAGTTACCGCTGCCCGCGATCGCGCCCGGCGAACCGTTCAAGGAACCCGCTGCAGACGGTTTTATCCTCGGCGGCTTTACCTGGCGCCATGCCTCCCATGACAGCGCGCGCCCGATTGTGATCATCAACGCCGCCACTTCCGTGCGCTGCCGCCACTACGCGCGGTTTGCCGACTATCTGCATGCCAATGGCTTCGACGTCATCACCTACGATTACCGCGGCATCGGGGAATCGCGCCCCGCTTCGATGAAAGGCCTGAGGGCGTCATGGTCCGACTGGGGCACCCTGGACTTCGAGGCGATGCTCAAGCGCGCCCAGCGCGAATTCCCTGGCCAACCCATCGATGTGGTGGCTCACAGCTTTGGCGGCTGTGCAGCGGGCCTGGGAGCGTCGGGGCCGGTGATTCGTCGCCTGGTGACGGTAGGGGCGCAATTCGCTTACTGGCGCGACTACGCGCCCGCCCATCGCTGGCGCATGTTGGGCAAGTGGCACCTGGTGATGCCGTTGCTGACGATGCTGTACGGTTATTTTCCCGGCAAGCGCCTGGGCTGGCTGGAAGACACCCCTGCCGGCGTCGTCCGTGACTGGAGCACACCCACCGCCCGTTACGAAAAGCGCCCCAGCGGCCGCGACCTGCATGTGAAAACCTTTGCGGCAGTCAAGGCGCAAACCCTGGCGATCAGCATCAGCGACGATCCGTACGGCACGATCCCGGCCATCGAACGCCTGCTCGGCTACTTCAGCAACGCGGCAAAAACCCACCTGCGCATCGAACCGCAGGACATCGGCGAACAACAAGTCGGACATTTCGCCTTTTTTCGCAGCGCATACCAAGCCACACTATGGCCCATCGCTCTGACCTGGCTGCAAACCGGCGCACTGGCCCCCGACACACCCGGGCAGCAAGTGCCGCGCAGCTGAGCCCTCTCAACGCACGACGGAACACATCATGGCCTCCGCCAACAAGCAGCAAAAACGCGCCACCCGGGCCAAAGCCAAGGCCAAGCAGAACCGCACCAAACGCGCTGAAGCGCCGGTCGAGCTGGACCCGAACGATGACCGCATCGACTTCGAATCGGTGGATCTGACCGAGCTGTTCAAGAAAATGATCGACGCCGAGAAGATCAGCCAGCAAGCGATGTGCACGGCCTTCCTCGAACACCCGCTGCTCGCACTGGTGCTGGAACAGGAAGGCGAGGAGATCGCCACTGACTTCATCATCGGCGCGCTGATCGAGTATCGCCAGTGGTCGCAGGAAACTGACGAGGCAGGCGCCTTGGCATGGATCGAATCACCGGCCTTCCAGGCCGACTATGTGGCGGCGTCCGACGCGATCGCCGCAAACACCCAACAGAAGAACTGAGTTCCCATGGCATCCCTGAACAAGCAACAGAAACGCGCCAAACGCGCCAAGGCCAAAGCCAAACAAATCCGTATGGTCGGCCGCAAGCCGCTGGAACAGGACGACGACCTCGACCACCTCGCCGAGCCGGTGCCGGAATACGTCCTGGCGATGTTCAGCAAAATGCGCGACGCCGAAGCCATCAGCCGCAACGAAATGCTCCTGACGCTGCTGCGCGAACTGGCGTTCGTCATCGTTGATCATCCAGAGCTGCTGGACATGGAAAACGCCGACAACGAAGGCATGGCCGCCACTCACCTGGCCGCCGACATGCTGATCGACTACCGCATGTGGGCCGAAGGCGTAACGATCGAAGAAGCCCAGGCCTGGCTGAGCGAGCCACAGTTCATCACCGATTTCGGGGTTGCGCTGGATGCTTATGGCAAGTCGGTGGAAGCGCAGGAAGACAAGAGCGAATAACCACCGTTCACAAACAAAAACGGCCGCTTGTCATCACTGACAGCGGCCGTTTTGCATTACGCGCTACGGATCAGTTCAACACCGGCGCGCCACGTTTTTCCAGCTTGCGACGGCGTGCTACCAGCAAACCGGCTGCCACCACCATCAGGCTCAGCAAACCAGTCGCGAGGATTTCCACGCGATGCGCTTCCTGGAACAACATGATGGTCAGGGCCGCAACGATGAAGATGATCACCGCGTAGGTCAGGCCCGGGAACAGCCACATGCTGAATTCGATTTTCTCGCCGCGCGCCACGCGTTGTTTGCGCATACGCAGTTGCGAGAAGGCGATTACCAGGTACACCAGCAGGGCGATGGCGCCGGAGCTGGCCAAGAGGAACTCGAACACGGCGGCTGGGGCTACGTAGTTGGCGAAAGTGCAGAGGAACGCTGCGCCAGTCGACAACATCACTGCCCAGTAAGGCGTGCCGCTTTTGTTGGTGCGGGTCGACATGGCCGGGGCATCGCCACGCTTGCCAAGGGAGAAGAGCATGCGCGACGACGTGTAGAGCGCCGAGTTCAGGCAGCTGGTCACTGCGACCAGAACGACGATGTCGACGATCATTTTCGCGTTAGGAATGCCCATGCGTTCAAGCACGGTCTGGTAGGAACCGAGGTTGGCCAGCGTAGGGTCGTTCCAAGGCACCAGGGCCACAACGATGAAGATCGATACCAGATAGAACAGGCCAATCCGCCAGATCACCGAGTTGGTAGCCTTGGAGATCTGCTTGCCCGGGTTCTTCGATTCCGCGGCCGCGATGGTCACGATCTCGGTACCCATGAAGGAGAACATGGTCGTCAGGATTGCACCCAGTACCGCGCCCATACCGTTTGGCAGGAAGCCGCCGCTGTCGAACAGGTGCGACACACCGCTGACCTGGCTGTTCGGCAGGTAGCCGAAGATCGCTGCGAGACCGAGGCCGATGAAGCCGATGATCGCCAGCACTTTGATCAGGGCAAACCAGAATTCGAATTCACCGTAGTTCTTCACGCTGAACAGGTTGGTGACGGTCAGCAGCATGGTGATGATCAGCGCGAAAGCCCAGATGCCTACACCGGGAAACCACGCGTGCAGGATGGTCGCGGCGGCGTTGGCCTCCAGCGGAATCACCAGTACCCAGAACCACCAGTACAGCCAGCCGATGGTGAAACCGGCCCAATGCCCAATCGCACGGTCGGCGTAAGTCGAGAACGAACCGGTGTCCGGCGAGGCAACAGCCATTTCGCCGAGCATGCGCATCACCAACACCACCAGAGTACCGGCGGCAGCATAAGCCAGCAGTACGGCAGGGCCAGCAGCAGCGATGGCGTGGCCGGAGCCAACGAACAGACCGGCGCCGATCACACCGGCGATCGACAACATGGTCACATGACGCGGTTTGAGCCCCTGTTCGAGGCCATTGGAGCTTGGGGTACTGCTCATCGAAACTACCTTTGCGAGGAAAGCGATTGCGTCCGGCCCGTCTGGCATTTCTTTCTCGTAAAAAGAATCCAACGGGGCGTTCCTTATTCTGCACGCAATAAATGCGCCAAAATGTTTCAAAGTCTTCTGGAGCGCGGCTTTGCGCGCGACCGGACGGTCATCGCAAGTCTTTGAGATTAATGGCAATTCGCCAGAGCGTTACCCTGCGACTCACTTTCAAGACGAATCCGCGCACCAGAAACACAACAAAAAATGCCCGTCGCACAATAAAAGTGCAGTTCAGGAACGTTTGTCCGGTTAACGCTTCCAACCCCCGGCAAAGCTGGCAACATCGCGCCTTTTTTTACGGCAGGACGTCGTTTTTCCATCGCCGGGCAGGTTCAAACACCTGTTCGTTTGATAGCAGCGCGACAGTCTGCTGTGCCGATGCGACAACCTGCCACACGCCACCCGTTAACCGCTCGCAGCGCTGTTGGCTGCCATTGAAACGCTATGCTAGCTTGGCCGCCTCCCCAGGACGGCCATCCAACAGCTGGAGCGCAACATATATGAGGAACGCACATGGCTGAGGCCACGCCCGCGCTTGAAATCCGCAACTTGCACAAACGCTACGGGAAGCTTGAGGTGCTCAAAGGCATCTCGCTGACCGCCCGCGACGGCGATGTGATCTCGATCCTCGGTTCCTCCGGTTCCGGCAAGTCCACGTTCCTGCGTTGCATCAACCTGCTGGAAAACCCGCACCAGGGCCAGATTCTGGTGGCCGGTGAAGAACTCAAGCTCAAGCCCGCCAAGAATGGCGAACTGGTTGCCGCCGACGGCAAACAGATCAATCGCATGCGCTCCGAGATTGGTTTTGTGTTTCAAAACTTTAATCTGTGGCCGCACATGAGCATCCTCGACAACATCATCGAGGCGCCGCGTCGCGTACTAGGTCAGAGCAAAGCCGAGGCCATCGAAGTCGCCGAGGCGCTGCTGGCCAAGGTCGGCATCGCTGACAAGCGCCACGCGTACCCGGCGCAATTGTCCGGTGGTCAGCAACAGCGCGCGGCGATTGCCCGCACGCTGGCGATGCAACCGAAGGTGATTCTGTTCGACGAGCCCACCTCCGCGCTTGACCCGGAAATGGTTCAGGAAGTACTTAGTGTCATCCGCGCACTGGCCGAAGAAGGCCGCACCATGCTGCTCGTGACCCACGAAATGGGTTTCGCCCGTCAGGTCTCCAGCGAAGTGGTGTTCCTTCATCAGGGCCTTATAGAAGAGCAAGGATCGCCTCAGCAGGTGTTCGAGAACCCGCTTTCGGCGCGCTGCAAACAATTCATGTCCAGCAACCGCTAACGGAGCAACATGCATGCAGAATTTTAAAAAGGTCTTCCTGGCCGCCGCCGTCACCCTCGCGTTCAGCGCCGGTGCCATGGCCGAGACCCTGAAGATGGGCATCGAAGCGGCTTACCCGCCGTTCAACAACAAAGACGCCAGCGGCAACGTGGTCGGCTTCGACAAAGACATCGGCGACGCCCTCTGCGCGAAGATGAAAGTCGAGTGCACCGTGGTCACATCCGACTGGGACGGCATCATTCCGGCCCTGAACGCGAAGAAATTCGACTTCCTGATCTCCTCGCTGTCGATCACCGACGAGCGCAAAGGCGCGGTGGACTTCACCGACCCGTACTACTCGAACAAGCTGCAATTCATCGCACCGAAGAATGTCGATTTCAAAACCGACAAGGACTCGCTCAAGGGCAAGACCATCGGTACTCAGCGTGCGACCCTGGCCGGTACCTGGCTGGAAGACACCTACGCCGATGACATCAAAGTCAGCCTCTACGACACCCAGGAAAACGCCTACCTCGACCTGACTTCCGGTCGTGTCGACGCGATCCTCGCCGACAAGTACGCCAACTATGACTGGCTGAAAAGCGACGCGGGCAAGAACTACGAGTTCAAGGGTGACCCGGTTGTAGAAAGCGACAAGATCGGCATCGCTGTGCGTAAAGGCGACCCACTGCGTGAGAAGCTGAACGCAGCCCTGAAGGAAATCGTCGCTGACGGTACCTACAAGAAGATCAACGACAAGTACTTCCCGTTCAGCATCTACTGATCCTGACCTGTGGGACTGGCGCCGTTCGTTGAGCGGCGCCGGCTCCCGACTTTGCCTGCCGCAATTTGAACAGAACTCCATGATTATCGACCTCTACGGATTCGGCCCGGCCCTCGCTGCCGGCGCGCTGATGACCGTCCAACTGGCCCTCACGGCCCTGTGCCAGGGATTGGTGCTCGGTCTGCTCGGCGCCTTGGCCAAGACTTCCCCGTACAAGCCGCTGCAATGGCTTGGCGGCACTTATTCCACATTGGTGCGCGGCGTCCCGGAATTGCTCTGGGTGCTGTTGATCTACTTCGGTACGGTCAATCTGATGCGCGCCCTCGGTGAATTCTTCGGCAACCCCGACCTGCAACTCAACGCCTTTGCTGCCGGTGTAATTGCACTGGGCCTGTGCTTCGGCGCCTACGCCACGGAAGTGTTCCGTGGTGCGATCCTCGCCATTCCCAAAGGCCACCGTGAGGCCGGTCAGGCCCTGGGCCTGTCGAAATGGCGGATCTTCACCCGGCTGATCATGCCGCAGATGTGGCGCATCGCCCTGCCCGGCCTGGGCAATCTGTTCATGATCCTGATGAAGGACACCGCACTGGTCTCGGTCATCGGCCTTGAAGAAATCATGCGTCACGCGCAAATCGGCGTGACCGTGTCGAAACAACCGTTCACCTTCTATATGGTCGCCGCGATCATGTACCTGGGCCTGACAGTGCTGGCGATGACCGGCATGCACTTCCTGGAAAAACGCGCCGCTCGCGGCTTTGCGAGGAGCGCTTAATGAACTGGGAAGTCATCATCAAGTGGCTGCCGAAACTGGCGCAGGGCGCGACCCTGACCCTCGAATTGGTCGCCATCGCCGTGATTGCCGGTCTGCTACTGGCAATTCCGCTGGGCATCGCCCGCTCGTCGAAGCTGTGGTACGTGCGCTCGCTGCCTTACGCCTACATCTTCTTTTTCCGTGGCACGCCGTTGCTGGTTCAACTGTTCCTGGTTTATTACGGCCTGGCGCAGTTCGACGCGGTGCGTGAAAGCGCGTTTTGGCCGTACCTGCGCGATCCGTTCTGGTGCGCCACCGTAACCATGACCCTGCACACGGCGGCGTACATCGCCGAAATTCTGCGCGGGGCGATTCAGGCGATTCCGCCGGGCGAAATTGAAGCGGCTCGAGCCTTGGGCATGTCCAAGCCGAAAGCGATGTTCTACATCATCCTGCCGCGTGCCGCGCGCATCGGCCTGCCGGCCTACAGCAACGAAGTGATCCTGATGCTCAAGGCCAGTGCGCTAGCCAGCACCGTGACCTTGCTGGAACTGACCGGCATGGCGCGCACGATCATTGCGCGCACCTATCTGCCGGTGGAAATCTTCTTCGCTGCGGGTGTTTTCTATCTGCTGATGGCTTACGTGCTGGTACGCGGCTTCAAGCTGCTGGAGCGCTGGCTGCGCGTCGATGCCTGCCAAGGGCGCTGACATTTCCCACGTGCTAACGGGCGAGGACTTACTCGCCCGCTTCACGGCGCTGGATGCTTTTTTGATTGAACATCAGGCGCTGTGGAAACCTCGACCCTTCACTCACCTTTCGCTTGATTGGGAAGCGTCCTACCCGGAGCTGGCGCAGTGGCTGCGTGGCCGCTCACTGGAAGAGGCTGAACTCGCCCACAACCACCCCGCCCTGCTGGACGCGCCCGAGCCCTTCGCTTCCCTGGCCGCGCAGTCGCTGCAACTCAGCGCCATCGGCCAATTACCGGCCCATGCGCTGGAGGAAGCCGGGCACCGCCTGAATGTCGATGTGCCGGGGCGCAAATGGCAGCAGATCGAAGCGTTCGCCAGCCGCCTGGAATTCACCCAGCCGTCCAGACACTGGCTCGACTGGTGCGCCGGCAAAGGACACTTGGGCCGACGCCTGTTGCAGGCCGGCCAGCAACTCACCTGCCTGGAATACGACCCGGCACTGGTCGCCAGCGGTCAGGCACTCAGCCAGCGCCATCACCTGCACGCCCTGCATGTTGAACAGGATGTGCTCGCCGCCGAAGCTGCCCGCCTGCTGCACGGCGGCCATACCCCGGTCGCGCTGCACGCTTGCGGAGACCTGCACGTCAGGCTGATCCAGCTCGCCAGCGCCGCAGGCTGCAAACAGCTGGCTGTCGCCCCTGCTGCTACAACCGGATCAGTCTCACAGCCCACCAGGCGCTTTCCTCACCGGGCCAGCAATCCACCCTGCAGCTGTCCCTGGACGACCTGGCGCTGCCTGCCAGCGAAACCGTCACCGCCGGCGCCCGGGTCCGCCAACAACGCGACACTTCCATGGCCCGCCGCCTGGGCTTCGACCTGCTGCAAAGGCAACTGCGCGGAGTCGATCAATACCTGCCCACGCCGTCTCTTCCCAGCGCCTGGCTGGATAAACCCTTCGCCGAATACTGCCATCACCTGGCCGCGCTCAAGGACTTATCCACAATCGGGCCGCAAAATTGGCCCGCCCTGAAGGCCGCCGGCTGGCAACGCCTGGCACAGGTGCGCAACCTCGAGCCGCTGCGCGGGCTGTTCCGGCGTCCGCTGGAGCTGTGGCTGGTGCTCGACAGGGCCATTTTCCTCTCCGAGCAGGGTTACACCGTTCGGCTCGGAACCTTCTGCGAAAGCCCCCTCACTCCGCGTAATCTGCTGATCCTGGGTGAGCGCTGCTGAAGCACCCAGCCTGTGGATAACTCTGTTGATGGAATTATCCTGGATCCAATGTATACAGCTGTTTCCTCCCTGAAACACCTGTGTTCATTTTTCGTACACATGGATAAAAAACCATAAAAACAGGCATTTGCGGACTAATGAGAACGGGTCCACAAAATCGGTAATGAACAGTAACGGCCATCACGCCCGTTGTGCATAAGCAATTCGCGAAAAGGACATAACCGCCGAATTCGGGACCACGCCCGCAGGCATTTGCACCCCGACCGCGACCCTTGCTATACAGGCAAACAAGTGCCGACACTGCGGCCGTTAAAAATAAAAACAAAACACAGGACTCGACTCGTGACGTTCATTTCCTACGCACAGAACTTCGAAGACATCCGCCTGTGGCGCGCCCTCAGAAACGTCGAAAATGGCTTCTACATCGACATTGGCGCCAACGATCCCGTCCACGACTCAGTCACCAAGGCTTTTTATGACCACGGCTGGACCGGCATCAACGTCGAGCCCGTCGCCAATTACCACCAGGCCCTGTGCGAACAACGCCCCAAAGACACCAACCTGCAATGCGTCGCGGGCGAAAACGCCCAGGACCTGACGTTCTACAGCATCGCCGACACCGGCCTGTCGACACTGGAACCCACCGTCGCCCAACAGCGCAAAGACGCCGGCATGGACGTGCGTAGCCACACCGTGCAATCGCGCACCCTGACCTCCATCTGCGAGCAGCACGCCCAAGGCAAGCCCATCCACTTCCTGAAAATCGACGTCGAAGGCCACGAAGAAACCGTGTTGCGCGGCATGGACTTCAGCCAGTGGCGCCCGTGGATCATCCTCATCGAGACCCCGTGGGAGCGCAACCAGACCTGGGAAACCCTGCTCACCGACGCCGGCTACCAGTCCATCCTGTTCGACGGCCTCAACACCTACTACCTGGCCGAAGAACACCTGAACCTCAAACCCGCCTTCGACATCCCGCCCTGCAACCTGGACAACTTCCAGCTCTGCCGCGGCCACACATTCAGCCACCCCCTCAGCGACGCCGACCAACACCTCTCCGCCGCTCTACAACGCGCCGAACAGGCCGAAGCGCAACTGCACGCCATCCAAAACAGCCGCACCTGGAAAGCCCTACACAAACTCCGAACAGCACTGCGCCGCGCCTGACCCAAGGCCCGCGCAAAAATAGTCTGAATTCAGGGGTTTACAGAACCATTCCAATCGCTATAATCGTCGCCCAACACGCCGGTATAGCTCAGTTGGTAGAGCAACTGACTTGTAATCAGTAGGTCCCGGGTTCGACTCCTGGTGCCGGCACCATACAAAACGAAGCCCCTGCAGAAATGCAGGGGCTTTGTTGTTTCCGGGTCGCTTGTTTTTTGTCCGCACCTTGAAGCTTTCGGGACCACCTACGGGGGCTACCTGAAAAGGGAAACCTGTGGGAGCGAGCTTGCTCGCGATGAGGCCGCCAGCCTCACTGTAGACATCCGGTCATAACTAGCTTCCTGCCCCTTCCCGCCATCTAACCGCCCCGCTGTTCGGCTGGCGCGCGAAAACTCTTCAGCGGTCGGTATGCCATCTACGATGTTCATTACACTGTCCGCTGGGATCCCTGTATCCCGCTCTACTTGGGCAGAAGTGCACGATGAAGCATTCGGCTGACTTCCTGCTTGATCCATCCAACGAGCCATTCTTTGGGGAAATAAACTCGTCAGGACGAGCCCGTGCTGCCTATACCCCCACCGATCGCAACCGACACATTTCCGACGGTCAGCACCGGAGGGCAGCAGTCGGCCATAAGTGGTCATTCCCTAACGGCCTTCAGCGGAAAAAGCGGATGCTCCGCCGCCGGCGCCAGAGGCAGTCATAGAATTGCCAGGATCTGGTTAGGCGTAGGAGAAGAACTCAATTCCTGAAGTTTACATTTCTCATTGTAAAACCCGACTAAGATACCCTGATGAATTTTTGAAGCTCCCGCAATCTCCTGAGGTTTGTGAATGAAGGCGCAAAATAAGAATCCAAGGATTAGCCTGCGAAATGTTCAAGCTAACATACTGACCACCGGCCTCCTTTTCAATCTGGGGGTGGGAAGAAAGGAGATTGCACCGAGTGAGTTTTCTTCTTTGCTCACTTGGACTATGACAGCCACAAAGAAGGGCAAGCCAGTTGGACAAAAGCTTAGGCAGATATTATTTCCCTGAACTATCAAAGAGTTGAAGTGTGCACCCTTACTACAAAAGGTTTCTCTTGAGAGAGAGATGAGCTGGTTTACCGCTTTAGTTGTCGCTAACGCAAAGCGCATCTCCAGATACCTAGAGTTATCCCATGAATATGAGGTGAAGCTTCTTGAAGCCAACTCGCAGGCATGTTTGCTTGCTCTCGAAACCATTGAATTAGAGTTTGGGTTGTCAGTGTGGTTGATCGAAACAAGAATCGCACATCTTCAGCATTTCGAAGGTGTTGAGGCGCAAAAAAGTATTTGGCCACAGTTAAATCCGAAGGGCAAGGAAATGTACCTTGGCTTGCGACAAACTTCAGCGTAAGAAATGAACAACCTACTACTTTCTTCAGATACTTGTCGCAGACCATAGACGCTTTGGATGATGTGAAAGACTTGTCGTTGCGAGCATCGTTAAAATTTCAATCTATTGGCATTATCCCTAATGATGCAGGCGAATTAAGTGGCGCACTTCACTACGAAACGAACTCTGCTCTTATTGATATTTATAATTCACTGTTTGAGATTCTTCAAAAGTATGTGATAGACGCAACTTCTGACATGCATCAATCGGCAACAAATAAGCTGATTCAGCTCGCAGGTAAAGTAAACGACATACGTCTTAATCGATTGATGTTTTTGGCTGGTAAAACTGACAAAGTTTTTCAGATAGGGTTTGAGCAGAGCAAGCTGCTTTATAGGAACGTGGTTAACGATACGCGTATTGATGAAGAATACTCACTGGTGCCAAATTCTTGGCCGGCAGCCTGGAGAGTTTTAGCAGAGCGACTGGTTGACTCGGAGGTCTTACCTACCAGTACCGAAAATATCCAGGGCAAGTGCGTCAGTGCCCTATACGAAATTTATTCCAAAGGCTTTTTAGCTGAACATAAATTAGCTGAAACTCTTAAGTCAGTATTCGCATTTAGATGGACCGCCTTCTCCCGCACTCTTCACGGAATATTACTCGAAGAACTATCAGTTCTTCCGATCTTGGACTTGGATGATGCTTTGACGCGGTTCGTTTTTACTCCATATTTGGACTCTGACTTTTTGCCGTATCTACCGAATTATTGTAGAAGTGTCTATATAGCCGAAATATCTAACGCTTACAAAATTCCAGCTGGGACACCAATTGATATTTGGACTCAGAAGGATCTCTATGTCGACCTTCCGACAATCTGCGGCTTGGATGAGAATCGCCAGACTTTGAAGGCAGCCGAATATTTATACTCTAACGGCGAATTTCCTCAGTCAATTAAGGTGGCCACCGAGGCCCTTCAGATCTCATCGATTAGAAGAAAGCGGTTAGCCGCCCGCTTGATTTCGGCTTCACTTGGCCAACTGGGCGACGTTGAAGCGCTCGTTAAATTGATTGCGGATAATGTAGTCGCTGACCCAGGGGCGACCGATCTGATGCCCGTTGCTGAATGCGCTAAAATATTGAATGGAAAAGAAATTAGGAAAAAGCTTGCGGGTAACATTGCCGTACCAATTGTATTGCTTCTCAATTCTACAAATTATAATGATGAATACGACAAGGCACTTGCATATTCATATGAAGACTTTCTAATTCAACACGGCTTGGATAGGCCGAGTCAATTGAACTCAAAATCATCAGATTTTGACAAACGCCTGCTGGTTTTTTATCTAAGATACGTCTGCACACCCGCAATCATGAAGGTTTCGTCTGTATTTAAGGGTTCCGTTGAGGTTCAGAATGAGCGCTTAGCTGTTTTTACATTATTATTAGATATAGATGAGCCGAATGCGAAAATTTATGAGTCTGAAATTAGAGAAATAACACGCGCTCAGGTAATTCGAAGCGGGGTCAGGCATGTTGAACAAAGCAAAATGTCCATCGACGTTCCTGCAATCCGAAAGTTGTGTGATAAAAAGTTAAAGGAGTCGTTTTTTAGATATCGAGCAATGGTTGCCGCCGGCATAAGTCCATCTTCTGATTTTGCAGAAGCGTACTTGCAGTTGCTTTCAGATGGCAAACCCTTACCTTCCGAATTTTTACAGGTGCCTACCGATGAGGCGGGTACATTATTACGAGAACTCGTAAGTGCGATATTCCTAGAGTCCACCAATAATCCTATGCATGGATTAGATTGTTATTTGAGCATGCGTATTCGGCATGGCGCACTATCAGGGCAGTTGCGCGGACCTCTAGAGCTGGAAAAAGTTATTACGCAGCGAACCGCAGGAATAAATAGTTACGCGTCGAATGAGATTTGGTTGGAACGATTAGTCGGTATCACAGCCACTGCTAAGGACAATATTGACTTGGGTCTTTGCATTTTCTCAGCTCGTTACGACAACCTGATAGAACGACTGACGAATGACTTAGTGCAAGTACGTTCGCTTGAGAAGCCAAGCGGGTTGTTTTATCTGGATACCACTCCCATCCATTTGCGTTTTCTCGCAACCACGGTAACGCCTACTACTACTTTCGATGAGTTCTTTGATGAATGTATTAATTTGTTTTGGGCTAGTGTCGAAAATTGCCTTCGCATAGTGCACTCAGCTATAGAGAGCAAAATCAAACCAGATATAAATGAAGTATTTTATACGCTGCAGTCAACTATTAATCATGCTGCACCCTCGCAGTTTACAGCTGATTTAGATCGCGCTGTTCGAACAGCACAAACCAACTCATTGCAAGCGTGTGAGCAAATGAAAGATTGGTTTAAGCTTCCCACTCCTCGAGCTGAGCCATTTTTTGAGGTGGAGCAGCTTATAGATATCGGACTACAGTGCGTTCAAAGAATCCATAAAGATTTTAATCCAATTATCACAAAGGATATTCTAGAACTCCCTCCTGTTGCGGGAGCATTAACAATGTTTTCGGACATTTTCTTCATACTTTTTGATAATGCGAGGAAGTATTCGAATCTTGGCACATCTCCTAAGCTCTGGATAACAGTTGAACGGGATAGTAAGCAGGCATTAAGCTTTCTGGTTGAAAATGAAGTCAGCGCCGAAGCCGATATGCAATCATGTACGGAAAAAATGAGAGCAATCAGGGATCTGATTGAATCGGGTGGATATCATGGTTCTTTAAGAACAGAAGGTGGGACTGGCCTCATAAAACTGAAGAAAATCATTGGTTCAAATCATTTGCTTGAGTTCGGGTATGTCAATGAAACAAGGTTTTTCGTAAAGTTTAACTTGACGCTGAGAGAGATATCAATATGAGTATTCTCGTAGTAGAGGATGATGAAAACAAACGCATTCAATTACAGCGTTTTTAGAAAGCGTTATCCCTAATGAAGATGTCATGTTTGAGAGATCATTACAAAGCGGCGTGAGAAAAATCAGGAGTGATCATTTTGATTTGGTAATTCTCGATATGACCTTGCCGCAATATGATCTAAGTCCTGATGAGCCATCGGATGACACCCACATTTTTGGTGGACAGGAGTTTTTAGCTCAAATGGATAGGTTTGATGTTTCCACTCCAGTTTTGGTTTTTACTCAGTTTGAGGTTTTTGGAAAACCACCCCATGAGATGAATCTCGAAAGCTTAAACGTAAATCTTAAGTTGGAATACCCGACGATTTATAAAGGCTTCGTCTATTACCATGCTTCTATAAACACATGGAAAATTGATCTTCGTAAAAAGCTTGCTGAGCTTGGATTTTTACAAGGAGGTACGCAGTGATAAAAATACTTGTGGTTGAGGATGAAAGAGATAAACTCAAAGCTGTCATGATTGGGTTATTATCTGTTGCTGGAATAACTGATGAAAGCATCAAGAAAGCAAGAGATGCTAACGAAGCAAAGCATTGGCTTAGAACAGAACACTATGACTTGATGATTCTTGATATATCAATCCCTGAAACTTCCGACCTGGATCCCAGGCCAAATGGGGGCTCTTGCTATTAGATGAAATTCTTGAGCGAGATATATATATTAGACCAAGAGAAGTTGTTGGGCTAACTGCTTTTCCTGAAGCTCAAGACGCTTCAATCCCAAGATTTAATAGTGAATTGTGGACGGTTTTACATTACACAACTAATAGTGACGATTGGCTTATACAGCTACAGCGAAAAGTGATGCACATTATCCGTAATAATCAATCATCTGGCGAGCAGATTGTTCATTCGGCAGATATATGTATTCTTACTGCACTGTATAAACCTGAGCTGACGGCAGTGCTTCGGCTACCATGGGCCTGGGAGGATTACGTCATTGAGGGTGATCCGACCCAATACTATCGGGGTTACGTTAGCACCCGCGAAGGTAAGCTTTCTGTTGTGGCTGCTAATTCGTCCCGTATGGGCATGCCTGCAGCGGCAGTTCTCTCTATGAAAATGGTATCTACATTTAAGCCTAAATATTTAGTCATGGCAGGCATTACGGCTGGCATAGTAGGCCGCGTTGAACCAGGCGACATCATTGCTGCGGATCCTAGTTGGGACTATGGTAGCGGTAAAAAGACGAAGTCTGATACTGGGCCATTTTTTCAGCCATCACCTCACCAGCTTAGCCTTGATCCATTCATCAAATCTAAACTGCAACGTTTTAGTCAGGATGCTTCAGTTCTAAACGCTATACGGTTGGAATGGCCGGTGCATACTCCCCACTATTAAATCTCCATATAGGGCCACTTGCTTCCGGCGCTTCCGTTTTGGAAGATCCAGACGTCACTACCGGTATTCAAGGCCAGCACCGGAAAGTATTAGGTGTCGAAATGGAGGCATATAGCGTGTTCGCTGCGGCCATAGACTCACCAAATCCTCAGCCTTTAGTGTTAGTTATGAAGTCTGTTTGTGATTTTGCAGATTCGCACAAAAGTGACGATTATCAGGACTACGCATCTTATACAAGTGCTAAAGCGGTGCAATTTTTTCTTCGAGAAATATCTCTGACGCATAATCCCCACTTCGCGTGTCGATATTCAATGTCGACTAATGGCCAAAGCGGATCGGTTTGCCCTTCCGCTGCTTGGCCTGTAGCAAGTGCCCGCTTCTGGCCGATTGCTGCCTGTCGCGAAGCCTAAAAACGCTCTAATGCAGCCGCGGCAATGGCTAATAGGCTTACTCCCTATCGGTAAAACACTGTAATCAGGCCCGAAACCGGTCGAATAGTTTTCTCAGAAATACATCGCCTGCCATAGAGTCTGAAAGCAAGTAATGCCCAGACCAATTGTCCCAACCCGACGCAAGGCTGAACTCAGCACACTGGAAATCGTGGTGAATTTGTTCACTAACACTCGTGACGGACGAGCCTGCGCGTTTCAACCCTTGGAGAGTGGTCAGCTCTTCAGCTATCGATAGCCAACCAGCCTCTGACAACTCGTTGAAATCAAGCCCCAGATGCCCATTAGCTGCCATATGAAGCGTTAGATTCATTCGTTGCCGTCCAAGGGATGATGCGAAGCGCTGCATAGCGCGGTTGAAGAAGAACCAGGGTTAAGTAGCGCATCTGCGTTGCTGCACAAATTACGTCTTAGTAGCTGGGGTGTCTACGGATCGCCTCCGGCCGAGAGCTACGTTTCGCCAATCTCGGTTTTGGGATCTTAGCGGCCTCATCAAGGCCATCGATGAGCCAAAAGGAGCGCAGATGACCTCATCCTGCGAATTTCAGAAGTCAGTCCTAAGTTGTCGGTGGTTGCAGGGGAGGAACGCTCGCGATACCCTGACGCCGTCGCTGCCAATTCAGCGGCCGGGCTTGGTAACCCGAGGTAAATCACTGCGCAACAGTGCTATGCGTTCGCAGGCGCTTTTTTTCGCCTGAGATATGCGTTATGGCGGCTGTGCGTGGGACGTCTTCGGACGTGCCGGTTTCCTTGATTTCCCGGTTTACCAACCTGCGCACAGCTGTCACCCATTCGCTTGGTAACGAATTGTGGCAGCTCTTCAAATTAAGGAGCTTCACTATGCGCAGCATAAATCCGTTCGAAATTTGGCTTCCCCCTCTACGCAGTTCCCAGTTGCGTAACGCCCCACCACCCACCCTCCCCGGCTGCATCTCCCAAATCGGAGGTGGCAAATGACCGACAATCACGAACTCAAAACCATCGGCTTCACCCCCGCGATCTATCTCGGTAATCAAGCGATGTTTCACGTCATTGGTGGTGTGCCCATTGCCGATGCGTTATCGATGGCTTCGGATTTTCTTTGCCTTGCCAAGTCGCTGACTGAAGATGCTGCTTATGCGAAAGACAATGGACGGCATGCTTGGGCTGCGCATTATCTGGTGACTATGGGTAAGGCGTTGGTTGATGATTCGGCAAAGGTTTTGATGCGGGAACGGGGGGACTCTGGTGGTTAGCCTGAGGTTGGGCTTGCGATGGTGCTGGGTCATTTGGGTTTGTTGTGGATGATCTGGCGCTATCGCGGGCAAGCCTTGCTCCGACAGAGGTAGTTCCCACTGGAGGTATTCCAGAG
>NZ_JAEKEG010000168.1 GCF_016651255.1 Pseudomonas sp. TH10
GGCGGCCGCAGGCAACGCGCCCGGGCCGAGCACCGGAGCGCCTGCAGACGACGGCAAGATCAGGCTGGCAGGTTCCTTGGGCAGCACAATGCTGTTCTGCATGTATTGCAGCAGGGTGTCGTAGTAGCTGTTGTCGCCCACCAGCACGGCGCCCAACACGTGCTTGCCGGTCGCGTCCACCACCAGGCGACGATAGCTGGCCGTCGCCTCGTCGATGAACTGATAGCTGCGCGAACCCGGCGTGTGGGCATGGGCGTCGCCGATAGAACCAACGTCCACGCCGAGCAGTTTCAGCTTGGTCGACATGTCAGCCCCCATGAACGGCTCGGCGGCCTGCTCGCACAACAGCGCGGCAACGCCCCGGGCCATTTGGTAGCCCGGCGCAACCAGGCCGAACAGGCTGCCGTTCCAGGACGCGCACTCGCCGATCGCGTAGATGTTCGGGTCGATGCTCAGGCACTCGTCGTTAATCACCACGCCCCCACGCGGGCCAATCTCCAGACCGGACTGGCGGGCCAATGCGTCCTGGGCGCGGATACCGGCGGAGAACACGATCAGGTCGGTCTCGAGGAATTCGTCATTGGCAAAATTCATCCGATAACGGTAGTCCGCGCCCGCGCTGATCGATTGAGTGGCACGGGACAAGTGCACGCCCACCCCTAGCCGTTCGATTTGCGTCTTGAGCGCCAGCCCACCCAGGTCGTCCAGTTGCACCGGCATCAGGCGCGGGGCGAATTCCACCACGTGAGCTTCAAGGCCCAGGCTTTTCAGCGCGTTGGCCGCTTCAAGCCCCAGCAGCCCTCCGCCCACTACCACGCCCCTTCGTGCGTTAACGGCAGCAGCCCGGATGGCGTCGAGGTCTTCAAGGGTGCGATAGACCAGGCGCGAGTCGCCTTCAGCGCCCTCGATCGGCGGCACGAAGGGGTAAGACCCGGTGGCCAACACCAACTTGTCGTAGGCGATGCCACCTTGCGCGGTGACCACCTCACGACGGGCGCGGTCGATTTCCAGCACCGGCACCCCGAGGTGCAGCGTGACACCTGGCGTCTGGTACAGCGACGCATCGGACAACGCCAGGGATTCGGCATCACGTCCGGTGAAGTATTCGGAGAGGTGCACACGATCGTAGGCACGCATCGGCTCCTCACTGAACACATGCAGCCGATAGTGCTCCAGGGCACCGCGTTCGATCAGTTGCTCGACACAATGATGTCCGACCATGCCATTACCGACCACGATCAGTGTTTTCAACTTGTTCAACGCGGCAACATTGGCATTCATATCAAGCACCCGACAAAGCTCATCACGGTTTAAAAAAGCAAAAAAAACGCCTGAAACCTTACGGTTCCAGGCGTCTTTGCCTGTTCTTATGCGGGATCAACCGGGCGACTTCGCCTGATCCTCCGCTGTTGCCCATGACCTGTCTGGCCGATCGATCGTCGTTGATCGAGGGGGCAGCCTACCCGGATGGTTCCCGGGAGAGCTAATGGGGGACTTGCAGCCTTTGTGCCAGACATTCCTTGAGCAGCGTAATCTGCTCTGGAGAAAGAACCGTCGCACCACCGGGTAGTCGTGCGAAGACCTCTGCGTCGGGCCTCCGGGGCGTGGCCGATGCGGTATCTGCTGAATGCCGAGGACAGCTGTCCTACTACCAGCAAACAAAAAGGAGCACTCGTTTTTCGCTTCCAACTGGTGCGCGCCACCCTTCACCCCGCTTTATAAAAGTGCATCCAACGGTGAATTTCAGCGCCTCTTTGCCCTCAACATGCACAGTGTTCGCTCCCGGCAGATACCTGTAATCTCACGGCTGATCGACGTTAAGCGGTCGATGCCTTTGGTCAAATGACCGCTTCGCAGCCACGACCGGCGCACTCCTCTCAGTTATCGACAAATCATGAGGTTTATCCGATGAGTAAAGCTCCCTACGTCCCGCCGCAGGTCTGGGTGAACAACGCCCCGTCCGGCGGACAGTTCGCCAGCATCAACCGCCCCATCGCCGGCCCGACTCACGAAAAAACCTTGCCGGTGGGCGAGCACCCGTTGCAGCTCTATTCGCTGGCGACGCCCAATGGCGTGAAAGTCACGATCCTGCTCGAGGAGTTGCTGGCGTTGGGACACAGCGACGCTGAGTACGATGCCTGGTTGATCCGTATCGGTGAGGGTGACCAGTTTTCCAGTGGCTTTGTCCAGATCAATCCAAACTCGAAGATTCCCGCGCTGCTGGATCGCAGTGTGCAACCACCGGTTCGTGTATTCGAGTCCGGCGCGATCCTGCTGTACCTGGCCGAAAAGTTCGGCGAGTTTCTGCCGACCGATTTAGCCGGACGTACCGAAACCCTGAACTGGCTGTTCTGGCAGATGGGCGCAGCGCCCTATCTGGGCGGCGGTTTCGGACACTTTTACGCGTATGCACCGGAGAAGTTCGAATACCCGATCAATCGCTTTACCATGGAAGCCAAGCGTCAGCTGGATGTGCTGGATCGCCGCCTCGCTGAAAGCCCGTACCTCGCTGGCGACCGCTACTCCATCGCGGATATCGCGGTGTGGCCCTGGTATGGCCAACTGGTGCGAAACAACGTGTATTCGGCCGCCGAATTCCTGTCGGCCGACCAGTACACCCATCTGCAGCGCTGGGCAGAGGAAATCGCCAACCGGCCTGCGGTCATCCGTGGCCAGCGGGTCAACCGGACCTGGGGCGATGAGGCGAGCCAGGTCGCCGAACGGCATCAGGCTGAAGATCTGGGTTGAGCGGCTGATTGCCTGAGGGAATCCCGCCGATGTCGGCGGGATATCACATCGCCGGCGCTGGTTGATCTAAAGCTGTCGCCAGCAAGCCGCCGACTAAGAGTCCGCTACAACGACTCTTACCCGGTGGCAATCCGAAGGCCCAAGCCTCTGTCCACTTGCCGAGCGAACCTCAATCGGCATCAGGGGCTCCCCGGATGCCTTGTCCAGCAACACGGACCGCGTCTCCCCCGCCTCGAACAAAAACCGCTCGCCCCACTGCCTCATGCTGACCACCAGCGGAAAAATCTCCCGGCCTTTGTCAGTCAACACGTACTCCTTGTACGCGCTGCCATCCGATGCCGGGCACACCTCGAATACCCCGACCTGAACCAGCGTCTTCAAGCGCGACGCGAGGATATTCTTCGCCACGCCCAGGCTCTTCTGAAACTCGCTGAACCGGCGAACATCGTCGAAGGCATCGCGGATGATCATCAGCGACCAGCGATCGCCGATGGCTTCCAGTGTCCTTGCGACCGGACACTCGTTGCCTGTTGGTGAATTGTCATCGAGCATCGTCCTGCCTCTGTGCAATGTGGTTGCAATTTAAAACCCGATTACGCCACAATTAAAACCAGTTTTTAATTGCAACCAGCTTAACGCCACGGAGGCGCACATGCCAGTCGATGCCGAATCAGCCACCCTATCCACGGCCAAGGGAATGCCATGCCAGTCTCCAGGTCTTTCTCCAGCGCTTGCCTTACTGTTCTCCGTCACCTGCGCCCTTGCAGTGGCCAACGTCTACTTCGCGCAACCGCTGCTGGACTCGATGGCACAGAGCCTGGGTGTTGCGTCATCGATGATCGGCATCGTGGTCACTGCGACTCAGGTGGGGTATGCCGTGGGGCTGCTGTTAATCGTGCCGCTGGGGACCTGGTCAACCGCAAGCGGCTGATCCTGACTCAGGTGCTGTTGTCGGCACTCGCTCTGGCGGCAGTCGGCGCCGCACAGCAGTGGCTGGCGCTGTTGAGTGCGATGGTCGCGGTAGGTCTGCTGGCTGTGGTGGTGCAAATACTCGTGGCCTACGCCGCCGTGCTCGCCACACCGTCACAACGCGGGCGGGCCGTGGGCACGGTCACCAGCGGCATTGTGCTGGGCATCCTGCTGGCGCGCTTCACCTCGGGCCTGATTGCCGACATCGCGGGATGGCGCGCGGTCTACTTCATGTCTTCGGGATTGATGCTGAGCATCGCGCTGGTGCTGTGGCAAGTGGTGCCGGTCACCGCGTCGCCGGCGCATCGTGAGTCCTACCTGGGGCTAATCGGTTCGCTGTTCAAATTGTTTGTCAGCGAGCCCACCCTTCGTGCCAGGGGCTTGCTCGCCTTGTTGATTTTCGCGGCTTTTTCGGCGCTGTGGACCTCCATGGTGTTGCCCATGAGCGCCCCGCCACTCGCGCTTTCGCACACGGCCATCGGCCTGTTTGGCCTGGCGGGGTTGCCGGCGCACTGGCCGCCAGGAGGGCTGGCCGTTGGGCGGATCGAGGTTTGGGCCAACGGGTGACCGGCATTTCCCTGGGGCTGCTGACACTGTCCTGGCTGCCTATCGGCTTTGCCGAGACGTCCCTGATGGCGCTGGTTTTTGGTGTGATCCTGCTTGATTTCGCCGTGCAGGCCGTACACGTCACCAACCAGAGCCTCATTTTCGCCGCACGACCCGACGCCCAAAGCCGCATGGTCGGCGCTTACATGTGCTTTTACTCGGTGGGCAGCGCGCTGGGCGCCGCGGCGGCTACCCAGGTTTATGCGCTGTGGGGCTGGCCGGCGGTTAGCCTGCTGGGCGCCTTGATCAGCGCGACGGCGTTGGCGGTGTGGTTGCTCACTGCTGTCTCACGGCCTCACTCAGGGCAGTCGCAAAAGACCCGGCACCTGCGGCACGGTTCAGGGTCTACTCCATCACATCGTGTGGAGTGAAACATGCCTTTTGCCAAAATTGCCCCCGCTGAAGTGGCGCAGATGCGCCAGTTCAACAAAAAGCTCGCCTGGATGCCACGCTTCAAAATACGCAATCGCGTCACGCCGCGAGTGATTCAAGCACTGTTGCGAATGAGCCAGCTCGGCGGCGACAAGCAATTGGCCAGGCATGGGCTTACGGCCGAAACACGCGTGATCACGGTGGATGGCGTCGCTGTGCCCCTGCGGATCATTCGCCCCCAGGGGATGATTCAGGGCGTCGTGCTGGACTTCCATGGCGGCGGATGGGTCATCGGCAATGCGCAGATGGATGACGTCTTTAACCTGGCGATGGTCAAGGCGTGCAATGTCGCCACCGTCTCGGTCGATTACCGCCTGGCAGTGTCGACACCCATTGCTGAGCTGATGAGTGATTGCCTGGGCGCCGCTCGCTGGTTGCTTGGCAACGAGTGTGAGGAATTTGCCGGGCTGCCCGTGATCGTGGTCGGCGAATCCGCAGGCGCGCATCTCGCTGCGGCGACCCTGTTGGCGCTCAAGGCCTGGCCGACAATGCTCCAGCGAGTGTGCGGCTCGGTGCTTTATTACGGAGTCTACGACCTGACGGGAACGCCAAGCGTGCGCACGGCGGGCCCGGAAACCCTGTTACTGGACGGTCCGGGCATGGTCGAAGCGCTGCGCACGCTCACCCCGGGCTTGAGCGATGCACAACGCCGCCAGCCTCCCCTGTCTCCACTCTATGGCGACTTTAGCGGTCTTCCTCCAGCACTGATGTTCGTGGGCGAACTGGACCCTCTTCGGGACGACACCCGGGCTATCGCTGAGCGATGGGGCGAAGTTGCGCAGGTTGAGGTGCACCCTTTGCCGGAGTGCGCACACGGGTTCATCCATTTTCCGACGGCGCTGGCCGACAAGGTGCTGACGTACAGTCGGGAGTGGATCAACGAGCGGATCCACCGGTTGCCGCGCTGAATGCCGCGGATCGCACACGCTTTGCTTCAACTATCTTTTAGGAGTCAACATGCCTGCCAATAAGCGCGACAGCGCCCGTATCGAACGCCGCCTGGTCGCTACGCTGACCGAAGCCTGCGAAACGGCGAAAGCTGAAATCACCGGGTTTGACTGGCTGACCCACACCGTCGACTACGATGCTTTTCCACAAAGCCTCAGGGTGATCTGGGTGTTTGAGACCCGCGCGAGCAAGGAGCAAGCCCTGTCCTGTGGGCAGGACACACGCATGCGGGCACTCACGGCCATTGCGCTGCAAGAAGCGGGTGTCGATTCAGTGCAGTTGGATCGATGCGTGCGGTTCGACTCTGAAGAGGAATGCAAAGTCCAGCATGGCGGGGATTGGCGTCGGCGTCTGTCAGTGCGCCAGCGTGAGTCTTTGCAGTAGCACCTTCAGACCATGGTCAGCCAATGCGCGGATGCTTTTTAGTGAGCATCGTCCATCGGCTTCGTTTCCGGAACAACAAAGTTCACGGTCGTACGGGTGAGTATCTTGTGGGTCGGGTCTGCCACCTCAAGCAGCACCTTGTGGGCACCCGGGGTCAGGCCAACCAGGATGATCGGGTCTTCGCTGGTGTGCGCCCATGTGCCCTGCCAGTCGTCGACGGTCACGTGAAGGTGAGCGAGACGAGGTGATACCTCAACAGCCGCTTTACCAAATACCGGCATGATCCTGGCGTGTTCGGCTCGATACTGGATGATCACAACCCCACGGGCGAGCGGCTCGGCGAGCGGCGGATAGGCGATCAGGGCCGGAACCGTCTCGGATTCCAGTGGAAGTATTGCCGGTGGGTGATGGGGGTCTGCTTCGCCTTCAGCGGATGCTGCCGTGCAGAACAGGACACCGAGGGCCAGGATGGGTGCATGTGCGAACGCGAGTGGCATGGCGTTTTTCCTCCCGCAGGGTTCCTTTAATCTTAGATCAAATGGGGCAGATATCTCGAAGATGGAGCTGTCCGCATCCAGGGTTTTTCCTTACTCACACACCCGAGCTGCGCTGATGAAACTTACCGTCATCACCGGCAGTCACTAGCGATGCGGAGGTTGAGTCCTTTCCCCAGACCTCGATTACTGAAGATATCGCCTTGGTCAGCCATCAAGATCGCCGTAACAATATCTCGCTGGACAGCGTGAATTTCTTCCCTCGCTGATGTGCGCGACGGTCTCGGCCCTTATCTGGCCATCTACCTGTTGGCCGTTCATCAGTGGGAGCCGGCCAGTATTGGCCTGGTGATGACGCTGGCGGGTGTCGCCGCGCTCGCGGCCCAGACGCCTGCCGGAGCGTTGATCGACCGGGCACGTAGCAAGCGGGCGATTATTGCAATTGCGGCCCTGGTGGTGACGGGCAGCTGCTTGCTGCTGCCATTTGTGACCTCGTTCAGCCTGGTGGCCCTGACTCAAGCGATCAGTGCCGTCGCCGCTTCGGTATTCGCCCCTGCGATCTGCGCCATTTCGCTGGGCATCACCGGTCCCCGGGCATTCACCCGGCGGACCGGGCGTAACGAGACGTTCAATCATGCGGGGAACGCTTGCGCGGCGCTGCTGGCAGGCGGATTTGCGTACCTCTTTGGCCCGGTTGCCGTGTTCTACCTGATGGCAGTCATGGCGCTGGGCAGTGTGGTGGCCGTCACGTTTATTTCAGCCGGGGCGATCGACCACGAGCTCGCGCGAGGCTTCGATCCCGCCGATGCAGGGCACGGAAAACAACCATCAGGATGGTCAGTGCTGCTCACCAACAAGCCACTGTTGGTGTTCGCCATCTGTTGTGCGTTGTTCCATCTGGCCAACGCCGCGATGCTGCCACTGGTAAGCCAGAAGCTGGCCCAGGTCAATCTACAGATGGCGACACCACTGACGTCGGCGTGCATTGTCGCGGCGCAGTTGGTCATGGTGCCGGTTGCCTGGCTGGTGGGTGCCAAGGCGGATGTCTGGGGACGCAAGCCGCTGCTGCTTGCCGGTTTCCTGATTCTGCCGTTGCGCGGCGCACTCTACACCGTGTCCAACGACCCCTATTGGCTGGTCGCCGTGCAGTTGCTCGACGGCGTCGGTGCGGGGATCTTCGGCGCGCTGTTTCCCGTGGTAGTCAAAGACCTCACCAAAGGCACCGGGCACTTCAACATCAGCCTCGGCGCGCTCACGACCGTTTTCGGCCTGGGGGCGGCGTTCAGTAACGGGCTGGCGGGCATTGTCGTGCAAGAGGCCGGCTACAGCGCGGCGTTCCTGACGCTGGCTGGCGTGGCAACGGTGGCGCTGGTTTTGCTCGTTGTGGGCATGCCGGAAACCTTGCCTACTGCCGGGGAGGAAGCGGTGTTGGCGCCTAACCGCCAATCAATCGCATCAACCCGCCATTAAGCCAGCCGCCTTGACGACGGCACGATTTACGCTTTAATGCGCAGGCTGAATCCATTCAAGGAAGATAAAAACAATGAAAAGCGCTATAGGCACCCTTCTGCTCATCTGCCTGGCCACCCGTGCAGTCGCTGACACCACCCATGTCGGCTTCCAGAGCTCCACACTACCTGACACCCAAGACCACCGCCCACTGGAGCTGGCCGTCTGGTACCCCACAGCATCTACCGCAACCCCCGAGTTGATCGCTGACAACCCGGCATTCGTCGGAGTACTTGCAGTGCGCAATGCGCCCGTGGCAGCCGGCGCGCATCCTCTGGTGGTGATCTCTCATGGTTATCGCGGTAACTGGAGCAATCAGGCGTGGCTCGCCACTGCCTTGGCCCATAAGGGCTATATCGTCGCCGCTGTTAACCACCCCGGCACCACCACTCATGACCGTAGCCCCCAGGCCGCAGCACAGTTATGGCAACGCCCTGCCGATTTGAGCCGGGCCATCGATGCAGGTGCAGGCTCAGCCGAAAAGATTTGGCGAGGTCGCGACAGGACGGGTTGCCGTAGTGGGCCATTCACTCGGCGGCTGGACCGCGTTGGAAATCGGCGGGGCACGTTTCGATCCCGAGCGCTTCGACCTGGATTGCAAAGTCCACACGACGCTGGCCAGTTGCTCCGTTTACCAACAGATCAATCCCGCCAGCACCCCGGACGCGAGAACCCGACTGGCTGCGGATTTGCGCGATAAACGTGTCACCTCTGTCGTCAGCCTGGACCTGGGCCAGTCACGGGGAATGACCGACGCCAGCCTGGCAGCGCTGCCGGTGCCGACCCTGGTGATCGCTGCCGGCGCTCCATCTGCCGACCTTCCCGCTGAGCTGGAATCTGCCAACCTGGCCAGACGCCTGCCCCCGGCATCCAGTCGTTACATCGAGATCAGCGATGCCAGTCACTTCAGCTTCCTGTCATTGTGCAAACCGGGTGCGGTGGCGATGCTTGAAGAGGACGTACCAGGCGACGGGATCATCTGCCAGGATGGCGAAGGCAGACGCTCTCGAGAGGCAATCCAGCAGCAGGTCGTAGGGCTGATCGATGAGTTCCTGGCGCAGCCATTGATAACAACCCAGCGTTGAGCTGAAGGTGATAGCGAGTCAGCGGTAGTGGCTCGCCATTTTCCTCGAAGGTGCGCTGGCTGGCCGCCTCTGCCGTGAAACCGAGTTTGCGGTAGAAGCGACTGGCGCGCTCGTTGCCGTCCAGCACCCAGGCGCTGACTCGCTGCAAACCCTCACCCACCAGCACCTCGCGCGACACGGCCCACAGCGCCGTGCCGATGCCCTGGCCCCAAGCCTGTGGGTCAAGGTAGATGGCCTTCAGCTCGCCATCGCCTGCGGCGGCATCCTCGTCACGGCTGGACCCGAATGAGCTCCAGCCGACCAGGTTGCCCTCCAGTTCTGCCACTCGAATTGCCTGGCTACCCTCCTCGATGGCTTTGGCCAGAAAGGCCACGCGCCGATCTATGCTGGCGTCCAGCGCACTCAGGTATCCATCCGACAGCAGCCCCCGATAGGTCGCCTGCCAGCTGCGGATGTGCAACGTGGCGATCGCGCGAGCATCGGCGGGAATGGGCAGGCGGATGAGCAACCGTGGAAGCTCGCTGGAGGTTTTGTCCATATGTGGATCTGCCTCAATTTGTAAGCTGATATCATTGATGAACTTACAAGTTGGGCAGAGAAAATGAACCGGCAGAAAAAAATAAAGCAGTTATTGAAGGCTCACGCGAAAAAGGCCAGCGCCAAATTGGCACCGGCCAAAGCGAAATACATCAGCAAGGCTGACCGCTTGAAAATGGAAGCTGAGGCGGGTCAGGAGCCAAGCACTGCTGCTGAAAGCTGAAAAGTGCAGACACTCCATCCCATGCCTACCGCGCGTGCACAGTCCAGGCCACAAGCCTGGCAACCATTGGCCTTACAACCATTACGCACACAAAAGCAGATGGCATTGCCGCCACGCCTCCTCGGCTAAGCCGCATGAGTTTCTGACTTGCTTAATACATATGGTTATCCGTATATTTGATTATCCATATGTAAGGAGCGCTTGCGATGATCACCCCCCTTGAAATCTTCAAGAGCCTGGCCGACGAGACCCGCGTGCGCGCCACCCTGCTGATCGCCGAGCAGGGCGAGTTATGCGTCTGCGAACTGATGTGCGCGCTCGACGATAGCCAACCGAAAATCAGCCGCCATCTCGCACAATTGCGCAGCAACGGCCTGCTGCTGGATCGGCGTCAGGGCCAGTGGGTCTACTACCGTCTTAACCCGCAGCTGCCGGAGTGGGTTCACGAAATCCTGCGAGTGACGGCAAAGGCTAATGCCGATTGGCTCATGGACAACTCCTCACGCCTGCAGAACATGAATGCACGGCCTGTGCGCGAAAGCGCCTGCTGCTGAAACCCCTTCGATCCGTCCTTTGATGTTCGCCCATAGCGGCTGGAGTACCCCATGCGAATCCTGTTCATGTGCACGGCCAACAGCTGCCGCAGCATTCTCTCTGAAGCCATGTTCAATCACATGGCGCCGCCCGGATTTGAGGCGGTCAGTGCCGGCAGTTTTCCCAAAGGCCAGGTGCTGCCGCGCAGCCTGTCGACGCTGCAACTGGCCGGCGTAGCCATCGATGGCTTGCACAGCAAGGGCAACGACGCTTTCGAAGGCAACCCGCCAGACATCGTCATCACCGTGTGCGACAAAGCCGCCGGCGAGACCTGCCCGGTGTATTTCGGCCCGGCGCTCAAGGCCCATTGGGGACTGGAAGATCCCTCTGAGGTGGCCGGTGACGAAGCGCTGATCGACGCCGCTTTCCGTGCCACGCTCGCGCGCATCGAACAACGCTGCAAGGCCTTCCTCGAACTGCCCTTCAACCGTCTCAGCCGCGATGAACTCAAACACGAGCTCGATCGCATCGGCACTCTCTGAGGAGAACAATTCATGTCAGAACACCTGCCCAACCTCGATGCCACCCTGTTCGAAGGTTCGCAAACATCGACCCCGGGCGCCCCCAAACCGCGCATCCTGCTGCTGTACGGATCGAACCGCGAACGCTCCTTCAGCCGGTTACTGGTGGAGGAGGCCGCTCGGTTGCTGGAACACTTCGGCGCTGAAACGCGCGTCTTCAACCCGTCCGGTTTGCCGCTGCCCGACGACGCGCCCGTCGACCACCCCAAGGTTCAGGAACTGCGCGATCTGGTGCTGTGGTCGGAAGGGCAGGTCTGGTGCTCGCCGGAACGACACGGCGCAATGTCCGCCGTGTTTAAGGCGCAGATCGACTGGGTTCCGCTGGAACTCGGCGCCGTGCGCCCGACACAGGGCAAGACCCTTGCGGTGATGCAGGTCTGCGGCGGGTCGCAGTCGTTCAACGTGGTCAATCAACTGCGCGTGTTGGGCCGCTGGATGCGTATGTTCACCATCCCCAACCAATCTTCGGTGCCCAAGGCCTACATGGAATTCGACGAGGCAGGACGGATGAAACCGTCGCCGTTCTACGACCGTGTGGTCGACGTGATGGAAGAACTGGTGAAGTTCACCGTGTTGTTGCGCGATCAGCAGACGCATCTGGTCGACCGCTACTCCGAACGCAAGGAAAGTGCTGAGCAGTTGATGGCAAGGGTCAATCAGCGCTCGATCTGAGGAAGAAGCAACGCCGCCAGCCTTGGTAGAACTCATCATGAATCGGCGGCGCAGACCGAACCTTTCCCCCGAAAACAGCGTCCGAGGTAAGGCGTTAATGCTTACCGCTCACCACGAGGTTTCCGTTTGAAAGCTGCCGTCATCAAAAAATACCGACTGATTATCAAGACCATGGGTTATGTGGGCTGGGCGTTGTTCTGGCTGTTGCTCTGGGACATTGCGGTCACCGTGGACTTTATGCTGTTTCTCAACGCCAAGATCAACCTGCCGCTAATGCCCCTGACATTGCTCGGTTCGGCATTGGTGGTGCTGATCAGCTTTCGCAACAGCAGTGCCTACAACCGTTGGTGGGAAGCGCGGACGTTGTGGGGTTCGATGATAAACAACTCTCGCAGCTTCGCCCGTCAAGTGCTGACGCTGCTGGATGACCCTGGCCCAGAGGTCAATCCGGTCAAGTCGACCCTGCTGCGCCGCCACGTGGCGTATGTGAATTGCCTGGCGGCGCATTTACAGGGCCATGCTTGTCCGGAGGAAGTTCGCGCGTTTATTCCCGCAGAGGAATTTGCTCGCAGTGGCACCACCAACAACTTTGCCAACGACATCCTCACCGGCTCAGCAGCGTTGCTGGCCCGGGAGTACAAGGCCGGGCGGCTGGACAGCATTCGCCTGGCCCGGCTGGAGTCAACCCTGGTGGACCTGTCCAACAGCCAGGGAGGCATGGAGCGGATCGCCAATACCCCGCTGCCCTACCCTTACGTGTATTTTCCGCGGCTGTTTATCTCGCTGTTTTGCCTGATCGTGCCGGTGGGCCTGGTGGAATCCCTCGGCTGGTTCACGCCACTGGCTTCGACCGTCGTGGGCTTTATGCTATTGGCCATCGAACGCATCGGCACCGACTTGCAAAGCCCGTTCCGCCACAGCGAACACCAGATCCAGATGGAAGACCTCTGCGAAACCATCGAGAAAAACCTGCAGTCGATGCAGCGAGATTCTTTGGGCGATGTGCGCAGGCTGGAGGAGCCTGCTAATGCGCTATGAGCATTGAAACGCTGATGGGCGAACAGCGCCGAAACATACGCTTGAGCCATTTACTGATTAAGCCCGGGAATACAGGCCAGTCTCTTACCTGTCGCCGGCCTCGTCTATTGGCCGATTTCCGTCTGTTTTAAACGTAAGCCATGAGTCGACTACATGCCTCGTTCGTAGGCAGTTATCGGCCAAAAGCGGCCATTGGCGTTCGTGCAAACTCCCGCGTACGCACTTTTCAAACTGCCAACGTTCGTGCAGCATGCATTGACTTTTAAGCAGAGGCTGAGCAACCGTTCAGTCACTCTCGAAGTTAACCCTACACATGGAAGCGAGACGGGAAATGAAGCTAATCGCTGCGCAGATCCTCCCTGTACCCGGGGAATATCAGAAAAACATCACCAGACACATTGATGTCATCCACCTGGCTGCAAGCCAAGGCGCCGATCTCGTGCTTTTTCCCGAGCTTTCCCTCACCGGTTACGAACCGAGGCTGGCTGAGGTCTTGGCGGTGCATCCGAGCGACGGCCGTTTTGATGAGTTCCAGAGATTAAGCGACCTATATGGGATGACCATCGCTGTTGGCGCGCCAACGAAGGGAAATAAAGGCACCGAGATCAGCATGATCACCTTCCAGCCCGGACTGGAGCGCACGAGCTATTCAAAACAGCATCTACATTTCGACGAATTACCTTTTTTCACTCCGGGCACCGAGAAGCTTGTGCTGAGTCAGGCAAATTTTGTCCTTGCACCCGCCATTTGCTACGAGTCACTGCAACCAAGCCACGCCGCACAAGCCGCAGAGTCAGGCGCTCAGGTGTATTTGGCAAGCGTGGCCAAGTCTGAGAGAGGCATTGCATCGGCAAACAGTCATTATCCGATGATTGCTAAAAAGCATTCCATGACGGTGATGATGGCGAACTGTATAGGCACTGCCGACGACTTTGTAGCAGCAGGTTGTTCTGCCATCTGGAACAGTCACGGTGAACTCGTTTGCAGCGCTGACGCCTTTCAAGAGGCATTAGTTGCGTACGATGTACAGACTGGAGAAGCGAGCATTTTCAGCCTGGTTTGAAATCCCGCTCATGCTCACCGTCGCGTCCAAAATGACCGGCTGCTTTGGCTCGATTCTGTTGAAAAAGTAGCTCCCCTATCTGCTACGGCATTCGCTCTGAGCGGCGGTTGCGCGAAGAGGCCCATTTGAACCTGGCGTATCGCTGGTTCTGCCGGCTAAGCCTTGAATATGAAGTCACGGATTCAGGCCATTTGAAAAACCGACTTTTTCAACATAATCGGCCAGAAGCAGCCGCTCAGAGGTATCTATGGGTCTAAGGTGGATTTAAGCGCCTTTTACGTTCCAGCGCCCAAGTAGCTATCAGGCGTCTGCACCCTGTGTGCAGAGCCTATTCAAGGTGCGTCCTGCCAGTGCTGCTTCAGGTATTCAATAAACACCTTCACCTTGCGTGTATTGCGCCTATGCGTCAGGTACAGCACATAGATCTGCGGGCCGAAGCCGCTGGGTTCGCGCCAGTACTCGGGCATCACTTCCAGCAGCTCCCCGCGAGCCAGGTAGGGCGCGGCGCTCCACTGCGGGATGAACTGCAGGCCCTGGCCATCGAGCAGACAGGCCAGCAGGAAGTCGTAGCTGTCGCTAGCTAAGCGTGGCATCGGCTGGTCCAGGCGGATGCGCTGCTCGCCCTGCAGTACCCACCAGAAATGCCGGTTAAGCAGCGGGTGACGAAGGATCAACCAGTCGTGCTGCACGTAATTGTCCAGGGTCACCTCGCCACCCTTGCGCGCCAGGTAGGCCGGACTTGCGCAGAGCAGGATGTGATTCTCCAGCAGTGGCTGTGCAATTACCCCAGGCAGGTCGGTGGGGCCGTCGCGCAGGGCCAAGTCGTAGCCGCCGTCCACCAGATCGACATAGTCGTCACTCAGTGCTACCTCCAGATGCACCAGCGGGTGGTCGCGCAGGAAACTGCAGCACACCTGGCTGAGAAAGGCCGGACCGAAAGAAGGCGGTGCGGTAATACGCAGGTTGCCGCGCAGCTCCTGCTGCAGCTGCTCCACCCCTCACTCGCCAGTTGCAACTGCATCAACGCCTGGCGCGCACCCTCAAGATAGATATGCCCTGCCTCTGTCAGGGCCATGCGCCGGGTGGTGCGCTCGAAAAGTCGGGTGCCCAGTTCGGCTTCCAATTGCGCCACCGCCTTGGTCAGTGCAGAGGGCGTCTTGCCAATCTGATCGGCAGCGCGACTGAAATTGCCCTGTTCGGCGGTGGCCACGAACATCACCAGCGCGCTCAGCTTGTCCATCTATCTATTCCTGTTGGGCACAGAAGTTATGCGGGAATTGGCATTTTTCAAGCGACCTGCACTCGGTAGCCTGCATGCAGACTAACAAAAACAGGCTCACTACATGAAACCCTTCCTTCCCTTGCTGCTCGCCAGCGCTATCGCTTGTGCCTCGATGGAAACGATCGCTGCTGCCGACCTTATCCTGCACAACGCCAGGATTTATACTGCTGAACCTGGTGAGGGCCTCCAACAGGCCATCGCCATTGAGGGCGGCAAGGTAGTCGCCGTCGGCTCCGATGTGCAGATTTTACAACTCAAGCAGCCTGCTACCCAGGTGATCAACCTCGGCGGCAAAGTGCTGATGCCTGGCTTTATTGACTCTCACACCCACTTGGTCAAAGGCGGGCTGCAAATGCACCAGGCCAACCTCAATAACGAGGCCATGGCATCAGCAGAGTTGGAGAAGCGCTTGCGCCAGTGGCGCGACAATGGCAGTGCCCGACGTGGCGAGTTCCTGAGTGTCGGCGGCGTGAGCACGGCAGCCTGGGACCATATCGCTGAACTGGAACAACGCTTCAACCAAGGCGAATGGGCCAGTACGCCAATTCTACTGGCCGGAGGCGACTACCACACCGGGTGGGCCAACCGCGCCATGCTGTCCAAGGCCGGTATCGACGAGGCCAAAGTTAAGACACTCAAGAGCGAGGAGCTGGCCACTATCGGTCATCACCCGGACGGCCAGCCTAACGGCTTCTTGGTCGATGCCGGCCTCTACTTGGTACAGGAGCTGCTGCCACTGGCCAGCGACGCTGAGCTGTTGGTCGCCCTGGAAGACGCGCAGCGCCTCTATCACAGCTTAGGCATTACCGGCTGGATGGAACCGCTGATCAACGAAAACCCTGGTGGAGCCATCAACAACGATTCGCTTGGCGCTCTGCCGGCCTACAAGGCCCTGGCCGCGAAGGGCGGACTGAACGCCCACGTCGCCGGCCTGCTGATGGCCGACTCCAAGGCTACTCCAGCCGACCTTGACGAACTGGACAAAGTGCGCCGGCAGTTCCAGGGCATTGCCAACCTGAGTTTGCCGGGCATCAAGGTGTTCTCCGACGGAGTGGCCGAGTTCCCGGCGCAGAGTGCTGCCCAACTCGATCCGTACAGCAACTCGGGCAAGAACGGCGAACTGTTGGTCGACCCTGGCGCCTTCGCCAAGCTGGTGGATGCCGCCGATGCACGCGGTTGGCTAGTGCATGTGCACGCCATCGGTGATCGCGCCGTACGCGAGTCGCTCAATGCCTTCGAGTTCGCCCGTCGACAACGCAACAGTGGTGTCCACCACTCCATCACCCACTTGCAGATGGTCAACCCCCAGGAGTTCGCTCGCTTCAAGCCGCTCGACGTGATTGCCTCCATGCAACTGTACTGGGCCGCGGCCGATGAGTTGAGCGTCGATTTGGTCAAACCCTACGTCAGCGCCATGGCCTACCAGTTCATGTACCCGGCGCGTTCGCTACTCAAGCACGGCGGAACCATCGCCGGTGCCAGCGATTGGCCGATCACCACCGCCGATCCATGGAAGGCCATCTACCAGGCCGTCAGCCGCCAAGGGCCCAAGGGGGTGCTGAACAAGTACGAAGCCATCGATCGCGAAACAATGTTCCAGGCCTATACCCTCAATGCCGCCCGCACCCTGCAACTGGAGCAGCGGATCGGCTCGCTCAAGCCCGGCAAACAGGCCGACATGATCGTGCTCGACCGCGACGTGTTCCAGGTCGAGCCCGAGGCCCTGCGCGATACTCAGGTGCTCAAAACCTTCTTCGCCGGCCGCGAAGTCTTTTCCCGCTAACCCTTACAGTCTCGCTCGGTGCGCCACCTGGCGCGTCGCGACGAGGCTATGCCCGCACCACGTCGCAACACAGGACATTCGCAGTGAAACTTCATACCTTCGTTACCGACACCCAGAACCCGCAGCAGCGCGGCCGCCAGATCGGTGAGTGCTGGGCCCCGCAGATCCAGCAGACCTGCGCGCTCTATCTCGACTTCTTTTCCCAAGTGGACATCGATCCGCAACGGGTGCGTGCCATCGGCGAGGCCAGCCTGGAATCGCTGCAAACCTGGAGCCCCCACCTTGCCCAAGAACTGGTAGCCACTGCAGAGGGTGCAGGGCTATCGCTGTGGCAGTTGGCAGCGCTGAATTCTCGCACGGAAATCCTCGCCACCATGCCGGCCGGCACCGAAGGTGAATGCTCCACCGCCGTGTTCGCCCCGGCCGGTGCCGAGGTACCTCGCACCATCCAGACCTGGGACTGGCACGACAGCCTGGTGCCCAATGGACTCCTGATGCAGCTGCAAGGCAGTACCGGATTGCAGGTTAAGCTGTTCACCGAGTTTGGCATGCTCGGCAAGATCGGCGTAAACAGTGCCGGTCTCGGCCTGCACTTCAACATCCTCCATCACGCCAGTGACAACGCTACCGCCGGAGTGCCGGTGCACGCCATCGCCCGTCGCGTGCTGGAAGAGGCACGCAGCGTCGACGAAGCCATTTCCCTGGCTCGTTCAGCGTGGGTCAGTGCTTCCACCGTGCTCACTGTGTTCTCACGCCAGGACTGTGCACCGCGTGCCGCCAGCATTGAGCTCTCGCCCCAGGCTACTGCATTGGTGCTGCCGAACGCCGAAGGCTGGCTCACCCATACCAACCATTTCCTGGCTCCGGAGTTGGTGCCTGGCGAACGCACGGCGGACGTGGGCACAACCTACCAGCGGCTGGCCCATGTCGATGCCCAGCGCGGTGACATGGATGACCGCAATATCACCGTACGGGCTCGCGCCATGTGTGGCGAGGCTGGTGACCAGGCTCCAATTTGCTTCCACCCGGATCTATCCCTTTCTCCCAAAGAGCGCTGGGAGACCCTACTGACGATCGGCATCGACACTGCCGGTGGCAATCTGCTCTACAGCACCGGCAACCCCATGGTCATGGCCGAGAAAGGCCATCTGCGCTTCTGACCGCCCCCGCCGGCTGCATGGCTGCCGGCGGATCTCCACTCCAATAATAAGACGGACATGACAAATGGCTAACCACTCGACGCAGACGGGATCACCGTCAGCACTGCGCACTTTCTTCGTCTCCGGTATGGGTACCGCGTTGGAGTTCTACGACTTCGTCATCTACGGCATTGCCGCCGCGCTGGTGTTCCCCCAGGTATTCTTCCCCGACCTCGATCCGCTCACCGCCACCCTGGTGGCCTTCGGCGCTTTCGGCGTGGGCTTCTTCGCACGCCCGCTTGGCGGCGCGGTGTTCGGTCACCTCGGCGACAAGAAAGGCCGGCAGAAGGCGCTGGTGATCACCCTGCTGCTGATGGGCCTGAGCACTCTGCTGATCGGCTGCCTGCCCAGCTATGACAGCATCGGCATCGCCGCGCCCATCTTGCTGGTACTGCTGCGCCTTGTGCAGGGTTTCGCCGCTGGAGGTGAATGGGGTGGAGCAGCCTTGTTCGGCATTGAGTCAGCACCCACCGGCAAGCGCGGCCTGTGGGGCAGCTTCACCAGCATGGGCATCGGCATCGGCGGCATCCTCGGCTCATTGGCGTTCGCACTGGTCAGTCTGGCCTACGATGACAACCTGGCCGACTTCGCTTGGCGCATTCCATTTTGGCTCGGCGGCGTGCTGGTGCTGGTTGGTCTTTACGCGCGCATGCAGAAAGCCTGTAGTCAGCCGCTGCAGCACAGCGAACAGGTGCGCATTCCGTTGCTCGAAGCCCTTCGCTCGCGTCCCCGGGAAATGTTGCTGTGCAGCGGAATCGCCTTCGGCTACGTGACTATCGCCTATATCGGCAGCACCTTTTTCCTCGCCTATGCCACGCAAATTGGCTACGGCAGTACCGAAGCACTGCTGTTCGACATCGCTTTGTCAGTTGCCATCGTTTTCAGCGCACCGCTGTTCGCCAGCTTCTCTGATCGCATTGGCCGGCGCCGAGTAATGATCTTCGGCACGGCGATCATGGCCGCCGGCTTCTTCGTCTTCTTTCCGCTCGTGGGCCTGCACCAACTGCCGATCTCCTGCGCCGCTTATTTGATGATTGGTATCTTTATGGGGGCCACTCAGGGGCCAATCCCGGCCTTCCTGGCCGAACAGTTTCCGCAGGCCGTGCGTTACTCGGGCATGTCGACCGCCTACCAGATCGGTGCCGCGCTGGGCGGGGGCACCGCCTCCAGCATCGCCACCGCGATCCTCATCACCAACGATGGTGACCCGTTCGGGGTAGCCCTGTACGGCTCCGCAGCCCTTGCAATCGTCGCGATGTGCTCCTGGCTACTGCGCGAGACCGCCCACCTCAGCCTGACGGAACTGGACCACCCTGTCTGCGCCGTCGCGCCCTGTACGCAAGACTGAGAGCCCAGCCCTCCCCTTCGCGCATCGCGCGAAGGCGACCTGAATCACAGAAGAGGTTGGTCACGCCCCTGCCGCTTTGTGCTCCTGCGGCGTTTGGATCTTTTTCGCGCACTAATCCTTGAGCTGGTTTCCACGGTAGATAAATACGCGCTGGAAATAGAAAACTTTACATTGAGCGGAGGGCTTCCCGGCTCAGATTTCATTTAGCGAAGTTCAAGATGAGTTTTCAGCGGGCGTTATGCGCTAAGTCTGGTCAGCAGTGAACAGTGAACGGTTCTGATAATGGGTACAGAGGCAGCTTCGGGGCAGATTGCTGCCCGTCACGGGTAGAAATCGGCAAGAAGCGGTCACTCTATTTGGGTAACACTCTGCACTGTTCAGTAATGCGCCGATCAGTCGATAATTGAACCACCCCTTAGTTATCGGCAACCCCTAATGGATCAGATCCTCTCTTTTCTCTCCGATACCCTTCCAACAGCCCGGACCCTGGAGCAGCTGACGCGCCCCCTGCTGACCCTGCTCAACCAGGTCACCGGCATGGAGTCGACCTACCTGACGACCATTGACACCGACAAGGGTGTCCAGCGTGTCGAATTTGCACGCAACGTCGGTGACATGGTCATTCCCGAAGGGTTGGTCGTGCCTTGGGCGGACACCTTGTGCAAGCGCGCGCTGGACGAAAATCGCATGTACTCGGATAACGTCGCCGAAATTTGGGGTGACCTCGGAGGCCGCCGCAGCCTTGGGTATCAGGACTTACGTAAGCGCGCCCATCCGATCCCAGAATGGGCAGGTGTTGGGGACCGTATGCGCCGCCAGCTCCGATCAGGTGGCTCGCTCCCCTGAAGTGGAACCCTTGCTGATGCTGCTGGCAGCGTTACTGGGATATGCCCTTGAACGTGGGCTGCTGGTTGAGCAACTCCAGGCCGCCAACACCGAGCTGACCAAGCTGGCCCTGACAGACCCACTCACTGGTCTGGCCAACCGGCGTGCCGTTCTGAACGACGCCGCGCGCCTGTTCGCCCTCGCCCAGCGGGAGAACAAGTACATCCTCATCAGTGTCATCGATCTGGATGGCTTCAAGCTCATCAACGACACCCGCGGCCACTTGGCGGGAGACCGACTACTGTGCGGCATCGCCGCCCAACTGCAGCATGGCCTCAGGAGCAGCGACATCATCGGGCGTACTGGCGGCGATGAGTTCATCGTGATCGCCCTGGGCACACCTTCCGGCCACTCGGACCAGGAAAAAGACATGCGACATGCCGCCGAACTGCTTCAGGCTCGCCTGGCCAAAGCCACAATCGGGCGATATGAACTGGGCCATGGTCTTGGTGGAATTGAATACACCGGTGCGAGTGTTGGCGTAGTGACCGTGATACCGGGCAACATCACTGTGGACGAGGCCACAAAGCTGGCAGACCGCGAGATGTATAAGGTGAAACAGCAGCGAAACGGTCAACGGTTGTAGAAAAGTCTAAGGTTAGCTTCAGGCCCATAGGCCTGTCGCGAGGCGCGGAAAACGGCCAGAAGCGTCCCCTTCGTTCACTGTAACTTTCTCGCCCACGCTCCAAATAACATGTCTCCAATGTAAATCGCCTGAGATTGCGAGCGCTCATTGTCCAGGCGCTCTTGCAAAGTTTCTATCGCCACTTCGTCTGCTGTTGCGACTCCATGTGCAAGGATTCGAGGCAGACAGGCTCGCACGATATGGCCCAAGCCGTAGGCACAGTTTGGCGTTTGTATCAGGCATTCACCACGTACCTCTTCCACGGCTAAACCGGCCTGGGTGAAGATGCGATGGAGATTGAAGCCGATGTGCAGATCAGCGCCTTCACGCTCGATCATATGCTGTAGCCAGCCTTGGGCCCGCTTGTGTAGAGGAAAACCATCGAGGCTTGCCGGAACCAGAGTGGTGTCGTGCTCCTGAAACACCACGATGCCGTCAAGCTTCACGTGTTTCGCTATCGCACGTACCGCTGCTACGGTATCCGCCTGGTACATCAGCACTCGCCGGCCAACGACTGCGTCAAACTCACCCAGCGATTCGGGAAGGCTGAGCAGATCGCTTTCGATAAACGTCGGGTTGTCGTAGTGTTGCGGCGCGATCCTCTGGCGTGCGATGGAGAGTGTCCTCACGTCGTGATCCGCACCTACGACAACCCCCGTATTTCCGACCAAGCGCGCCAGCAAGTAGGTGACGTCACCCGTTCCGCAGCCGACGTCCAGAACGCGCATCCCTCCGCAAATTCCGGCATCAATGAGCAGGCGCTCGGTGAAGTCCTGTTGGGTGTTCGACATGGCAAGCTCCGCAGTTTTGATGCCAGTTTGAATGGAGGGCGGGTAGCGAGACGCTCTAGGCGTTGTGCAGGACGCCGCCAAATGCGGCGGCCAAGACAGACTCCCAATCGTCGTCTTAGCGGCGCGATTGTTGTAATTGGCGTTTAACCTGCAGCATCCAGCAGCGCCTGATCCTTCGCTACTGCCCGCTGATAGGCGTCGCGGCGGGTCAACTTTTCGGCGTAGACGAGAAAGGCGGCTCGGGGAGGCAACGTCTGCATGCCCAGCCCCCAGCCGATGTGGGAGCCGACATAAACGTCGGCAGCAGTGAAGCGGTCACCGGCAATAAAGGGATGAGACAGTACCGCGCGCTCGAGTTGGTCCACGGTGCGCTCGTAGCTTCCATAGCCAAAGAAAAACTCCTGCTCTGGCGCGGGAATGAAGCCAGCGCGGTGGTTGGTTACGGCCTGTTCCACTGGGCCTGCCGCGAAAAACAGCCAGCGGTAGTAGGCCGCTCGCTCCGGCGCCGCAGGAGCCAGGCCCGCCTCAGGAAACGCGTCGGCCAGGTAGGCACAGATGGCGGCAGTTTCTGTTATGGTCTGCCCGTTATGCACCAGCGCAGGGACCTTCGCCATCGGATTCACGTGGCGAAAAAACCAGCGCATGGATCATCAAGGCGGGCCTGCTCGGGCACTGCCAGCGCAGCACCACCCCAGCGGTCAGCTTCGCTAGTGGACTGGTAATCCAGAATGACCAAGTCATACGCGCAGCCAATTTCTTCAAGCATCCATCGCACCATGCGGCCGCGAGAATTGGGGTTAGTATAGAATGTCATGGTCATCGTGAGCTCCTTCTAGCCCGGTTCGTTGCCGAGCATGATAAGCGCCACGCTGCATCCTGCTGTGGGCGGTTTGCGCCAGAACACTTGCGAAACGCGCCATTGATGGGCGCTGCATTACGCACTGCCGCATACGTGCGGTTCGGAGCCCAAAAATGACCCACTTTCAGACCCGCTCCGAGCGATGCAAGCTGCCCCGTGCCTTCTGGCAGTCGATAGAGCAACTGGGCCTTAGCCCGTCGATGGTTCAACGGCACGCACAACTGCCAACCGACCTGCACCTCAACGACGCAGCCATTATCAGTACACATCAGCTCTTTGCCGTTTGGAATGCCATCGAGGCGTTGTCGGCAGACCCGGCGTTCGCCATAAAAATGGTCCGCGACACGCCCAGCGCGAAACACAAACTGGCATTCCTCGCTGCCTTATATGCAGCCGATTTTCGCGAAGGGTTAGCGAGGTATTCCCGCTTTATGCGTCTATGCAGTCCCGACCAGATTTGCGTCGAGGAGCATGAGGGCAAAGTGTCGTTCACCATTGTGTGGCCGCCTGGCAGCGGCTCGGAACCGTATCTCTCGGTGGAGGCGTGTTTTGCTTTTGTGCTGGAGCTGGGTCGGCGAGGCACGGGTGAACACCTGGTGCCTCTGGCGGTGAGCCTGCGACGGCCAGAGCAAAACCTGCAAACCCATGCGAGCTTTTTCGGCTGCCCCATTCACTATGGCGCAGCTCGTGACCAACTCACAATGAGCGCCGCCGGCCTGGACCTGCCGTTTCGTGAGCATAATCCGGAAGTACTGCACTTCATGACACCCGGCATGACCGCCGCTGTGCAGGAGCTTGAAGCGCCCGTTGGATTCCGCGAGCAAGTAATTGACGTGTTGAAACGAACCCTTGCGAACGGACGGCCCACGCTGCCACACCTCGCCCGAGAATTGCTGCAAAGCGAGCGGACGTTGCAACGACGTTTAGCGGCAGAGGGCACAACGTTCAGCGCATTACTCAACGAGGCCCGGCGCCAGGTAGGACTGCGCCTTCTTGCCGATACAACTCTCGAACTGAAAGAAGTGGCGTATCTGCTCGGCTACGAAGATACCAACTCGTATTTCCGGGCTTTTCGACAGTGTGAGAACGTTTCACCCAGTGAGTGGCGACGCGTTAATGAGCAGGCAGCCACGGCCGAAGAATCTGGGGGCGCGGAACGCTTCTGGCGCGGTTACAGCCTCTCGCGACGGCCTAAAATTGGCAAGAAGCGGTCACTCGTAGACGCTTTGGGTAATGTGGCGACTTATCAAATGAATAATGGCTAGCCCGTCGTCGATCCGGACCAGGAGATGGCGCTCTGCGCGAATCAAACGAAGAAACAGGCAGAGAGATCCGCCAGCTGGTTTTTCAGCTTATGTGCGGGACTCGGAAGGAACAAGGGCGACCAGATCAGTATCGCCTACGTCGACGCCACTTTGTGAGAGCAAAGTCGTTACTTGCCCTCGGTGATGAGTCTGGTGGTTGAAAAAATGCATGACCAAGCCATAAAAGTTCCTGTCAGCGGGGGCTCCCTTCATGCTTGTGTAATTGAGGGGGCAATCTAGATCCGACTCTTTGATGGAGCGAGACCACGCGACAATTACCTGATCGAGCCACACGCGATGTGCCGACAGTTCGCGGATGTCCGAGAACAGTAACTGGTCGAGGCTTTGGGGGACCGGGAGCTGTTGAATCGGCTTCAGAGCCAAGTAGTTCGCTGGGTGCTTGGCAAATCTCTGCAGCCACACCGTGTCCCCCGCCACCAGGTGGTTCAACGTCCCGAGAATAGAACCGAAGAATGCTTGCCTATCCACTGACAGCTGTTCATCTGTCAGACTTCTGGCCGCCTCATAAACCTTCGCGTTCATCCAATCGTTGTAGATCGCCATCAGACAGATATGGTTGGTGCGGTCCATAGTGTTCATCCTTTGAGTGAATGCCTGGAAGGCGATCGACGCTCATCTCGGGGCCATTCCAGAGGGTTTTTGGCGCAGCACCGTATGCAGCACGATAACGTAACTCTGGCACTAACATTCAAAACCATGGCTGATCAATCTAGCCAGCACCTCCCCCGCCTCACTTAATTCCCCTGGGGCCAGCATCAGGCGCAATTCGTGTACGGGCAGCTCAGGAAGCCGTCGGCAACCGTCAGCACGCGCATGCCTTGGCTTACCCGGGCCCGATCAACGATGCCAACGGCCAATCCGGCCTCGATGGCGGCTTCCAAAGCGATCACCCCGGCGCTGATGATCACCGTTCGCCAGCGCCGACCCTGCTGGCTCAGCGCGTCGACAGCCACGCTTCTGTAGGGGCAACCCTTGCCGTGCAATGCAAGGGGCACCGGTTTGGCGAGGTCCTGCAGGTAGCCGTGTGCGGCTACCCACACAGGTTGGGTGATGCCGAAGGTCTTGATGCAGCGCGCCTGCGGCACAGCAACATCAGCCGGGGCCACTAACAGCGCCATGTCCAGTTGCCCACGCTGCAGGCGCGTGTTCAAACGGCCACTGGAACCCGTTTCAACCTCCAGCTCGACACAAGGAAAATCCGCTGCCAGGTGCGGCAGCGTACAAGCCAGTATCGCGCCGGCGTATTCCTCGGAAATACCCAGCCTGACTCGACCACTGGCCACCGGCGCGATAAAGCTGGCTAGCAGCCCGTCGTGCAGCCGCAGCAGTTCGGCGCTTTGCAGCGCAAAGCGACGGCCCAGCGGAGTCAGGCTGACTGTCTGATTATCGCGCTCCAGCAAGCGCCCCCCGCCACGGCTTCCAGGCGACGAACGTGCAGGCTGACCGCCGATGGGCTTTTATTCAAAAAGCTGGCCGCTGCCAGGAATTGCCCAAAGCGCAAGACGGCGTGAAACGTTCGCAGCAGATCTATATCAAGCGCTTCGGCCATGGTTCAGTAATCCTGCATCAGTGGTGCTGATCGTATCGTTTGATTGCATCAGTTAATCATTCATACCATCGAACTCAGCCCCCTGTCAGGTACCATTCGATGAACGTCATACGCTCACCTATTTTGATCAGCGCCGTGCTGCTGGCGGCCATGGTCGTCAGCTGGAGCTCTGGTTTCATCGGTTACCGCTATGTCGCGGATCAGGGAAGCGTCTACCTGGCCTCCGTGTGGCGTTTTATCCTGGCGGCGGCCGTGTTACTGCCTTTTGCCTGGGCGGGTTTGCGGACATTGCACGCCCGTGATGTGGCCCATCAAGCCCTGTTGGGGTTGTTTGCGATTGGTGGCTACATAGGCCCCATCGCCGCATCGATTCAACTGGGTGTCGCGCCGGGCACCGCCTCACTCCTGGCCAATTTGCTGCCACTGACCATTGTGGTGCTCGCGGCGAACGTGCCCGGGCAGCGCACCCGCGGCTGGCAATGGGTCGGTCTGGGTTTGTGTCTGACCGGTATGCTGGTAGCCAGCGGTGCCAATGTGGAATGGGACGCCGCGGACCTCTGGGTCTACAGCCTGCCACTGCTGGCAGTCCTCTCCCTGGCGGCGGCCACGCTGTACCAGAAAGCCTCGCCTGGCGCATCGATGCCCGCCTCCACCGCGCTGTTCATTCAGGTATGCGCCGTGATCCCGGTGTTTGCCGTGCTGGCGTGCCTCGAAGGAGCGATATTGCCGCCGACCAGCGCCGGCTTTGCCGGGGGCGTGGTGTGGTTGGTGGTCTTCTCGACTCTGGGCGGTTATGGATTTTATTGGCTGTGCCTGCAGCGTTTCAGCATCCAACGCATCAGCGGTGCGCTGTTCCTGACGCCCCCGATGACCCTGCTGTGGGCTTGGCTGCAGTTCGGCGAGCCGCTGACCGTGAGTGCGCTGGTGGGCGTCGGATTGACCCTGTTGGGGCTACCATTGCTGGGGATGAACTCGGTGGACGGGCTTGGTGCCAGCAAGACCGGCCGGCGCAAGAGTTGCTCTCGGTGACACGCTGCAGGCGCGTCGACGACTGAGGTAGTGAGAACCAAAAACTCGGGCTGGCCCCGCCACTCAATGAATTATTAGCCTTCCATCTGTGCGGACTTGGTCTTTACTGCCTAGTGCACAGAAGCGAGCAACGTTGACCTGAGCAAGAGAGTTCGATCGGCCATACAAGGAGTTTTCGATGACGCACACATTACTGAAGAGCCGCACGGCTGCAGCGATTTCCTGGGCGGTCGTGCTGACCCTGGCTTGCGCCGCTCCTTTGAACACCATTAATGCAGCGTCCAATCCGACTGCAACCACGTTTGCGGACACGGTGTATTTCGGCGGCCCAATCCTGACCATGGAAGGCGACGCGCCATCCTATGCCGAGGCGATCTCAGTAAAAAACGGAAAGATCCTCGCAATAGGAACCAAGGCTGATGTCCTGAAAGATCAGGGGAAGAACAGTCGAATCGTTGACTTAAAAGGAAAGGTTCTTTTACCCGGATTTATCGATGCGCACGGTCACGCCTGGACAACAGGCTTCCAGAAGTTGTCTGCCAACCTTTTGCCACCGCCCGACAGCGCAGGAAAGGACATCGACGCTTTAATTAATGAGTTGAAAAGCTGGCAGCAACGAAACAGCGTCGCCATCGATAAGGTCGGCTGGATTGTCGGATTCGGCTATGACGACTCTCAGCTGGCAGAGCAGCGACATCCAACCGCTGCTGACCTCGACAAGGTTTCAACAGAGCTTCCTGTCGTCATCGTCCACCAGTCTGCGCACTTGGCAGTGATGAATCATAAGGCGCTTGAGATGTCCGGTATTAACGCACAAACCCCTAATCCTCCTGGTGGGGTGATTCGCCGCAATAGCGATGGCAGCACCCCTGATGGGGTCCTGGAAGAGATGGCATTTTTTTCGCCCATCTTCAAATTGCTCGCCACCTTTGATGCTTCGGTGAATGAAAGAATTGCTCTGGCGGGTGCCGATTACTACGCAGAATTCGGATTCACCACCGCTCAGGAGGGCCGGGCAAGCAAAGCTCAGGTTGAGACTTGGCAAAAGCTGGCCAGCCAGAACAAGGTCAAGATTGACGTGGCGGCCTACCCTGATCTTCAGGCAGAGCAGGCTTTCATGAAAACGGTCTCGCCGACCGTCGAATACGCCAATCATTTCCGCATTGCGGGGGTCAAGCTAAGCCTTGATGGCTCTCCCCAAGGGCGAACCGCCTGGCTGACACAGCCATACAAGGTGCCGCCGCCTGGCCAACCGAAGGACTACAAAGGTTATCCGGCGATTCCGAAAGCCGAGGACAGAGAAGCACTGGTCAATGAGGCATTCCAGAACCATTGGCAGGTGCTCGCGCATTGCAATGGCGATGCAGCATCCGATGCGTTCATTGATGCCGTCGCAAAAGCCGAACGCAAGTATGGCAAAGGTGACCGCCGCACCGTCATGATCCATGCGCAAGCTGTTCGCGAAGATCAGTTGGACGAGATGAAAAAGCTGGCGATCATCCCGTCTTTTTGGCATGCAGACCTTCTACTGGGGTGACTGGCACCGAGACGTCACCATGGGCGAAGAACGTGCCTATCGCTGGGACCCGGCGGTTTCTGCCATCAAGCGAGGCATGCTTTTCACTGAGCACCATGACGCCCCGGTCGCCATGCCCAGTGCAATGATGATTGTATTTGCTTCGGTCAACCGAACCAGCCGTTCTGGAGCGGTCATTGGGCCGGAGCAACGCATCAGTCCGTACATGGCATTAAAATCGATCACCGCTTCGGCGGCCTATCAATACTTTGAAGAGAACATTAAGGGCACGTTGAAGCCCGGCAAACTGGCTGACTTCGTAATCCTGGACAAAAACCCCATCGAGGTAGATCCGGCAACCATCAAGGACATCCGTGTGCTGCAAACTATCAAGGAAGGCGACACCGTCTATCGTGCTGCACGGGGATAGGCTTTGATGGATGCTTGCATGCCTGACCATCAGTTGCGCATTGACATATCGGTAAATTTCGATATCCTGAAGCAATGGACTTACTTGAAATTTTCAAAGCACTGTCAAACCGTACCCGGCTCGAAATCCTCAAAGGATTGAAGGATCCGGTGAACAGCTTCCCTGCGCAGGATGAGGGAGATGTGCTCACGGTTGGTGTTTGCGTCAGCAGTATTCAAGAAGGCGTGGGACTGTCGCAGTCGACGGTGTCTGACTATCTTGCAACGCTGCAACGAGCCGGGCTGGTCGAAGTCAGGCGCATTGGTCAGTGGACCTACTACAAGCGTAACGAAGCAACCATCCGTGCTCTCGCCGAGATCATCGGTACAGAGCTGTAATTTTTCGCCGCATGGTATCGAGGTTTCTCGATATCCCTTTTAACCGAAATAAGACACTGCGAGGGCTAGGAACACACTCAGTGATTTTCTCTGCGGATATACATCGATAATTCCCGATATCCCTTTTTCCAGAAGTGAGGTTTCACAATGAAAGCGATGATCATCAAATCCTTCGGTGGCCCGGAATCGTTCGAACTTTGCGACGTGACCAAGCCAGTACCTGGCACGGGACAAGTCCTGGTACGCGTACACGCTACCTCCATCAACCCTCTGGATTACCAGGTGCGTCGCGGCGATTATCCAGACCTGGTGCCCCTTCCGGCGATTAGCGGGCACGACGTATCTGGCGTTGTTGAAGAAGTCGGGCCGGGGGTCACGGCTTTCGCTCCCGGCGACGAAGTCTGGTACACGCCGCAGATATTTGACGGCTCTGGCAGTTATGCCGAGTACCACGTTGCGGCCCAAAGCATTGTCGGCAGGAAGCCCGCCTCCCTGAGCCATCTCCGAGGCGGCCAGCCTGAGCCTGGTCGGCGGAACGGCGTGGGAAGCACTGACCGTGCGAGCGGAGCTCAAAGTGGGCGAAAGCATTCTGATCCACGGCGGCGCGGGAGGCGTCGGTCATGTCGCGATCCAGTTGGCAAAAGCCATTGGCGCGCGGGTCTTCACGACCGTGCGCGAAGCGAACTTTGAGTTCGTACGAAGCATGGGTGCCGATGTGATCATCGACTACGAAAAGGAGGATTACGTCGACGCCATCAATCGGGAAACGGATGGCCGCGGAGTCGACGTGGTATTTGACACCATCGGCGGCAACACCTTAGCCCGCAGCCCGGACGCCCTCGCCCAACTCGGCCGGGTTGTCTCCATCGTGGACATTGCCCAGCCACAGAACCTGGTTCAGGCCTGGGGCAAGAACGCGAGTTATCACTTTGTTTTCACCCGGCAAAACCGCGGCAAGCTGGATGAGTTGAGCGCATTGATTGAACGTGGTCAGCTGCGCCCGCACGTTGGCGCCGTCTATTCACTCGCCGACCTTGCGCTCGCCCATGCGCGACTGGAGAGCCCCAACAACGGTATTCAAGGAAAAATCGCGATTGCCGTCGTGCCGTCGCTTCTCACCAGCGCTGAACTCACTCCAGGGGAATCCCATGATTTATGAAATCGCTCTGCTGCCCGTTCACAAAGAACAGATTGAAAGCTTCCGGCAAGCATTTGCCCAGGTGGCTCCCTTGCTCTGCCGCGCAAAAAGGTTACGGCGGGCACATGCTGGCCCAAGGGATTGAAACCCCGCAGCAATTCAACCTGATCGTCCGCTGGCAATCACTCGAGGACCACGTCCCGGGCTTTGAAGCGAGTGAAGACCATCGGGTGTTCATGACGGGCCTGCAGGAATATTTCTCGGCAGAACCGCAGGTCTATCACATCGAGGGAGCGGCGTTTGCTGAAGGTAATCCTGCTTTTCTGAGGCTTGCACAATGCGAGGACTGATCGGGTCATCAGACGTTAGCGCTCACTGGCCCGATACTCGCTGGTAACGATGACATGCCAGCCGCGGCCGATGACCTCGGATTGGCCCGGCGGCACATTTGGAGATAGTCTTTGCTCATCCCCATACGAATCGCCAAATCATGACCAGCCCAGAGTTTTCCTC
>NZ_JAEKEG010000169.1 GCF_016651255.1 Pseudomonas sp. TH10
CCGGATTACCAGAAGTTCCTCCGGGCATCGTGCTGCTTTTTCGCGTTTCGTGCGCCTTCAATGAACGACGAATTACAGATCATTGACCTGTTGCCAGGCGACGGCAAGGCGGCGGTCAAGGGCGCCCTGATCACCACTCAATACCGCGGCTGGCTGGAAGACGGCACAGAGTTTGATTCGTCCTACAGCCGGGGCAAACCGTTTCAGTGCGTGATTGGCACGGGTCGGGTCATCAAGGGTTGGGATCAGGGAATCCCCGGCATGCAGGTGGGCGGCAAGCGAAAATTGCTGGTGCCGGCGCATCTGGCTTATGGCGAGCGGACCATGGGCGCGATTACGCCAAATTCGAACCTGATTTTCGAGATCGAATTGCTGGAAGTGCTGACCAGGGACGATTGAGCGCGGTCAACATCACAATCGCCAGCTCCGTAGGCGCCACGTCGGAGCTGCGTAGGCGCTGCGTAGGAGCTGCGTAGGAGCTGTCGAGTGCAACGAGGCTGCGATCTTTTGACCTTCTCTGAACTCTCAGACAATCAGACCAAGGGCCGTTTAACAACTTGAACCCCGACCCACGACCCTATACTGTATATCCAAACAGTTAGCGGCGTGCCCCCATGGAACTCATCGACAAACTCAGCATTCTCGCCGACGCCGCCAAATACGACGCGTCCTGCGCCAGCAGCAGGGGCGCCCAAGCGTAGCTCCGAGGGCAAAAGCGGCCTGGGTGCGAGCAATGGCATGGGCATCTGTCACAGCTATACCCCCGACGGGCGCTGTGTGTCGCTGCTGAAGATCCTGCTGACCAACTTCTGTCTCTATGACTGCCAGTACTGCGTCAACCGCCGCTCCAGCGACGTGCCGCGGGCGCGTTTCACACCGGAAGAAGTGGTGACGCTGACCATGGATTTCTATCGTCGTAACTGCGTCAGTGGGTTGTTCCTGAGCTCCGGGATCATTCGCTCGGCGGATTACACCATGGAGCAGTTGATTCGGGTGGCGCGGCTGTTGCGTGAAGAGCATGAGTTTCGCGGGTACATTCATCTCAAGACGATTCCCGAGGCCGATCCGGCGTTGATCGAGCAAGCGGGGCGCTATGCCGACCGGCTGAGCGTCAATATCGAGTTGCCCACGGACGCCAGCTTGCAAACCCTGGCTCCGGAAAAACACATCGGTTCGATCAAAGGCGCGATGCAGACCATCTACACGGGCGTGCAAACCGTTCTCAACGAGCCGCGAGCCCCCAGGTTTGCGCCGGCCGGTCAGAGCACGCAGATGATCGTGGGCGCCGATGACACCGATGACAGCACCATTCTCCACAGCGCCCAGTCGCTGTACGGCAACTTCAAATTGCGCCGGGTCTATTATTCGGCGTTCAGTCCGATTCCCGACAGTCCCAAAAGCGTGCCCCTGGCCGCGCCGCCATTGATGCGCGAGCACCGGTTTGTACCAGGCTGACTTCCTGCTGCGCAGTTATGGCTACACCGCCGGGGAGCTGTTCAAAGGCCCGGGCCACCTGGCGTTGGACATCGACCCCAAATTGGCTTGGGCGCTGGAGAATCGGGATATTTTCCCACTGGACCTCAATCGCGCCGAGGCTTCCTGATCTCGCGCATTCCCGGTATTGGACTGCGCACGACCGAGCGTCTGGTGGAACTGCGCCGCCAGCGTCGCATCCGTTATGAAGACCTGGCGCGCATGCGCTGTGTGCTGGCCAAGGCCAAGCCGTTCTTCATCACCAGCGACTACCATCCGCAGCAAGCGGAAGTCACCAGCCATCTGCTGTATCAACAACTGCGCGACCGCCCGCAGCCGCAGCAAATGGGGTTGTGGGGATGATTAATCTCGATTGCGACGACTTGTTCGAGACCTGGCGCCTGCAAGCGCGCTGGCTGCTAAGCCATGAGGTTGATCCTAGCCTGGTGGCGTGGGCCAGCGAAGGTGTGCAGGACCTGTTCGCCAGCGATCACGCGCTGCCCGAATCACAGGGGCCGTTCCTGGCGCGCATTCCGCGACTGCTGCTCGACACCCTGGAACAAGCCGCCCGTTATCGCGGTGATCAGCGCTGGAGTCTGTTGTATGAAGTGCTGTGGCGAGTCAGTCATGGGGATCGCACTGCAATGATGTCCGGGGACAAGCTGGGCAGCGAATTACAGAGAAGAATCAAACAGGTACAGCGTGAGTCTCATCATTTACATGCATTTGTGCGGTTCGTTGAATTGCCCGGCTGCGTCGGGCCGCAATATGTCGCCTGGCATGAGCCCGCCCACGACATTCTGCACAGTGCGAGCGAGCATTTCATTGGCCGCATGGGGCGCCATCGCTGGATGATTGCCACGCCCAGGGATGGGGTCTATTACGATGGCGAGCAGTTGAACTACCTGCGTCAATGCCCGGAGCAATGGCAGCAGATGGCGCAGAACGTAGACGATCCGCACGGTGACATGTGGCTGACCTACTACAGCCATATTTTCAACCCGGCGCGGTTGAACCCCAAGGTCATGCAAGGACACTTGCCCACCCGATTCTGGAAAAATCTGCCGGAGGGTGAGTTGATTCCCGGATTGATCACCCAGGCACGAATGGGCAAACAGCAGGATGGCCAGGCGAGTGGGATCAAGGGGCGGCAGGGCAAGCGGATTGGTCAAACCAAGATGGAGTCGTCCCGTGGAACCCTATGAAACCCTATGAACCCCTATGAACCCCGCATCAGCTCCTACAGATCTATCCAAAAGCTGTTATAGCCCAGACGAAAAAAACCCCCATTGCGGCAGCAATGGAGGGTCGGGGTGTCGCGGGCGTCAGGTCAAACCTTGACGATCCAGCCCGCTGGCGCTTCGATGTCGCCGGTCTGCACACCCGTCAGCTCTTTATAAAGCTTCTGAGTCACTGGACCCACTTCAGTCTCACTGTGGAACACATGCAGGTGATCGTTGTAGCTGATCCCGCCGATCGGCGTGATCACCGCAGCGGTACCGCAAGCGCCGGCTTCTTTGAAGTCCGACAGTTTGTCGATCAGCACGTCGCCTTCGACCACTTCCAGGCCCAGACGCGATTTCGCCAGTTCGATCAACGACAGGCGGGTGATGCCTGGCAGAACGGATGGTGAGTTCGGGGTGATGAACTTGTTGTCGTGGGTGATCCCGAAGAAGTTGGCCGAACCGACTTCTTCGATTTTGGTGTGGGTCATCGGATCCAGGTAGATCGCGTCGGCGAAGTTGGCTTTCTTGGCTTTCGAGCCCGGCATCAGGCTGGCTGCGTAGTTGCCGCCGACCTTGGCTGCGCCGGTGCCTTGTGGGGCAGCGCGGTCGTAGCTGGAGATCTGGAAGTTGTGCGGGGTCAGGCCGCCCTTGAAGTAGGCGCCGACCGGGATGCAGAAGATCGAGAAGATGAACTCGGGTGCGGTGCGCACGCCGATGTTGTCACCTACGCCGATCACGAACGGACGCAGGTACAGCGCGCCGCCGGTGCCGTACGGCGGAATGAAGCGCTCGTTGGCACGAACCACTTCTTTACAGGCTTCGATGAACTGCTCGGTGTCGACCGTTGGCATCAGCAGACGCGCGCAGCTGCGTTGCATACGCAGGGCGTTCTGATCCGGACGGAACAGGTTGATCGAGCCGTCCTTGCAACGATAGGCCTTCATGCCTTCGAAGCACTGCTGGCCATAGTGAAGGGCAGTCGAGCCTTCGCTGATGTGCAGCACGTTGTCTTCGGTCAGGGTGCCTTTGTCCCACTCGCCATCGCGAAAGTACGACAGATAGCGTTTGTCGGTCTTGATGTAGTCAAAACCCAGCTTGTCCCAATTGATGCTTTCGTTACCCATGACACCCTCTATCACTGAACAACCGTCGAAACGGTTCAAGGCTTCTGACGTTTTTTGGATGGGCACAACAATACTTCATTCTTGAGCGGTTTCGCAGCCCGGACTATCGGATGACAGACAGATAGTTCGTGTTGACCTCAGGAATTCGCGAGCAGGCTCGCTTCCACAGGGAAATGCATTCCAAATGTGGAAGCGAGCCTGCTCGCGAAGGGGCCTACAGGTGCAACGCATGCCCCAAAGCACGCAACGCCGCTTCCTGCACCGCCTCACCCAGGGTCGGATGCGCGTGAATGGTGCCGCCGATATCTTCAAGCCGCGCGCCCATTTCCAGGCTTTGCGCGAACGCCGTGGACAACTCGGACACCCCGACACCCACAGCCTGCCAGCCGACAATCACATGATTATCCCGACGAGCGACCACGCGCACGAAGCCGCTTTTCGACTCCAGCGTCATCGCCCGGCCATTGGCGGCGAACGGGAAGCTCGACACGATGCAGTCCAGGCCCGCAGCCTTGGCCTCGTCCGGTGTTTTGCCAACCACCACCAGTTCCGGGTCGGTAAAGCACACCGCGGCGATGGCAGTCGGGTGGAATTCGCGGGTCTTGCCGCTGATCAATTCGGCAACCATTTCGCCCTGCGCCATGGCGCGGTGGGCCAACATCGGCTCGCCGCTCAAATCGCCAATGGCGTAGACGTTGCGCATGCTGGTCTGGCAGCGGCTGTCGATCTTGATCGCTGAACCGTTCATGTCCAGATTCAGCGCTTCAAGGTTCCAGCCTTGGGTATTCGGTTTGCGACCGACGGCCACCAGCACCTGATCGGTTTCCAGGTTCAGCGTCGCGCCCCCGGCTCAAGAACCTGGAGGGTATTGCTAGAAGAATCACAGCCTTGGACGCTATGTTTCAAGTAAAGCCTCACGCCCAGCTTTTTCAGCTCGTCATGCACTGGCTGAGTCAGTTCGGCATCGTAAGCCGGCAGAATGCGCTCCTGCGCCTCGACCACGCTCACGTCAGCGCCCAGTTTGCGATAGGCGATGCCCAACTCCAGACCAATGTAACCACCGCCAACCACGACCAAACGTTTCGGCACTGACTTTGGCGTCAGTGCTTCGGTGGAGGAGATGATCGGCCCGCCAATCGGCAGGATCGGCAGGTTGACGCTGGTGGAACCGGTGGCCAGCACCAGATGCTCGCACTGGATTCGCGTGTCACCGACCTCGACGGTTTTGCCGTCGATGACCTTGGCCCAGCCCTGAATGACCTGGACCTTGTTCTTTTTCAGCAACGCGGCAACGCCAGTGGTCAGGCGGTCAACGATACCGTCCTTCCACTCGACGCTCTTGCCGATGTCGAGGGTGGGGGCCGCCACGCTGATCCCCAAGGCCGAGTGCTGGCTGTGTTGGCGGGTCTGGTGAAACTGCTCGGCGACGTGAATCAGTGCCTTGGACGGAATGCAGCCAATGTTCAGGCAGGTGCCGCCCAGGGATTGGCCTTCCACCAGGATGGTCGGGATGCCCAACTGGCCGGCACGGATCGCGGTCACGTAACCGCCAGGGCCGCCGCCGATGATCAGCAGCGTGGTGTTCAAAGTCTGATGCATGACCTACTCCACAAACAGCGTTGCGGGTTGTTCGATCAAGCCGCGAATGGCCTGGATGAATTGCGCCGCGTCCATTCCGTCGACCACGCGGTGATCGAAAGAGCTGGAGAGGTTCATCATCTTGCGAATCACCACCTGGCCTTTCACAACCATCGGTCGTTCAACGATTTTGTTGACGCCGACGATTGCCACTTCCGGCAGATTCAACACTGGCGTGCTGACGATGCCGCCCAGCGCACCGAGGCTGGTCAGGGTGATGGTCGAGCCGGACAACTCATCACGGCTGGCCTTGCCATTACGTGCGGCGTTGGCCAAACGCGAGATCTCCGCCGCGCTGTCCCACAGGCTCCGAGCTTCGGCATGACGCACCACCGGCACCATCAGACCGACATCGCTTTGCGTGGCGACGCCGACATGCACCGCGCCGAGGCGGGTAATGACCTGGGCTTCGTCGTCGTAGCGGGCGTTCATCTGCGGGAAGTCGCGCAGGGCGACGACCAGGGCGCGGACGAGGAACGGCAGCAAGGTCAACTTGCCACGGCTGGCACCGTGTTTTTCATTCAGATGCGCGCGCAGTTCTTCAATCGCGGTGACGTCGATTTCTTCGACATAACTGAAGTGTGCGGCTCGCTGAGTGGCGTCCTGCATGCGCTGGGCGATCTTGCGGCGCATGCCAATGACTTGAATCTGTTCTTCGTCGTTACGCTGGGCATAAGTGGTAGCAACCGGCGCCGAAGCGTTTGACTGACCTTGCACCAGATAGGCTTCAAGGTCTTCGTGCAGCACACGACCGGCCGGGCCGGAACCGCGCACCAGACGCAATTGAATGCCCAGATCCAGCGCATGCTTGCGCACGGCCGGGGAGGCGAGCGGGCGTTCATCCGCTTCACGAGCAACCATCGGGCCTTGGCAAACCGCAGCCGGACGCGGGGCGGCTGGAGCAGGTTGGCTTTCCACTACGGTTTCAACTTTCGGCGCCGCCGGTGCTTCTTTTACAGGAGCGGGAGCGGCGGACTCTTTAAGGTTGCCAGCACCCTCAACTTCAATGCTGATCAGCACACTGCCAACCGCCATCACTTCACCCGGCTGACCACCTAACGCAATGACCTTGCCGTGTACCGGCGATGGAATATCGACCATCGCCTTGTCGGTCATCACGTCCGCCAGCACCTGATCTTCAACCACCAGATCGCCGACCTTGACGTGCCACTGCGACAATTCTACTTCTGCGATGCCTTCGCCGATGTCCGGCATCTTGATAACGTGCGTGCCCATTCAGACCTCCATAACCCGTTTCAACGCCGCGCCCACTCGGGACGGCCCTGGGAAATACGCCCACTCTTGCGCGTGCGGGTAGGGGGTGTCCCAACCGGTGACGCGTTCGATTGGCGCTTCCAGGTGATGGAAGCAATGCTCTTGCACCAGCGACACCAGTTCGGCACCGAAACCGCAGGTGCGGGTGGCCTCGTGAACCACCACGCAACGACCGGTTTTCTTCACCGATTTGACGATGGTTTCGAGGTCCAGCGGCCACAGGCTGCGCAGGTCGATGACTTCGGCGTCGACGCCGGACTCTTCAGCAGCGACTTGCGAGACGTAAACAGTGGTGCCGTAGGTCAGCACGGTCACGTCTTTGCCCGGACGGGTAATCGCGGCAACGTCCAGCGGTACGGTGTAGTAACCGTCCGGGACTTGCGCGGCCGGGTGTTTCGACCACGGGGTTACCGGGCGGTCGTGGTGGCCGTCGAACGGGCCGTTGTACAGGCGCTTTGGCTCAAGGAAGATCACCGGGTCATCGTTTTCGATGGAGGCGATCAGCAGGCCTTTGGCGTCATAAGGGTTGGATGGCATGACCGTGCGCAGGCCGCAAACCTGAGTGAACATCGCCTCGATGCTCTGGCTGTGCGTCTGGCCGCCGTAGATGCCGCCGCCGCAAGGCATGCGCAGGGTCATCGGCGCGGTGAACTCGCCGGCCGAGCGATAACGCAGGCGCGCGGCTTCGGAAATGATCTGGTCGGAAGCGGGGTAAACGTAGTCGGCGAACTGAATTTCGGCGACCGGACGCAAACCGTAGGCGCCCATGCCGACGGCAGCGCCGACGATGCCGCTTTCGGAGATCGGCGCGTCGAACACTCGCGAGGCACCGTACTTGGTCTGGAGGCCTTCGGTGCAACGGAACACGCCGCCGAAATAACCGACGTCCTGACCGAACACCACCACATTGTCATCACGCTCAAGCATCACATCCATGGCCGAGCGCAGGGCCTGGATCATGGTCATGGTGGTCGTGGTCATGGCAGTTTCCAACTGAATATTGTTGTTGTGATCGTTCATGTCAGATCCCCAACTGCTGACGCTGGCGCTTCAAGTGCTCCGGCATCTCTTTGTAGACGTCTTCGAACATGGTCGCGGCGCTTGGAATCTGGCCGCCGGCCAGGGTGCCGTACTGTTCGGCCTGTTTCTGCGCGGCAATCACTTCGGCTTCGAGCTCGGCGCTGACGGCGGTGTGCTCGTCTTCCGACCAGTGGCCGACTTTGATCAGGTGCTGTTTCAAACGGGCGATCGGGTCGCCGAGCGGGAAGTGGCTCCAGTCATCGGCCGGGCGGTATTTCGACGGATCGTCCGAGGTCGAGTGCGGGCCGGCGCGGTAGGTGACCCATTCGATCATGGTCGGGCCGAGGTTGCGACGGGCGCGCTCGGCAGCCCAGGCAGAGGCGGCGTAAACCGCGTAGAAGTCGTTGCCATCAACGCGCAAAGAGGCGATACCGCAACCGACGCCGCGTCCGGCGAAGGTGGTGGCTTCACCACCGGCAATCGCCTGGAAGGTCGAAATTGCCCACTGGTTGTTGACCACGTTGAGGATGACCGGTGCACGGTAGACGTGGGCGAAGGTGAGGGCGGTGTGGAAGTCCGACTCGGCGGTGGCGCCGTCACCGATCCACGCCGAGGCGATTTTGGTGTCGCCCTTGATCGCCGAAGCCATGCCCCAACCGACCGCCTGAATGAACTGGGTGGCGAGGTTGCCGGAGATGGTGAAGAAACCAGCCTCTTTAACCGAATACATGATCGGCAACTGGCGGCCCTTGAGCGGATCGCGCTCGTTGGACAGCAGTTGGCAGATCAGGTCGACCAGTGGCACTTCGCGGGCCATCAGGATGCTTTGCTGACGGTAGGTCGGAAAGCACATGTCGTCGATGTTCAAGGCCAGAGCCTGGGCGCTGCCGATGGCTTCTTCACCAAGGCTCTGCATGTAGAACGACATTTTTTTCTGGCGCTGGGCGACCACCATGCGGTTGTCGTAAATGCGCGTCTTGAGCATGGCGCGCATGCCTTTACGCAGGATCTCGACCGGCACGTTCTCGGCCCATGGGCCGAGGGCATTGCCTTGATCGTCGAGCACACGAATCAGCCCACGCGCCAGGTCGGCGGTGTCAGCGGGTTCTACGTCGATTGGAGGTTTGCGCACCGTACCGGCATCGGTCAAATGCAGGTAGGAGAAGTCGGTTTTACAGCCTGGACGGCCCGAAGGTTCAGGGACGTGCAGACGCAGCGGTTCATACGCTTGGGTCATGGCTTCTACGCTCGATCTTGTGAATTTCTTGTAGTGAGCTGGCAGTCATTCCTCGGTAGAGGAAATCTTGTCCTACAACAATCATAGGCCCGGGCAAGAAGAATATTTCTCTCTGTTTCGTTGCGCTGGAGACGATTTGCAGATAGAAATTCTGCATAAACATAAAAAACAGGTGGTTTTGTCTCATGCGCAAACTGGACCGTACCGACATCGGCATTCTCAACAGCCTTCAGGAGAATGCGCGCATCACCAACGCCGACCTCGCACGCTCGGTAAATCTGTCGCCGACGCCGTGCTTCAACCGGGTCAAGGCGATGGAGGAGTTAGGGCTGATTCGCGAGCAAGTGACGCTGCTGGATGCCGATCTGCTGGGGCTGCACGTCAACGTGTTCATTCATGTCAGCCTGGAGAAGCAGGTGGAGGAGGCGTTGCAGCATTTCGAGGAGGCGATTTCCGATCGCCCCGAAGTCATGGAGTGCTACCTCATGGCCGGAGACCCGGACTACTTGATCCGGGTCCTCGTGCCGACCATTCAGTCGCTGGAACGTTTCATGATGGATTTTCTGACCAAGGTGCCCGGGGTGGCGAACATCCGCTCCAGCTTTGCGCTCAAGCAGGTGCGCTACAAGACCGCGCTGCCGTTGCCGGCGAACGGGTTGACGCTGGCCACCTGAATATCGAAAGATCAAAAGATCGCAGGCTGCGCCAGCTCCTGCATTGTCTACATGCACCGGGGGATCTCTGTAGGAGCTGTCGAGAGAAACGAGGCTGCGATCTTTCGCAGTCAAAATTTATTCAGCGGGATTTTCAGGTAACTCACGCCATTGTCTTCCGCCGGCGGCAGATTCCCCGCCCGCACATTCACCTGAATCGCCGGCAGCAACAGGTTCGGCATGCCCAAACCGGCATCGCGCTGGTTGCGCATGGCCACAAACTCGCTTTCGTCGACGCCGTCACGCACATGAATATTGCTTCGGCGCTGCTCACCAACCGTGGTCACGCAGCTGGGCTCGCGGCCCTCTGGCGGGTAATCGTGGCAGACGTACAAATTTACGCCGGTCGGAAACGCCAGGAGCTTCTGGATGGAAGCGAACATCTGGTTCGCGTTTCCCCCTGGAAAGTCGCAGCGGGCGGTGCCGACGTCCGGCATGAACAGTGTATCGCCCACTAGAATCAGGGTGCTGTCGACCAGATAGGCCATGTCCGCCGGGGTGTGGCCGGGCACGTGCAAGGCCGTCGCCTTGAGATTGCCGATCATGAATGACTCGTCCGGTGCAAACAGGTGATCGAACTGCGAGCCATCGGCGGCAAACCCGGGCTCCAGGTTGAACAGACGCTTGAATACGTCCTGGACCTTGCTGATCGACTGGCCGATCGCGATCTTGCCGCCCAGTTCGCGACGCAGGTAGGGCGCCGCTGACAGGTGATCGGCATGGGCGTGGGTTTCCAGCAACCACTGCACCTGCAATTGGTGAGTACGCACAAATGCACTGATGCGGTCGGCCTGGACCGTACCGGTGCGACCGGCCGCCGCGTCGTAATCCAGCACCGGGTCGACGATGGCGCAGGCACTGCCATCTCCCTCGTGGACTACGTAGCTCCAGGTCGATGAGGCAGGGTCAAGAAAAGCTTCAATCAGGGCAGGCATGTTGGCCGGTTCTTCGTTGAACAAGCGGTCAGCGTAGATTCATTTGCCCCGGATTGGCCAGCCCCTGGCAATTGGGGGAAGGAAAAATCGCGCCCTGGCTCTATCCTGTACACCATCGATACTGGGCGTTCCCGGCTTTTCATGGATTAAGATTTTTTATGCTACTGGCAATTTTTTTTGGTTGGGTGATGGGCCTGGTCCTTGGGTTGACCGGGGCGGGGGGCGGCATTCTGGCGGTGCCGGCGCTGGTATTGGGGCTCGGCCTGAGCATGACCCAGGCAGCGCCCATTGCTTTGTTTGCCGTGGGCAGTGCGGCCGCAGTGGGCGCCATCGACGGTCTGCGCCACGGGCTGGTGCGTTATCGCGCAGCGTTGCTCATTGCGCTGCTGGGGGCGATCTTTTCGCCGGTGGGGGTTTTTCGCTCATCAGCTTCCGGAAAAGGTCCTGATGATGCTGTTCAGCCTGCTGATGATCATGGTCGCCTGGCGCATGCTGCGTCGCGAGCGCCATGGCGAAGGGCCGAGCGACCACGGCCATGCCAACTGGGGCCAGAAAAACTGCATGCTCGACCAGCAGACCGGGCGCTTTTCCTGGACTGCCAAATGCACCGCGACCCTGGCCGCGTTGGGCGCAGTCACGGGAGTGGTGTCCGGCTTGCTCGGGGTAGGCGGCGGGTTCCTGATCGTCCCGGCGTTCAAGCAACTGACCGACGTGCAGATGCGCGGCATCGTCGCCACCTCCCTGATGGTGATCAGCCTGATCTCGGCCATCGGTGTGATCGGCGCATTCCACGCGGGAGTGCGCATCGAAGGCCTGGGCGTGAGCTTCATTATCGCCAGCATCGTCGGCATGATCATCGGTCGGCGATTCTGTGCGCGGGTCCCGGCCCGGGCCCTGCAAGTCGGGTTCGCCAGCCTGTGTCTGGTCATTGCAGCCTGTATGTTGCTGCGCGCGAGCGTCTGAGCGTCTTACACCTTAAGTGGCGGGCCCAGGCGCGGGCCGGTCTTACGCCCAACTTGCCGCCTCACGCCAGCCAGTCCAAAGCACCTGCTGATCGCCCCCAAGGCAGCGTATGACGCCGCCGGTGCACTTTCGATAATCGCCTCCGACATCCAGTCCCCGCTGCGGAGCGCGTCATGCACAACAATAAGAATTTCAAGCATCGTTATTTGCCTGCCTTGATCGCCAGCCTGTCGGCCCTGGGCTTGAGCCCGATGGTCCAAGCCGAGATCGTGCTGTACGACAAGGACCAGACGACTTTTTCCACCGACGGTTACATCAATGCCTTTTACGTCAACAGTGATGTGGACCGCGAGGGCGAGCAGTACGACCGGCGCCAGTCGCGGGTCAAGATGGGCTTCCTGCCCAATTACCTGGGCTTCAACATGGGCAAGCAGATCGATGACCTGAAGCTCGGTGCGCGCGCTTCGTTCTGGGTGACCATCAACGACAGTGAAACCAATGGCACCGACACGGCCATCGACGTTCGCCAGTTCTACGGTACGGTCGCCAATCCCGAATGGGGCGAGGTGCTGATCGGCAAGGACTTCGGCCTGTTTGCCCGCTCCAACATCCTGCTCGACGAACTGCTCGCCGGGTACGGCCAGGTCAGCGATACCCTGGGCCTGGTGGACGGTGGCGGCGTGTCGTTCGGCAATATCGGCAGTGGTTATCCGTACCCGTTTCCCACTTCGCAGATCACCTACCGCACGCCGGTGATGGACGGTTTGCGGGTGGCGGTGGGGATCATGGACCCGGTGGACACCAACGACAGTAGCCCGACGGGCAAGGCCTACCAGGAGAACCCGCGAACCGAGAGCGAGATCACCTACCAGTTCGACCTGGCCGGTGCGCAGATCTACAGCTGGGTCAACGGCAGCTACCAGACCTCGGACAACACTGACTCAAGCGTCGAGTCCGTGACCTCCAAGGGCGTTGGTTACGGCGTGCAGGCGAAGATGGGTGGCTTGTCGCTGACCGGTTCCGGCTTCCAGGCCAAGGGCATCAACCCGTTCTTCACCAACAACGCCGGGGAGCCGACGTTGCGCAACGTCGACAGCGACGGTTACCTGCTGCAAGGCTCTTACAAACTCGGCAAGAACCGCCTGGCACTGTCCTACGGCAAGACCAAGGACGACGGCAACGGCGTCGTCGGCAGCGGCGCGGATTACGAGACCCGCGGTATTGCGCTGTTCCATGACGTCAACAGCAACCTCAAGCTGGTGGCCGAGTACAACCAGTTCGAAATCAACGGGCACGACACCAGTGCGCAGAATGAAGACACCGATACCTTCGCGGT